>NZ_JBFANN010000045.1:0-37864 GCF_040674855.1 Nocardia sp. NPDC049707 | reverse complement strand
ACCGTCGGGACTGAACGCCACCGATCCGACGCCGGTGTGGACGGTGAGGGGGTCACCGATCTGCTGCCCGGTGACCGGATCCCACAGCCGCACGGTGCCGTCGTAGCTGCCGGTGGCCAGGGTGTGACCGTCGGGACTGAACGCCACCGATCCGACGCCGGTGTGGACGGTGAGGGGGTCACCGATCTGCTGCCCGGTGACCGGATCCCACAGCCGCACGGTGCTGTCGTAGCTGCCTGTGGCCAGGGTGTGACCGTCGGGACTGAACGCCACCGAGATAACGCTGTTGGCGTGGCCGGTGAGGGGTTCACCGATCGGGTGCCGAGTGACCGGATCCCACAGCCGCACGGTGCCGTCGCGGCCGCCGGTGGCCAGGGAGTGACCGTCGCGACTGAACGCCACCGAGAAGATGCCGCTGGTGTGGCCGGTGAGGGGTTCACCGATCGAGTGCCGAGTGACCGGATCCCACAGCCGCACGGTGTCGTCGTCGCTGCCGGTGGCCAGGGTGTGACCGTCGGGACTGAACGCCACCGCGGAGACGCTGTCGGTGTGGCCGGTGAGGGGTTCACCGATCTGCTTCTGAGTGACCGGATCCCACAGTCGCACGGTGCTGTCGTCGCTGCCGGTGGCCAGGGTGTGACCGTCGGGACTGAACGCCACCGAGAAGACGCGGTCGGTGTGGCCGGTGAGGGGTTCACCGATCTGCTGCCGAGTGACCAAGTCCCACAGCCGCACGGTGCCGTCCCCGATGCTGGTGGCCAGGGTGTGACTGTCGGGACTGAACGTCACCGAGGAGATGTCGGTGTGGATGGTGAGGGGTTCACCGATCTGCTGCCGAGTGACCGGATCCCACAGCCGCACGGTGCCGTCGAAGCCGCCGGTGGCCAGCATGTGACCGTCGGGACTGAACGCCACCGAGAAGAGACCGCTGGTGGGGCCGGTGAGGGGTTCACCGATCTGCTTCTGAGTGACCGGATCCCACAGCCGTACGGTGCCGTCGTAGCCGCCGGTGGCCAGCATGTGACCGTCGGGACTGAACGCCACCGAGGTGACGCTGTTGGTGTGGCCGGTGAGTTTTGCGGTGCGTGGATTGCTGGCGGCGTTCCGGATCGCGTGGAAAGTTTCGTCGCTTTCGTGGATGCGCCAGGCGGCCAGAGCGGCGACCCGGGAGCCGTAGGGGTCGGTGGTGTACAGGAGTTGGCTTCTGCTGATCAGGTTTTGGGCGACCGCAATCCTGCGTTGCTCATCCGATTTCCGGGTTTGTTGTATGGCAACGCCTGCCACGACAGTCAAGGCGACGACGAGCAGCACAAGCGTCGCGGTGAAGGCCCGCCGTTGCCGGGCGCGGCGGCGGGCCGCGCGGGTGGAGGCGGTGAGGAATCGGTGTTCGAGGTCGGTCAGCGGAGTATGGCGGTCGGGTTCGGTACCGATTCGGGCCGCGGTGGCAGTGGTGGTGTCGAGGACGTTTCCGGTGAACAGGTAGGAGTTGTCGTGTCCGTGCTCGTCCCAGACGCCGGCCGCGTTGCGTAGGCGGGTACGTACGGCCCGGTCGGCGCGGGTGTCGGCCAGCCATTCATCGCGGAGCAGCGGCCACGTACCCAACAGCACTTCATGGCTGATCTCGACGCTGTCATCACCTAGAGTCAGCAGCCGTTCGGCGGCGAACGCCTCCAGCACCGTCTCCACGTCCGCGGTCTCTTCCGCGGTCGTGGTGAGATCGCTGCGGCGGGCGCGGTCAGCGGTATCGGTGCCGTCCGGACCGGCGATCGTGAGTCGGGTGAACACCTTGCGTGCCACCATCTGCCGCTCGGGAGTGAGGTCGTCGTAGGTGCGCTGGGCACTACGGGCGACCGCGCGATCGATCCCGCCGACCCGGTCGTAGTCGGCAGCAGTGAGACTGTCTCCGGCCCGTTGACGCCAGGCCCGGTCCAAGGCGTCGGAGACCAGCGGCAACACCCCCGCCCCTGATGCCGCGGCGGGGGTGTTCGAGGGGATGCGGGTAGCGGCACGAACCTCGCGCAGTAACTGTTCGGTGAGCTCATCCTCGACGCGGGCCCCGGCTGTCTTGGCGGGTTCGGTGATCGCCAGTCGTAGTTGGCGTTCGGTCATCGAGGTGAGCAGGCACCGATGCCGGATCGCCTCGGCCAATCCCTCGAGCTCGGCGCAGCGAGCCTCGAAATCGGAACGCACCACCAACACCACCAGCGCCGGCGGTGTCCCGGTCTCGGTCTGCGGTGTGGTCGCTGCCGCATGCAGGGCAGCGACGAACCCTTCGCGCTGGCTCGGGTCGGTGCACTGGGTGAAGATCCGTTCGAACTGGTCGACTACCACCAGCAACCGACGCCCACTATCGGGTGGCGCCCCAGGTGACACGGTGGTGGCCTGGGCGGCCGTGGCCGCGAATCCGGTGGGGTCGTGGCGCAACTCCCGCCGCAGGGTCGCCGCGTCCATGCCGGTCGCGCTGGCCGTCGCGCCCGCCAGGTCATCGAGAGGTGAGTTACCCGGGCTGAATACCACGAACGGTGGCCACCGATCCGCTCCCGGTAGCCCGTCCACGGCGCCGCTGCGGATCCGGGGGAGCACGCCGGCCCGCATCAGCGAGGACTTCCCGGAACCGGACACCCCGCCCACCGCCACAATCCTCGGCTCGGCAAACACCTCGCAGAGCTGGTGCAGCACATCGGTGATCGCGGGATCACGCCCGAAAAACAACGGCGCGTCGTGCTCCCCGAACCAGCCCAAACCCCGATACGGGAACTCGACCCTGCCACCGGCACCGATCAACGGCGCGGGTGCAGGCCGATCAGGAGACATTCCCCGGTAGTTGTAGATGGTGACGTTCTGGGTGTTGCCGTCGCCGGCGATCACACCCTGGCTGTATCGAGCATCGATGAACCCGGCGCCACCGCCGACCCGATACCCCGATCTCTCGGCACCGGTGCGGTCTAGATCCACCACGTCACCGCGCTCACCGGCATGTATATCAGGCCACCCGCCCTCACCCCGGGCGCCGCCGGGCGAGGTAACACCGCACTAGAAGCGGACCTTGCGCCGCTGAGCTGGCGTATTGTCACTGGGAGGTGTTGTTGTGGAAGGTGATATTGACGGTGCCTCCGTCGCCGGTATACACACCTTGAGCATGCCGCAGATCGTTGAACACCTGTTTCGACGGCACCGCATCGAGTACACGCTGAGCGAGTACCTGCCCCTCGACGTCGTCACCGACTCGGGCACGCCGCACCGCTGCTTCCACCACAGCACGATCACCACCGGCGCAGGACTCGTTCGCTTCCAGCGCCGCGGTAATCTCCACGTCCGCGCCGTCACCGCTGATACGGCGACGTAGCGCCCCGTACGCATCACGCACCGCAGCCGATGCCGCCTCCTGCCCACCCGCAGCAGCACCGGCCAGCAACGCAGTCACAATCATCGTGAACGGATCCATAAACGCTTTCCCCTTCAGACCTGTTGCACGGCAAGGCTACACACCGCACCCACACCAAGAGTGCAGTTGCCGGAAAGCATCGGTGACAGGCACGAAGCAGATGCGCGAGGATGCGGACCCGCAGCAGTAGCAGCTAGAAAGTGTCCTCGTACTCCGGCTCGGTGCCGGTGCCGATGGTTTTGCTCAGCAGCTGATCGTAGGTTTCAATGACGAGGCCGGACGCTCCTCGGGTCGCAGCGCCTCTGGATTGCGCACAGCCAGGAGCGGAAGACCGTGTTCGGCGCCCATTCGGTCGACCCAACGGATGAATTCCAGCGCGGATCCGGCGAACATCCGGCGGACGCGGTCTTGGAAGGCGCGTACGTCGTGGCCGGGCAGGAAATCCCGGGTGGATATCTCGCCGCACCCGCACCCGCAGGGTCGTTCCCGGAATTCGGCTTCTTCGGGGAGGTCGCTGTAGCCGACCGGATGGTTTGAGGCGTTCACCACGGGATCGGGTTGCTCGATCCAGGCGTCACGTACCGGGTGTCCCTCGGTGAGCACGTCGCCGGCGACGGCGACTCGATCATCGTGGACGGCGACGCCGGTTATCTCGCCTACGGCGCATACCCGACCATGTTCTCCAGGAACGTCTCGCGATCGCTGTCGCGATATTGCTCGATCCCCTGATATGCGCCGTTCGCGTTCATGATCGCGAGGTAGGCGTCGGCGATCTGATCCGGTGTCGCATCCGGCGTGCGGCTGCGCACCTGGTCGACGAAACCCTGTGTCGCGGTGCACTTTTCGTCTTGGCTGAAGATCTGGGGGTCGGCAGGATCGGCTAACGCCGTGACCGGTGCGATGAGGAGTAACGGAACGAACAGAACCCTGAGCAGGGCTGCCTTCACGCCGGAGACCCTAGGGGAGGTGTGCCGCGGGTGTGACGCAGTGTTCGTCGGCGGGTCATCCACGCTGCACGCCGAGTACATCTGCGGCTGGCACCGTAAGGTCATGAACGCTGAGCTGATCGTGTCGATTTCCGGGATCCGGGACACCACGCGGGATGCGGCTATCGAATTCGCGGCCGAAATGGATCGACGCGATGTACGACTTTCGCTGCTGGTCGCGCCCCGTTTGCAGGGGGGCTACCGGCTGCTGGAAGACCCGGCGACGCAGTCCTGGCTGCGTGGTCGGCGGGCCCGCGGCGATGCGATCGTGCTGCACGGTTACGACCAGGCGGCGACCAAGCGGCGTCGCGCCGAATTCGCCACGCTGCCCCGGCACGAGGCGCGTCTGCGGCTGACCGCGGCCGATCGGGTGCTCGAGCAAGCGGAACTGCGCACCCGGCTGTTCGCGGCCCCGCGCTGGGATGCGTCGGCGGGCGCTATCGAGGCGCTGCCCGAGGTCGGTTTCCGGCTCGCGCTCGGGCTGACCTCGATCCTCGATCTCGAGCGCAATACCGCGCAGAAGGCGCGCGTCTACGGCATCGGTGAGGGATTCCGCGTCGAGTCGTGGTGGTGCCGCGCATTGGTACTCGGTGCGGCCAAAACCGCACGTCGCGGTGGTGTGCTGCGCTTGGCCGTCTCCGCCGCTCAGCTCGGCCGCTCCGGCCCTCGGCAGGCAATGCTCGACGCGGTCGATCTCGCGCTGTTCCACGACGCGGCCAGCGAGGTGTACCGCTGGGAGCCGTTCACCGCCGTCAAGGCGGCCTGATCGAATCTGCTGGAAACCGTGTAGGGGGTGCGGTCGGCGCCGCCGCACGAGGCGCCGCCGCCCGAAATGGCGTAACCGGGCGGCGGCGCGCGGCGTAATCGGTACTCCGCCAGCGCTATTCGGTGCTCGACCGGACGGGTTTGGCCTTCGCGCTCGGTACGGCCGCGGTCGCATTGTGCGTGAAGCCGCCCGCTTCGGCTTGGGTGAGCGGTTCGGTCTGTGGATGCTTCGCGAGTTGCTCCATACCGCGCGCGATATCGGCGAGCAGTAGATCGGCCATATCGATGGTGAACCCGTGCCGGACCAGCGCGCGCATGATCGTCTCGTGCTCGCGGTCGGCGGGCAGCGGATACGCGGCGATCAGCCAGCCCCTGGTCCGTAGCCGATCCGACAGTTCGTACAGGTTGAATCCGACATCCTCGGTGAGTCGCCACGACACCGCCGCGATGCCCCGATGCGGATCGCCGCGGTGGACCATCTCGAACGGACCGAGTTTCAGCAGGCCATCGGCCAAATGCTGGGCGACGTGGTAGAGCTGGGACTGCAGGCGGGTGTATCCGGTGTGGCCCAGCCGGATGAATTCGTAGTACGAGGTGATCACCTGCCCGCCGGGGCGGGAGAAGTTGAGATTGAAGGTGGCCATGCTGCCGCCGAGATAATCCACATTGAAGATCAGCTCCTCGGGCAGATCGGCGGCCTCGCGCCAGATCGCCCAGCCCGCGCCGAGTGGCGCGAGTCCGGTCTTGTGGCCGGAGGCATTGATCGACTTGACCCGCGACAACCGGAAATCCCAGATCAGATTCGGTGCCGTGAACGGCGCGAGGAATCCGCCGCTGGCGGCGTCGACATGGATGGGGATATCCAGGCCGCTGACTTCCTGCAGCCGATCCAATGCCCGGCTTATCCCGTCGACATCTTCGAACAGGCCGGTGTAGGTCTGCCCGAAGGTCGGCACCACCATGATGGTGTTCTCGTCGCAGTAGGCGGATACATCGTCGGGATGCATGGTCAGCCGGTCCCCGCGCAGCGGAATCCGGCGTATCTCCACATCGAAATAGCGTGCGAACTTTTCCCAACACACCTGCACCGGGCCGCAGACGAAATTCGGTGTCCCGGTGCCGCCACGCTTGCGCCAACGGAATTTGGCGGCCAGACCGCCGAGCATCGCGGCCTCACTGGATCCGGTGGTGGAGGTGCCGTGTGTGGCGGCTGGAATCGGCGCATGCCACAGATCGGCGACCATCCGCACGCAGCGTCGCTCCAATTCGGCGGTCTGCGGATATTCGTCCTTGTCGACGATGTTTTTGTCCATGGATTCGTTCATCAGCCTGCGCGCCTGGTCATCCACCCAGGTGGTGCAGAAGGTCGCGAGATTCATCCGGGAGACGCCGTCGAGCATCAGCTCGTCGTGCACGATCTCGTAGGCGACCTGCGGAATCAACTCGTTTATCGGAAATCGGGCCTTCGGTGCCGACCGGCGCAGGCCCGGCAGGACGAATAGGTCGTCGGGCTCTAGTTCTTCTGTCATCGAACCGCCTCCGAAGATGGATCGCGTGATAATTGCGAAACAGCGGCAACCAGCGCCTATCAGCTTGGCATAGCGGCGCCCGGATTTTCGGTGTTCCGAGCCGGACGACACAGACCGATCGGTCGGCTGGTTTCCCGGTATGCATCGAGCGGTTCATGCCAGAGTGGGCGGGCGGCGCGCGGCCGGCCGCCGCTGTGTGCTGGATCGAAACGACAATGTGCAAGAGGAGCGGACCAGACGATGAACGAGGTTTCGCAGATGAACGACGACCCCCGCGTCGCGGCGCTGCGCCAGCGGGTGGCTGCGCTGATGCCGCAGGCGAAAATCGACCTCACCCAACTGGTTTCGTTCAAATCGGTGGCCGATCCCCGGCAGTTCCCGCCGGAGGAGTGCGATCGGACCGCGCAGTGGGTGGCAGACGCATTCGCCGGGGCCGGTCTGACCAAGGTAGGTCTGCACGAAACTCCCGATGGCAGTAAGGCCGTCATCGCCTCGCGTCCCGCGCCGAACGGTGCGCCGACGGTATTGCTCTACTGTCACTACGACGTGCAGCCGCCGCTCGACGACGATGCCTGGCGCACCCCGGTCTGGGAGCTCACCGAGAAGGACGGCCGCTGGTACGGGCGCGGCAGTGCCGACTGCAAGGGCAATATCGTGATGCACCTGACCGCGCTGCGAGCCCTGGGCGCGGAGCTGCCGCTCGGGGTCACGCTGGTCGCGGAGGGTTCCGAAGAGCAGGGCACGGGTGGACTCGAACAGTTCGTCGCGGCCAACCCCGAGTTGTTGCGCGCGGATGCGATTCTGATCGGCGACTGCGGCAATTTCGCGATCGGGATGCCGACCTTGACCGAGACCCTGCGCGGCAATGTGAACGTTATCGTCACCATCGAAACCCTTGCCGGAGCAATGCATTCCGGCATGTTCGGCGGTCCCGCCCCCGATGCGCTCACAGCGCTCGTTCATCTGCTCGCCTCCTTGCACGATGAACACGGCAACACCACGGTGGCCGGTCTGCCCAACGATCAGCGCTGGACCGGTGTGCAGTACTCGACGGACCAATTCCGCGCCGATGCAGGCGTGCTCGGCGGTGTCGAACTCGCCGGTGACGGCACGGTCGCCGATATGCTCTGGGCGCGACCGGCTTTGACGGTGCTAGGCATCGACGCACCGAAGGTCGTCGGCTCATCGGCGGCCATCCAGCCCGCTGCCCGAGCCCGGCTCAACCTGCGCATTCCACCGGGTACCGATGCGGGCGAGGCGCTGGAACTGCTGACCGCACACCTGCGGGCGCACACGCCGTGGCGCGCCGAACTCACCGTAGAAACCGAAGGCGCCGGCGCGCCGTTCCGGTCGGCCAGCGGCGGCCCCGCGCGCACCGCCATGGAGGCCGCGCTCACCGCCGCTTACGGCCGCGCCACGACCACCCAGGGCCAGGGCGGCTCGATCCCGCTGTGCAATGTCTTCGCGGACACCTATCCGGATGCCGAGATCATGCTGTTGGGCGTCGAAGAACCCAAATGCCTCATCCACGCGCCCAACGAGAGTGTCGACCCCACCGAAATCGAACACATGGCCCTCGCCGAGGCCCTGTTCCTCGCCACCTACGCCGAACAGGGCCGCTGAGCGGGTTGGACGCCCGATCCACCAGGTATCTGTGGCGGATTCTCTCGGCATTTGCCGCCATCGATACGTGGTGAGCAGGCCAGGGGTTAGAGGTCGCGGTGGTCTTCAGGGGCGATGACGGTGAATTCGGTACCGGCGGGGCCCATTTCGGCGAGGCGTCCGAAGTAGATGCCCTGCGCTTCGGGTTGGATGATGCCGAAGTGGATGGGGAAGGCGGTGCGGGGGGCGACCGCGCGCAGGTAGTCGACGGCCTCGCTGATCCGCATCCACGGTGCCGAGGCCGGGATGGCGAGGACGCCCACCGGCACCGGTGGCACCCAGAGCGAGTCGCCGGGGTGCACGAGTTCGGCCGGGTCGTCCGGGGTGCCGAGTTGGAAGACGGTGTTATCGATCACCGGGATCTCCGGGTGGATCACCGCATGCCTGCCGCCGCCTCCGGTGATCTGGAGTGCGCCGAGGGTGATCACATTGCCCGCATGCACTGCCTCCCACGGTTCGCCGCGCTGCTGCGCGGTCTGTGGATCGCTGAACAGGCGCGCGTTCGGGTTGTTGTCGAGCAGCGCCTCGATCCGGTTCGGATCGATATGGTCGGGATGCTGATGGGTCACGGCGATGGCGTCCAGGCCGGTCAGGCCCTCGAAGCCATGCGAAAAAGTGCCCGGATCGAATAGCACCTTCTTGCCGTGCAATTCGACGAGGATGCAGGAGTGGCCGAAGTGGGCTATGCGCATGGGGCCATGCTATTTGACTCGACCCCGACCGTAGCTCGGACAACCCGGACAACTACGCTGCTCAGGTAACCCCAACACCACCTGAGGAGCAACGCGTGGCACGAGTCGTGGTCGAGGTGATGCCGAAGGCCGAGATCCTGGATCCGCAGGGTCAGGCCATCGCCGGCGCGCTCCCGCGCCTGGGATTCGCCGGAGTGTCGGATGTGCGGCAGGGCAAGCGATTCGAACTCGATGTCGACGACAGTGTCAGCGACGCGGAGCTCGAACAAATCGCCGAGGCGCTGCTCGCCAACACCGTGATCGAGGACTGGAAGGTCGTGCGGGTTTCGGCATGAGCGAGCGTAGCGAGCGAACAGTGGACACAGCCGAGCGAATCGAAAACACAGCCGCCATTGCGGGCCTGCCGGAGCCCAGCGCCAGCGAGGCGCAGTCATGACCGCACGCATCGGGGTCATCACCTTTCCCGGCACGCTCGATGATGTCGACGCAGCTCGGGCGGTCAAGCTGGCGGGCGCCGAGGCGGTCAGCCTGTGGCACGCCGATGCCGATCTGAAGCAGGTCGACGCGGTGGTCGTGCCCGGCGGCTTCTCCTACGGTGACTACCTGCGCGCCGGTGCCATCGCCCGATTCGCCCCGGTGATGGGTGAGGTCGTCAAGGCCGCGGGGCGCGGCCTGCCGATCCTGGGTATCTGCAACGGTTTCCAGGTGCTGTGCGAGGCGGGGCTGCTGCCCGGTGCGCTGACCCGCAACGAGGGTCTGCATTTCGTCTGCCGTGACGAATGGCTGCGCGTCGAAACCGCGAATACCGCATGGACCTCGCGCTTCGAGCCCGGTGCCCAGATTCTCATCCCGGTCAAGAACGCCGAGGGCCGCTACCAGGCGTCCGAGCAGGTGCTCGACGAACTCGAGGGCGAGGGCCGGGTGGTCTTCCGCTACGCGGGCGACAATCCGAACGGCTCTCAGCGCGATATCGCGGGCATTTCCTCGGCCGATGGCCGAATTGTGGGCCTGATGCCGCATCCGGAACACGCCACCGAGCCGCTGACCGGTCCGAGCGACGACGGCCTCGGCTTGTTCCTCTCGGTACTCGACACTGTGTAGGATTTGCCGCGCCTTCGGCGCGGCGTGTTCGCGGCCCCCTGCTGTCTCGCGTCCGAGCGGCCGAGACTCGCGACTTCGTCGCATGCGCTTCGGCCACTCGGACGCGAGACGGGCCGCGAACGTCGCTCGTAAGACTTGCTCCGTGGTGGTCACCGTGTCTGGTAAGTCACCTCGAGTGATCTGGGCATGATGTCGAAATCGACGTCGTGGGCCAGCGCGATATAGCCGTGCTGCTGGGCCTGGTTTCTGGGGAATCGTGCGGCACGCGATCGGGGCCGTTCAACTCGAAACACCCGGCGGTTCCCGAGAGTACGTGGCCGATGAAAGCCCAGCGGCGCACGCCATGTTCGCGTTCTTGCCGAGCCTGGATCAATGATCCGCTCGAGGCGCCGAAGCAGGCGCGGGATCTGATCGAGATCGAGCCGATCGGATCCCGGGCTCGTCAGACGTCTGCCTAGGATCACAGGCATGCCCGTATCCACTACCGCTGCCACGGCCGCCGGGTTGTGCGCCTTCATCGACGATTCACCGTCGCCGTTCCATGTGTGCCGGACGGTCGCGCGGGAACTGGACGCCCACGGCTTCACCCCGCTCGCGGAGTCGGCGCCGTGGCCCTCGGATGGGCCGAGCCGCCATTACGTCGTGCGCGGCGGCTCCCTTGTCGCGTGGGCGACGGCCGATTCCGCGGGGGTGACGCCGTTCCGGGTGGTCGGTGCGCACACCGACAGTCCGAACCTGCGGGTGAAGCAGTATCCGGATCTGGCCACGGCGGGCTGGCAGTTGGTCGGGTTGGAGCCCTACGGCGGAGCCTGGCTGAATTCATGGCTGGACCGGGAGCTCGGCATCTCCGGACGGCTCAGTGTGCGCGACGGAAATGCGGTGCGCGACCAGCTGATTCGGATCGATGAACCGATTCTGCGCGTGCCACAGTTGGCCATCCACCTTTCGGAGGATCGCCGCGGTGTCACGCTGGATCCGCAGCGGCACGTCAATGCGATCTGGGGCCTGGGTGCGCAGCCGCGCTCGTTCCTCGATTTCGTCGCCGAATACGCCGAGGTCGATCCGCAGGCCGTGCTCGGCTGGGAGCTGATGACCCATGATCTGGCACCGAGCCGGTTGGTGGGCCGAGACCGCGATCTGGTGAGCGCGCCGCGCCTGGACAATCAGGGCACCTGCTACGCGGGACTGCACGCCTTCCTCGCGGCGATCGCCGAACCCGGTGCGGCCATTCCGGTGCTGGCGATGTTCGATCACGAGGAGGTCGGCAGTCAGTCCGATCGCGGCGCGCAGTCCGATCTGCTGCCGACGGTGCTCGAGCGCATCGTGCTCTCGCGCGGCGGCGGTCGCGCCGAATACCTGGCCGCATCGGCCGGATCCGTGTGTGCCTCGGGCGATATGGCGCATGCGACGCATCCCAACTACCCGGACCGGCACGAGCCCGCCCACCGCATCGAGGTCAATGGCGGCCCGGTGCTCAAGGTCAACCAGAATCTCCGCTACGCGACGGATGCGGCGGGTGCGGGTGCCTTCGCCCTGGCCTGCGCCCAAGCGGAGGTGCCCTTGCAGCGCTACGTGCACCGCGCCGATCTGCCTTGCGGCTCCACCATCGGCCCGATGACCGCCGCCCGCACCGGCATGCCGACCGTCGATGTCGGTGCCGCGCAGCTGGCTATGCATTCGGCGCGCGAAATCATGGGCGCGGAAGATGTTTCGGCCTACGCGGCCGCGCTGGCTGCTTTCCTGACCCCGGCACCGCTGGACCGGTAGGTGAGGTTGTCGATCAGGCTGTGGCGCTGGTCTTTTCGGGCACCGCGGCTTCGGTCGGGCGGTAGGTGACGACGGCGACCACGAATACCGCCAGGGTGACGAGCACGTAGCTGCTGCCGATGAGCTGCTGCCACCAGGCCCAGCCGAGTTCCAGATCCTTCGAATGCGGCAGGAGCCATTGGGGGCCGACCATGAACAGCACGGTGCCGGCGGCGACGGTGCCGATGAACCAGCGATTGCGGGTGCCGCGGGCGATGAGGTCGGCGGCGACCAGAATGGCCGGTGCGATCCAAACCCAGTGGTGCGACCAGGAAACCGGCGACACCAGCAGTACTGCGGCCGCATTCACCAGCAGCGCGCAAACCTGCTGGCCGGCCGTGATCAGCCGGTGCATCCACACCGCGGCGAGGGCGATCGCGATGAGCGACAGCGTGATCCAGATCAGCGTGGCCAGCGAATCGGAGACGCCGAGACGGAAGGCCATGCCCTTGATCGACTGATTGCCCGCGAAATACGGCGGGCCGATGCGACCGGTATCGGCCAGGGTGTGGAACCAGTATTCGACCGAATCGCTGGGGAACAGCAGGAATCCGAGTCCGACCGCGACGATCGCGGAGACGATCAGCGTGCCAGCCGCCTTCCAATCCCGACGTAGCAGGAAGTACAGCAGATATCCGGCCGGAATCAATTTCACCGAGACCGCGATGCCGATGAGCATGCCGCGCGGCCAGACCGGTTTGCGGACAAGGCAATCCATGGTGATCGCGGCCATCAGTACCAGATTGATCTGACCGAAGCCGAAGGTCTGCCGGATCGGTTCGGACATCTGCGCCACCGCGACCACGCCGATGACCAGCGCGAGCATGGTCTGCCGCTCGAGGGTCGGGCGCAGTCGCACGAGCACCAGCCACAGCGTGATACCGAGGCTGAGCACCGAGGTGGCAGTGACCAGTACCTCGGCCAGCGGCAGCGGCATCAACGCGAGCGGTGCGAAGAACAGGGCGGCCAGCGGGGGATAGGTGAACGGCAGGCCGATCCCCTCGACCGGAGGCATCGGTCCGTACAACTCGCCGTCGTCGAGCCAGACCCGCGCACCGTTGCGATAGACCTGGAGATCGATATAGCCGTTCCACCAGTGCACCACGAGCGAGACAATGGCCGACACGGCGAACAGCGCCACGGCGATCAGTAGCCAGCGCACCTGCGGGTTCGACAATGAGAATCGCGGCGAGATATCCGAGCCGGCGGCGGGCCGAGTGTGCTGCGTGGTGACGGGCTGCTCGGCCGGATCCGCAACCCCCGATCGATCGTTCACGGCCAAAGCGTAGCGGCTGCGAACTCGCGCGATGCCTGTCGACCCGAGGCATCCGCGCCCGAAATCGGGAGGACCGGTCGATGCGATCGGCTGTCCATCCAGGGTCACGGCTAAACTTCATGGCGAATCCTCAGCTTCGCGCTCCGGCCCGAAAGGACCCTGGTACTCCGTGACTCCGCAGGTCGACACCGTCAGCGCAGCCGCAGCAACTCCCGATGCCCCGCAGCCGTACAAGGAGCTCGGTCTCAAGGACGACGAGTACGCGCGGATCAAGGAGATCCTCGGCCGTCGGCCGACCGATGCCGAATTGGCGATGTACTCGGTGATGTGGAGCGAGCACTGCTCGTACAAGTCCTCGAAGGTGCATCTGCGCTACTTCGGCGAGACCACTACCGACGAGATGAAGTCCGCGATGCTCGCCGGCATCGGTGAGAACGCGGGCGTCGTCGATATCGGCGACGGCTGGGCGGTCACCTTCAAGGTGGAAAGCCACAACCACCCCTCCTACGTGGAGCCGTATCAGGGTGCGGCCACCGGCGTCGGCGGCATCGTGCGTGACATCATGGCCATGGGCGCGCGGCCCATCGCGGTGATGGATCAGCTGCGCTTCGGTGCGGCGGACGCACCGGATACCCGGCGTGTCGTCGACGGTGTGGTGCGCGGTGTCGGCGGCTACGGCAATTCGCTCGGCCTGCCGAATGTCGGCGGCGAAACCGTCTTCGATGCCTCCTACCAAGGAAATCCGCTGGTCAACGCGCTGTGCGCGGGTGTCATGCGGGTCGAGGATCTGCATCTGGCCTTCGCCTCCGGCGCGGGCAACAAGATCGTTCTGTTCGGCGCGCGCACCGGCCTCGACGGCATCGGCGGCGTTTCGGTGCTCGCGTCGGACACCTTCTCTGGTGACGAATCGGGCACCGGCCGCAAGAAGCTGCCGAGCGTGCAGGTCGGCGACCCGTTCGCCGAGAAGGTGCTCATCGAATGCTGTCTCGAGCTGTACGCGGCTAAACTCGTGGTCGGCATCCAGGACCTCGGCGGCGCCGGATTGTCCTGTGCCACATCCGAACTCGCGGCCGCAGGCGACGGCGGCATGCATATCGACCTGACCAAGGTGCCGCTGCGCGCGAAGGGGATGACCCCGGCCGAGGTGCTCTCCAGCGAATCGCAGGAGCGCATGTGCGCGGTGGTCACGCCGGAGAACGTCGAGGCGTTCATGGCCGTATGCCACAAGTGGGATGTGCTGGCAACGGTCATCGGTGAGGTCACCGAGGGCGACCGGTTGGTGATCAGCTGGCACGGCGAGACCGTTGTCGATGTGCCGCCGCGCACCGTCGCACATCAGGGCCCGGTATACGAGCGCCCGGTGCAGCGGCCGGATTTCCAGGACGCGCTCATCGCCGACACCCCGGACACGCTGCCCCGCCCGAAGACTTCGGACGAACTGCGCGCCACCGTGCTGCAGATGGTCGCCAGCCCGCAGCTGTGCAGCCGTCGGTGGATCACCGAGCAGTACGACCGCTACGTCCGCGGCAATACCGTGCTCGCCGAACATGCCGACGCGGGTGTCATCCGGATCGATGAGGAGTCCGGTCGCGGCATCGCGCTGGCCACCGATGCGTCGGGCCGCTACACCAAGCTCGACCCCTACACCGGCGCGCAGCTCGCGCTGGCCGAGGCCTACCGCAATGTGGCCACCACCGGTGCGACGCCGAAGGCCGTCACCAACTGCCTCAACTTCGGTTCCCCCGAGGACCCGGGCGTCATGTGGCAGTTCCAGCAGGCGGTCCGCGGCCTGGCGGACGGCTGTGTGGCCCTCGGCATTCCGGTCACCGGCGGCAATGTCAGCTTCTACAACCAGACCGGTCAGGACGCCATTCTGCCGACTCCGGTGGTCGGCGTGCTCGGTGTCATCGACGATGTGCACCGGCGCATCCCGACTGGACTCGGCCTGGAGCCGGGCGAGACGCTGATCCTGCTCGGCGAGACCGCCGACGAATTCGGCGGCTCGATCTGGTCGCAGGTCGCGCACGACCATCTCGGCGGCGTGCCGCCCAAGGTCGACTTCGCCCGCGAGCAGCTGCTCGCCGAGGTGCTGACCGCGGGTTCGCGCGACGGCATGATCAGTGCGGCGCACGACCTTTCCGAGGGCGGTCTGATCCAGACCGTGGTCGAGGCCGCGCTGGCCGGGGAAACCGGTTGCCGCATTCTGCTGCCCGAGGGTTCGGATCCATTCGTGCAGTTGTTCGCCGAATCGGCGGGCCGGGTGCTCGTCGCGGTGCCGCGCTCGGAGGAGACCCGCTTCACCAAGATGTGCACCGCGCGCGACTTGCCCTGGGTGCGTATCGGTGTGGTCGATCAGGGGTCGGATTCCGTCGAGGTGCAGGGCCAGTTCTCGATTACGTTGGACGATCTGCGCGCGGCGCATGAGGGCACGCTGCCGAAGTTGTTCGGAGCCAGCACCATTTGAGCGCGCCGGAGGCTCATGCAGTCTCGGTAGCCCTACGTGACGGCGTCGGCAAGACAGTCGGCGCCGTCGAACGTTTCTTCCATCCGAATTATGTCGGCCTGATCGTGGCCACGGTGTTCTTCGGCTGGTCCCTGACACCCTCACTGCTGCCCCGGGATTGGCTGTTCGAGGGACTGGTCAGCGGGATCAATGCGGCCATCGGTTACGGTGTCGGCTGCCTGTTCGAATGGGCGTATCGCAAGTGGTTGCGCAAGCCGTTGCGCCGCAAAGTCGCTCAGTTGCCGCCCCGGGTCACGCGGGTGTGGGCGAAACGGCCGAAGTGGCTCTCCGGTGCGGTCAAGACCACAGTCGTGCTGGCCTGTCTCGGTGTCGCCGTTTTCCTGCTGGTCGAATCGGCCCGCTGGCAGCGTGAAATCACCGCGCTCATGGGCATGGAACCCACGACGACCTCCGGATTCCTGCGCACCGGCGCACTGAGCGCACTGGTCGGCGCGATCGTCATCGCGGTATTCCGGATACTGCGGCGGCTTGTTCGTTCGATCGCATTCGAGCTGATCAGGCGCGCGCACTTTCCGCTTCAGCTGGCGGTTCCGACCGGCGTGCTCGTGGTGGTGGTCGCGGCGGTGCTGCTGTTCAACGGCGTGCTCGCCAAGGTCTTTTTCGATGTGGCGAATTCGGCGTTCAGTGTGCGCAACAGCCACACCTCACCGAATGCCGTGCAGCCGCAGGTGCCGGAGCGCTCCGGCAGTCCGAACTCGTTGGCGGCCTGGGACACCCTCGGTTCCGAGGGCCGCTGGTTCGTCTCCTTCGCGCCGACCGCGGCCGATATCAGCCAGGTCACCGGGAAGCCCGCGCGTGAACCGATTCGGGTCTACGCCGGATTGGAATCCGCCGACGGGCCCGAGGCACAGGCCGACTTGGTTGCGGCGGAGTTGGAGCGTACCGGCGCATTCGAGCGCAAGGTGCTGGTGGTTGTGACGACGACGGGCACCGGCTGGGTGGATTCGTCCAGCGCCGAATCCATCGAGTTGATGTACGACGGCGATACCGCGATCGCCGCGACACAGTACTCCTATCTGCCGAGTGTGTTGTCGTTCCTTTCCGATAAGGACAAGGCCACCCGGATGGGAAAGCTGGTCTTCGACAAGGTTTATCAGCATTGGTCGGCGCGGCCGGCGGGGGCGCGGCCGAAGCTGCTCGTCTACGGCGAGAGCCTGGGCTCCCAGGGTTCCGAAGGTGCATTCAACGGCCTGGCCGACCTTCGATCGAAGACCGATGGCGTGCTGTGGGTCGGACCGCCCAATTCCAACCGGCTGTGGAGTGAATTCACGGCCCGTCGCGATCCGGGCACGCCGGAGATCTTGCCCATCTATGCCGACGGACTGGTGGTGCGCTTCGGCGACAACCGCGCCGACCTGTGGAAGGCTGGGGACAACTGGCTGCCGCCGCGCATCGCCTATCTGCAGCACGCTTCCGATCCGGTGATCTGGTGGTCGCCGGATCTGCTGTTCAGCGAACCGGATTGGCTGCGCGAACCGCGCGGTCCCGATGTGTCCTCGCGCATGGCGTGGTATCCGATCGTGACGTTCTGGCAGGTCGCCGCGGATCTGCCGAATGCGCAGAGCGTCAGCGATGGTCACGGGCACAACTACGGCAATCTGGTGCTGGATGCGTGGGCCGCGATCGCGCAGCCGCCGGATTGGTCGGCCGATCTGGCGGATCGGATCCGGAACTATCTGGCGATCTCCTCGGCCCGCGAGCACCAGCTGAAATAAAGCCCACGCCTTGTCCGAGCGGCGGCTGATGCTCGCCGATTCCGGTTGACCGGTTGGGTAGTTCCGCGCCGCATGGTCGTGGACCCGCATACTGGTCGGGTGAAGATCGTTACGGACCCGTTGGCGTCGCCGCCCGTGCCCGATCCCGCCGACGACCCGGCCATCGCGCCGTCCCGCTGACCGATGCTCGAAACCGCGACCACCCTGATGAAGCTGCGTGCGCGCGGCGTCGTGGTGGTGCGGCGCGTCGAGGACATCATCGATCTGAACTATGTCGGGCTGGTTTTCGCGACGATATTCTTCGCACTCTCGGTGACACCGTCGCTGGTACCGCGCGACTGGCTGTTCCAGGGCCTGATCAGCGGCATCAATGCCGCGCTCGGCTATGGCCTCGGCTGCCTGCTGGAGTGGCTGTTCCGGCTCCGGATCCGGCCACGGCTGGCCGAGCTGCTGCGCGATCGGATCGCGCCGCCGCCGACCTGGGTGCGCTATGCGGTGAAATCGGCGATCCTGTTCACCGCCGCCGTCACCGCGGCCTTCATGCTGGTGCAGTCGGCCCGCTGGCAGCGCGAGATCACTGCGCTGATGGGCATGGAGGGCACCACCACCCCCGCGTATCTGCGCACGGGCTTGCTCAGTATCGCCGTCGGCACCGGGGTGGTCGCGGTGTATCGGACACTGCGCGAGATCATTCGGTTCCTGGCCCGCCAGCTCAACCGCTGGGTCCGGGTGCCGCGCGAGCTGGCGCCTTCGGCCGGATTCCTGGTCCTGGTGGTGTTGACCGTCACGCTGTTCAACGGCGTCGCCTCGCGCGCGTTCTTCGCGGTGGCCAACTCCGCGTTCAGTGTGCAGAACGACCACACGTCGCCGAATGCGGTCCAGCCGCAGCAATCCGAACGCTCGGGCAGTCCGGCCTCGCTGGCGAAATGGGATTCGCTCGGATTCGAGGGCCGCTGGTTCGTTTCGCACGGTCCCTCGGCGGCCCGGATCACCTCGATCACCGGTAAGCCCGCGCGGGAGCCGATTCGGGCGTATGTGGGTCTGGAGTCGCCGCCGAGCGGTGTATCGCGTTCCGAGCTCGCGGTCTCCGAGCTGGAGCGCACCGGTGCCTTCGACCGGAAGGTGCTGGTGGTGGTCACCACGACCGGTACCGGATGGGTGAATTCCATGGCAGCCGGTGCCATCGAGTACATGTACGGCGGCGATACCGCCATCGTGGCCTCGCAGTATTCCTATCTGCCCAGCGTGTTGTCCTTCCTCGCGGACCGCGGCAAGGCATCGGATGCGGGCAAGCAGCTGTTCGACGCGGTGTACCGGCATTGGTCGGCGCGGCCGACGGAGGCGCGGCCGAAGTTGTTCGTATACGGCGAGAGTCTGGGCTCGCAGGGCTCGGAGGCGGCCTTCGACGGGCTCGCGGATCTGCGCTCGAAGGTCGACGGCGCACTGTGGGTCGGGCCGCCGAATTCGAATCGACTGTGGGAGCAGTTCGTTTCGCGCCGCGATCCCGGATCACGCGAGGTCCAACCGGTGTACGCCGACGGTTTGGTGGTCCGGTTCGCCTCCGACAGTGCCGATCTCGCGCGCCCGACGACCGAATGGCGTGCCCCGCGCATCGCCTATCTCCAGCACGCTTCCGACCCGATTGTCTGGTGGTCCTCGGATCTGATCTTCTCCCAACCGGATTGGCTGTCCGAACCACGCGGCTCCGATGTGTCCTCGCAGATGCGCTGGTGGCCGTTCGTCACCTTCTGGCAGGTGACCTGTGACCTGTCCAATGCGCAGGGCGTCGCCGACGGGCACGGGCATCGGTACGGCAGTCTGGTACTGGACGGCTGGATCGCTGTTGCGGCACCGCCGGATTGGACCGTGGAACAGTCCGACAAGATCCGGGCGCAACTCGAGGCCGCCGAAGACTACGAGCGCGAGATCAAATGACATTTTTCGGCCGGGTCGCGAAAACCGTTGTTGCCATTGGTATCCCATTGGCATGGAGCAATTGGGTGCTGCCGCGCTTGCGGCTGGATCTGCGCGACCGCACCGCTGCCATTGCCGGATTCGCGACCGGCTACGCACTGGTATTTCGTGGCCGACCGAACTGGCTGTCCGCGCGGGGTCTCGGTTACGGCCTCGCCTCGGCGGGCGTGGTCGCCGCCGGTTATGGTGCGGCCGTCGCCGTTCCGGCGCTACGTGATCGCCTCGGCGGCTTCGCCGAGCGTGCCCCTGACGTCCCGCTCGACGAGTGGGTCGCGGTACATATCCCGATCGGCACCGTCTACAGCGAGGAACTCGTCTTCCGCGCGACACTGAACCCGTTGCTGGACAACGTGTTCGGACCACGCGGCGGTGCGTTGCTCGGAGCGGCCATCTTCGGCCTCTGGCATATCCATCCCGCCCGCGCGGCGGGCGACAGCGTTCCCGCGACGATTGCCGCGACCGCGGCCGGTGGCCTCGTGTTCGACGTGCTGCGCCGCCGCACGGACAGCGCCACCGCCCCCGCGCTGCTGCACTTCGCGCTGAACGCTGGTGGTGCACTCGCGCCGCACTTCGCCGCGGCTCGTTCGTCGAGCAGCTGACCGGCTCCCGCCGAGCATCCTGCCGCCGAACCGCTCCGGCTCCAGCCGCTTTCACACAGCGGCTGGTCGATAGCGCGGCGGACAACCCTGCCTCGCGTCACACTGATTCACCGCCGACCCAATGCGCGACAGCCGCCGCATCGGCACTGTCGGAGCCCGGCAGTAGTCTCGGCATCATGGCGGGACGAGCAAAGGTGGATCCAGCGGAACTACGAGCGGCGGTCGCGGCAGTCAGTGCCTGGCTGCGCGACGATTCGATGCCCGCACCCACCCGGCCCGAACTCGCCGCCGCGGTCCGCACCACCGCCCGCACGCTCGCCGCCGCCGCACCCGGCCACTCCGTCGAGGTCCGCGTCCCACCGTTCGTGGCGGTCCAGTGCATCGAGGGCCCACGGCACACCAGGGGCACACCGCCGAATGTCGTCGAAACCGACCCGCACACCTGGCTCCTACTCGCCACCGGCCTCCTCGACTTCGACGCCGCGGTGGCGAACGGCACCGTGTCCGCCTCCGGCAGCCGAGCCGCCGAAGTCGCCCATTTGCTCCCCATCGCCCGCGCGACCACGGAATAACGATCGTGATCGGGTAGCCGCGAGAACCGTACTGCCCGTTATGAACTGGTGGTCGGAAGTTCAGGCCCTCGACAACCGAGCGGACGAGGATTGGCTCTGGCGGACGCACAGCTAACCGCTCGGGTAAATGGGGGCCACCATGGACAACGCGATCACCGATCACGGCGACCATTCGCACAAGTACACCATGCGAATCAGCCGCCTGACGATCGATAAGCTCGGCATTCGGCTCTACGACCGCGTCTCCGCGGTGCTCGCCGAACTCATTGCCAACTCCTACGACGCCGATGCCACCAAGGTCGAGGTTTCGCTGCCATGGGGTGTGACGCTCGCGGGCACCATCCACGCCGCTGAACACGAGCCATATCGAATTGTGGTGCGCGACAACGGACATGGTATGACGTCGACGGAAATCAACATCCACTATCTGATGGTCGGCTCGGATCGCCGGGTGCGGGTCGGCACCGATTTGTCGCGGCGGCTGGAACGACCGGTCATGGGGCGCAAGGGCATCGGCAAACTCGCGCCATTCGGTATCTGCCGGACCATCGAGGTGATCTCGGTCGGCGGTGCCGATGCCGAGCGCACCGAAAAGGGCTGGCCGATGGCGAATATCGTGATGAATCTGGACGAAATGCTCTCCGACACCGAACGCGACTACCACCCGCGCCCTGGACCGCAGGACGGCACATTCAGCACCGAGCGCGGCACCACGGTCATCCTGCGCGACTTTCTGCGCAAGCGCGTCGGTTCCGGTCCCGAACTGAGTCGGCAACTGGCCGCACGCTTCGGCCTGGAGCGCGCCGACTGGCAGGTGGAGGTCCGCAACAGCATTGCCGGGCGCGGCGCGCCGCAGAAGTTCGTCCTGCGCGATCTACCCGTCGATGTGATGGAGGAGACCAGGATCGATGTCGCGAAGCGGCCGGTGTGGATCGGCGACCGCTTCCTGCCGGTGACCGGTTGGGCGGCCTATTCCAAACAGCCCTATCGCGACGAGGCCATGGCCGGAGTACGGATCTACGCGCGCGGCAAACTGGCCGCACAGACCCGCGATTTCGGCATTCCGGCGGGCTTCACCGGCGAATTCAAGTTGCGTTCCTACTTGGTCGGCGCGGTGCATGTGAACTGGTTGGACGACGAGGAAGATCTGGTCCGCTCGGACCGGCAGGACATCATCTGGAATTCCGAACGCGGTGAGGCGCTTTCGGCTTGGGGCCGCAATCTTGTACGCGAACTCGGGCAGCTGGGGGAAAGTTCGGTCAAGCGCCGAGTGTGGGAGGAGTTCGTCGAGAAATCCGGCATTCTGGCAACCCTGCAGACAATCGCGCCGCAGGATCGGATGTTCCGCAAGTCTGTCATGGATGCCGCCCGGATCCTGGTGAACAACAAGGATCGCGCCGCGCTCGAGGATCCGGCCCATATCGACAGCATTGTGCGCCTGGCCCTTTCGCTCGGCCCGCAGCGCAGCCTGCTGGAAACGCTGAAGGACGTCGCCGAGGACACCGATAACCGGCTCGATGTCGTTGTCGCGATGTTCGAAACGGCGCGGGTCGCCGAGGTGTATTCGCTCGGCCAGATCGCCTCCGAGCGGGTGGCCGTGGTCGATCGACTGCAGCGCCTCGTCGACGACCGCCGCTCACTCGAGCGTCCCTTCCAGGAATTGATCGAGCGGGCGCCCTGGCTGCTCGCTCCCGAGTGGACACCACTCGGCATGAACGAATCGTTGCAGCGGGTCCGTGCCAGCTTCGAACGGTGGTACAAGCAGAAATTCGGCACGGCCCTGGTCACCACCGCGATCGGCAGCGAGAAGCGGGAGCCGGATTTCGTACTCCTGCACGATGCGGGCGAGCTATGGATCGTCGAAATCAAGCGGATGGACTATCACCTCACCGATGAGGAGTACAACCGCGCCATCAACTACCTCTACGCGCTCGACACCTTCCTCAATGAGAATCCGCGCATCGGTGAGCAGTTCCCACGCCGTCGACTCACCTTCATCGTCGACCACATCGATAAGCTGCGGCCCGCCGCACTGTCCTCACTGGTCAGCGACGACCGTGTCGATCGCAGAACCTGGCGCGAATTACTCGACTCCACATTGCGCGCGCACCGCGACTTCCTGGATCGCGTCTACGCGATGCGCCTGGGCGAACAATCCGAATCCGATGACGCGGGTGCGAGCGTCGGCTAGACCAATAGGTCAGATAACCACACGGTCCGGTTGGGTGAGGCAGTCGAGCAGGGCTGCTCTGATGGCGGGGCGCGAGCCGAAGACCACGGTGAACGTCGCCTCGCGGAGGGAGCGTTCGGCGACATTGCCGCGGGTGACGGCCGCGCTACCGGTAGCTGTCACCAGGGTGGTGGCCGCGCGGACCGCGAGTTCTGCGGCGCGGGCACGAGCCAGGTAGACATCGGACTGGCCGGTGAGCGAGTCGTCGAGTGCGGTTCGGATGCACGCGGATTCGGCGGCCAGGGCGGTGGTGTCGATGCCGAAGCGGGTCAGTTCGCTGAGGCAGCGCCGCACGATGCCGAGGGCGAGCGCACCGTTGCGCCAGGCGGCCAGCACGAAGGTGGCGTGGAAGTTGCGCAGCGAAATCCGGTTCTCCACAGCGGAATCGGGCACCTGGACGCCGTCGAAGGTGAGCGATACGGTCTTGCTGGCATCGGCGGCGATGAGTGGGAGCGGGGTCGCATGCAGTGCGGGACCCGGTTCGGCGGGCACCAGCACGCTGATCAACGAACCCTCGTCGTCGGCATCCCGTGCCATCACGCCGATGATGTCCACCAGACCCCACCCGGTGACGAACGGTGCGGTGCCATCGAGCACGTACCCACCGTCACCGCGGCGCGCGATCAAGCCGGGCTGGTCGTTCGCGCCCGCATAGCTCACCCCGGCCCGCACCCGTCCGTGCCGCAGATCCTCGGTAAGTCGGTCGCGCAGTTCGATATTCGGTGAGGTGGCGACCCGCCGAGCGACCCCGAGATGCTGTGCCCAGACGAAGGTGGTCGTCAGACATCCGGTCACCAGGATCTCACCGGCCTGGGTGAAGGTGGCGATATCCATATCGTCGGCCAAGGTTGCGCCGTAGAAGCCGTATTCGGCGAGCAGATCGAAATGGGTCGCGGGTATCTCGCCGGTGCGGTCGACCGTGTCGGCCTGGGGTGCGAATATCTCATCGGCCAGATAGCGCGCGTGTTCGATCCACGAATTCACACCACCATCTTGGTGCACGCCACGAATCCGGTCGCGGCCCGCCTCAGCCGTGGGACAGATCGCGCCGATGCAGGCCCCGGTAGTCGTAGTACCGGGTGATCCAGGTGCCGAGCACCAGTCCGATCGTGAGCCCGAGCACCGACATCCACACCCCGCGCGCCAACCCCGCCTGGTAGTTCGCGTTGAAGTAGAGAATGGCGCGCACACCGACGAACACCTGGTGCATCGGCTCGAATTTCGCCAGCCAGCCCAGATACTTCGGCGTCGCCTCGATCGGCACGGTGCCCCCCGAGGAGGGCAGCCCGAGAATGATGAACAGGATCAGATTGATCAGCAGCCCCGCCGAACCGAGCGCCGCGAGCACGGACAATCCGGTGATTCCGACCGCCATGATGGCCAGTGCACTGAAGAGGAACAACGTGAGCGGATGGTCGATCGGCATATCGAGCAGCTTCGCCACACCGAGGAATACGCCCGCGCCGATATTCGCGGTGATCACCATGACACCCCATTTGATCAGCAACGTATTGAACCGTGAGATCGGAGTGGGCGGGAAGTGCACGTACCACGGCCCGTATTCGGTGGGCACGAAACCGAGTGCGGCATCGATCATGGTGTGGATGGTCATCGAGCCGACCAGTCCGGCGAGCAGGAGTAGCAGCGCGTAGAAGAACGCCGTCAAGCCCTGTCCGGTGCCGGATGGCAGCGGACGGAACTGCGAGGTGACGATGTGCACCGGATCCGCGAGCGCCACCCGCGTCGCACCCGTCAACTCGGGCGCGGTCCCGCCGCCCGGCGGCGTCAACTGCGCGTGCACCTGATCGGTCAGCTGCTTACCGACCTGCTCGTTCACCTGGGTCAGCGCCCGGGTGCCGATGGTGGTGACGATCTCGGTGACGAACGCGCCACTGCGGGGATTCGTCTGCAGTGTCAGCGTCGGGCGCTGAATTTCACCCGGCACCACACTGCCGACCCCGAGAATGCCGAGGCGTTTGCTGAAATCGCTGGGGATGAGGATCGTGCCGTAGACCGCGCCGGACTGCATCTTCAGTTGGGCCTCGTTGATGCCGAGCACCTGGAGATCGACCTTGTCCGCCGGAATGCCCTGCCGCAGCCCATCGGTGATCTGTGTGCCGAAATTCACTTGGCGCCCGCCGACGGTATCGCCGACGTCCTGGTTCACCACCGCGATCGGGAAGTCGTGCAGGTTCTTTTCCGGATCGACGACGTAATCCAGATACATCGTGCCGAGCAGCGCCATGAACAACGTCAGTACCGCGATCGGGGCCAACCACGTGCGCGCGGTCAACCGTGTAACCGACCCGCGCGTGCTCGCACTGTCCGAAGTCGTCACGGCTGGCACGGTAACACCAGGCTGTGCGGAAAAACGGCAGCGTCGCTCGGCGATTGCTCTGCCGACCCGGTGGCGGTGATCACGGCGCATGATCCACCCGTAGAATGGCCTTTGCCCCCAGCCCGCCCGAACAGGGAGCAAACGGTGACCAACGCCGAGATGCCGGTCGAAACTACCCCCGATCAAGTCGAGAACGAACCACGCGAAGAATGTGGTGTGTTCGGAGTCTGGGCGCCGAGCGAGGACGTGGCCAAGCTCACGTACTACGGCTTGTACGCGCTGCAACACCGTGGCCAGGAAGCCGCGGGTATCGCCGTCTCCGACGGCTCACAAATTCTGGTCTTCAAGGATCTGGGCCTGGTCAGCCAGGTATTCGACGAGCAGACACTGGCCGCGATGCCGGGTCATATCGCCGTCGGTCACTGTCGCTATTCCACCACCGGCTCCACCACCTGGGAGAATGCGCAGCCGATCTTCCGCACCACTGCGGTCGGTTCTGGACTCGCGTTGGGCCACAACGGAAATCTGGTCAATACCGCTGAATTGAGCGCGCGCGCCCGCGAACTCGGGTTGATCGGTACGCCGCCGGTCGCCGGCGGCCGCCTCGCGCCGATCACCGCCACCTCCGACTCCGATGTGATGACCGCGCTGCTCGCGCACGCCGCCGCGGATTCGAGCATCGAGCAGGCCGCCATGAAGCTGCTGCCGACGCTGAAGGGCGCGTTCTGCCTGACCTTCATGGACGAGCACACCCTCTACGCCGCACGGGATCCACACGGCGTTCGTCCGCTGTGCCTCGGCCGGCTCGAGCGTGGCTGGGTCGTAGCCAGTGAGACCGCCGCACTGGATATCGTCGGCGCCGCCTTCGTCCGGGAGATCGAGCCGGGCGAACTGCTGGCGATCGATGCCGACGGTGTGCGGTCCATGCGCTTCGCCAATCCGGAACCCAAGGGCTGCGTCTTCGAATACGTGTACCTGGCCCGGCCCGACAGCACTATCGCCGGTCGCTCGGTGCACGCCACCCGGGTGGAGATCGGCCGTCGCCTGGCCAAGGAACATCCGGTCGAGGCCGATCTGGTGATCCCGGTGCCGGAGTCCGGTACGCCCGCCGCGGTCGGTTACGCGCAGGGCTCGGGCGTGCCGTACGGGCAGGGCCTGATGAAGAACGCCTACGTTGGGCGCACCTTCATCCAGCCGAGTCAGACCATCCGCCAGCTCGGCATCCGGCTCAAGCTGAATCCGCTGCGCGAGGTGATCCGCGGTAAGCGGCTCATCGTGGTGGACGACTCCATCGTGCGCGGCAATACCCAGCGCGCGTTGATCCGAATGCTGCGCGAGGCGGGTGCGTTGGAGATCCATGTGCGGATCGCCTCGCCGCCGGTGAAGTGGCCGTGCTTCTATGGCATCGACTTCGCCTCGCGCGCGGAGCTGATCGCCAATGGCGCGGGTGCCGATGACAGCTACGACGACATGGTGGAGGCGGTGCGCCGCTCGATCGGCGCGGACACGCTCGGCTACGTCTCCACCGAGGGCATGATCGCCGCCACCGAGCAGCCGCGCTCGCGGCTGTGTAGCGCCTGCTTCGACGGCGACTACCCGATCCCGCTGCCCACCGAGGCGGCCATCGGCAAGAACGTCCTCGAGGGCATGCTCACCGGCCAGTCCGAGGCGATGCTGTTGAGCGAGAACGCGAATGCGAGTGCGTTGAGCCGCCCCTGACGGCATCCGCCCGATACGAACCCCTCGGCGACCGCCGGGGGGTTCGATCTTGTTCGGCCCACGTTCTCGGGCCCATCTGTCTGCCGCTGTGCCGTGGCCTCCTCGAGACGCGACGACGTCGCTTTCGCGGCGAACCTGGTCATTCGTCCGGTGATCCGCTGTTACCAGCGCATCATTCGCAACCTCCGCAACAGCCCTGTGGATTTTTTCTTTGAAAACGCAACATCCCACAAATGGATCCTGGGTACGGTGCCCGAAAGATCGGAAGTTCACCATGCCCACCGCGGTCCTGTGATCCAGCACATGCGGTGTGGCACGCTCGAGAAGTGGGGCCTGATGTTGATGGTTTCGAAGAAGTCTGGGCGAGGGGACCGGACGCGACGAATCGCGGCGGTCGGGATGGCGGCGCTGGCCGTGTCCGCGATCGCGGGATGTGGATCGGGGCGCACCGGTGGGGGTGGTGACGGGGCCGGTCTGGTGGCGGGCACCACGGACAAGATCTTCTCGCTCGATCCCGCGGCCGCGTACGACAACGGCTCGCTGCTGGTCGAAACTCAGATCTATTCGTATCTGATGAATTTCGCGCCCGGCGATGCCACCCCGAAACCGGACGCCGCGGAGAAGTGTGACTTCAGCGCGCCCACGGTGTACACGTGCAAGCTGAAGTCGGGGCTGAAGTTCGCCAATGGGAACCCGTTGACCGCCAAGAGCGTCAAGTTCTCCTTCGATCGCATGCTGGGCATCAACGACCCGAACGGTCCCGCCTCGCTGCTGGGCAGCCTCGACAAAACCGACGTGGTCGACGATCTGACCGTGAACTTCACCTTGAAGGTCGCCAACGATCAGACCTTCCCCGCGATCCTGCCCACGCAGGCCGGTCCGATCGTGGACGAAAAGGTCTTCCCGGCCGACAAGGTGCTGGCGGATGAGGACGTGGTGAAGGCCAAGGGCTACTCCGGCCCGTACACCATCGCCAGTTACGACAAGAACAAGCTGGTCGAGTACAAGGCGAACCCGGACTACAAGGGCATTCTCGGCACACCGAAGACATCGCAGATCTCCACCAAGTACTACGCGACCTCCGACAATATGAAGCTCGATCTGCAGAGCGGCGCGCTCGATGTGGCGTACCGATCCTTCACGCCCACCGATATCGAATCGCTGCGCAAGGACAACAAGGTCAAGGTGTCGGACGGGCCGGGTGGTGAACTGCGCTACATCGTCTTCAATATGAACACCATGCCGGGCGGAACCCCGGAGCAGAAGCTGGCGGTGCGCAAGGCCATCGCCTCGTCGATCGACCGACCCGCGCTGGCCGAGGGTGTCTACAAGAACACCTTCCAGCCCGCGTATGGCTTTGTGCCGCAGGGCATGCCGGGCGCGGCCGAGCCGCTGAAGGATCTCTACGGAGCCAAACCCAATAAGGATGCGGCGGCGAAATTCCTCTCCGGTGCCGGCATCGCGACACCGGTGGAACTGAACCTCCAATACAACCCGGATCACTACGGTTCGAGCAGCTCCGAGGAGTATGCGGCGATCAAATCGCAACTGGAGGCGACCGGGCTGTTCAAGGTGAATCTGCAATCCACCGAATGGGTTACCTACCAGAGGGAACGGGCTCGCGACGGTTACCCGCTCTATCACCTCGGCTGGTTCCCGGACTACCCGGACGCCGATGACTACCTGACCCCGTTCTTCGCGCCGAACAACTTCCTGCAGTCGCACTTCGAGGATCCGAAGATCACCGCGCAGCTCACCGCGGAGACGACCGAGCAGGACAAGACCAAGCGCATCAAGCTGATCGAGGATGTGCAGAAGGATCTCGCGCAGAACTACCTGCCGACCCTGCCGCTGCTGTCCGGTAAGCAGATCGCGGTGTCGAATCCGAGCGTGCATGGGGTGACGGACACACTCGATGCGTCGTTCAAGTTCCGATACACGGTGCTGAGCCGTTGAATGCAGCGTCGCGCAGCGACTCGATGAGGGGCGGTGGTCGGGCGACGGGTGGGCCCTCCGGCGAAGCCGGGCCCGAAGCTGTTGCCGCCGCGGAAACGCGGGCACCGGTTCGGGTCCGGCGCTTCGGGCTGCCATGGGCCGGGAAGTCGAGTGGGGATTCCCGACAGCTGGCGTTGTTGCGGTACTTGGTGATTCGACTGTTCTTGATCCTGCCGACGGCGTGGATCCTGGTCACCGTCGTGTTCTTCCTGATGCGGGTGATCGGCGATCCGATCAGCGCCGCGATGGGTGGACGGATGACCCAGGAGCAGATCGAAGTGCGCAAGGAGGCAGCCGGTTTGAACCGGCCGATCCTGACCCAGTACTGGGAGTACATCTCCGGGCTGATGCACGGGGATTTCGGTCACTCCCAGGACAATCGGCAGATCAGCGAGGTGGTGACCACCTACGGCGCGGCGACCCTGGAGCTGGTGTTCTGGGCGCTGCTCGTCGCCTTCGCGGTTGGTGTGCCGCTCGGCAGATACGCTGCGACACATCGTGATTCGACGGCCGACGCGGGGCTGCGGCTGTTTGCCGTCTTGGCCTACGCGGCGCCGGTCTTCTTCGTCGGCCTGCTGCTGAAGCTGATCTTCGCGGTGAAGCTGGAGTGGCTGCCGGTCGCCGGGCGGGCGAGCACCTCTGTCGAGCTCCAACTGCAGCATGTTTCGCCGAAAACCAACATCATGGTGATCGACGCGATCCTCTACGGGGACAGCGGTTATCTGATCGATGTGCTGAAGCACGCGATACTGCCCGCGGTGGCCCTCGGTCTGTTGACGGCGGGCATATTCCTGCGTCTGGTGCGCGTCAATCTGATCCAGACGCTGCGCAGCGAATTCGTGGATGCCGCACGGGCCCGCGGACTTTCGGCGCGGGTGGTGACGGGCCGGCATGCCGTGCGCAACGCGATGATTCCGATCATCACGGTGATGGGCATGTATATCGCGACAATGCTCGGCGGCGCGGTGCTCACCGAGACCACCTTCGAATGGAAGGGGTTGGGTTATCAGCTCGCGGAGTACCTGCATCAGCGCGATTTCATCGCGGTGCAGGGCATTGTCGCGTTCCTGGCGCTGGCCGTCGCGGTCATCAGCTTCCTGGTGGATGCCATCGTCGCGCTGATCGACCCGAGAGTGAGGTTCTGATGACCGCTCCGGAATTGGCGAACGAGCCACTGGTCATACCGCCGGTGCCGCCGACGAAACGCAGGCGGATACCCGGACTGCGACTGTTCACCATGACCGCCGGATTGCAGCGGGTGACGCTGATCGTTGGACTCGGCCTCGTCGCGGTATTCGTATTCGTGGCGATCTTCGCGCCGCTGCTCGCACCGTACGGGCTCGCCCAGAACTCGTCCGACGGCGTCGCCTTCGTCGCACAGCAACCGCCATCGGGTGAGCACTGGTTCGGCACGTCGGTGCGCAGCGAGGACGTGCTGTCCCGGGTGATCTTCGGCGCCCGTACCGCGCTGTTGGTGATCGCGATCTCGCTGCTGATGTCACTGGTTGTCGGGGTGCCGCTGGGATTGGTGTCCGGGTACATCGGACGTGCGCTGGACCGGGTGCTCGTACTGTTCATGGACGCCATCTACGCGTTCCCGACCCTGCTGCTCGCGATCGTTGTCTCCATCGTGGTCGCGGGTGGGCAGTCGAGCAGCTTCGGCGGCGTGCTGTCGGCGGCCGTCGCGATTACGGCGATCTATGTGCCGCAATACTTTCGGGTGGTGCGCAATGCGACCGTCGCGGTGAAGAACGAACCGTATGTGGACGCGGCCCGAGTCACCGGCGCGTCCACCACTCGAATCATGTTCCGGCACATCCTCGCCAACGTCACTCAGTCGCTGCCGGTGATCGTCACCCTCAATGCGGGCGACGCCATCCTGACACTGGCGGCGCTCGGCTTCCTCGGTTTCGGTATCGAACCGACCCAGGCCGCCGAATGGGGCTACGACCTCAATAAGGCGCTTTCCGATGTCTCCAACGGCATCTGGTGGACGGGTATCTTCCCCGGCACCGCCATCGTCTTGGTCGTACTCGGCCTGACGCTGGTCGGTGAGAGCCTCAACGAGGTGCTCAATCCGATGCTGCGCACGCGCCGGACGTTGAGTCCGGCAACCGTCGCTGGCGACAGCGCGCGCGTCGATCTCGAAAAGGACACTCCTGCAACGGAACTCACTCCAGCAGCGGAACTCACTGTCGCTGAGTTGGCGCGGCTCGACAGCGATACCGCCGCAGATAAGGACAGTTCAGCAGGGGAAGGAGTACCGCAATGACGGAAGCGGTTGCCGAGACGAGGCGTCCGGCGCTGTCCATCGAATCGCTGTCGGTCACCTTCGCCACCGACGCCGGGCCGGTCTACGCGGTCGGCAATGTCTCCTACGAGGTGTTTCCCGGCGAGGTGCTGGCCATTGTCGGGGAATCCGGCTCGGGCAAATCGGTGAGTTCGCGCACCGCGATCGGACTGCTACCGAATACCGCTCGGGTCGAGGGCTTGGTCACCCTCGGTGCGGACAAGGTCACGTCCATGAGCGAGCGGCAGCTCACCGCCCTGCGCGGCGACGCGATCTCGATGATCTTCCAGGAACCGGGCCGAGCACTCGACCCGCTGTTCACGGTGGGTTATCAGATCTGCGAGGCACTGCGGGCGCACAGCGATATGAGTCGTAAGGCGGCCAAGGCTCGCGCGATCGAATTGCTGCGCATGGTCGGACTTCCCGATCCGGAACATCGGGTGGACTACTACCCGCATCAGCTCTCCGGTGGACAGAAGCAGCGCGTCATGATCGCGATCGCGATTTCCTGCGAGCCGAAGGTGATCATCGCCGATGAACCGACCACCGCACTCGATGTCACCGTGCAGGCCGAAATCCTGGAGCTGTTGCGTGATCTGCGCGATCGCATCGGCAGCGCCATCGTGCTGATCACCCACAACATGGGTGTGGTCGCCGATATCGCCGACCGGGTGGTGGTGATGCGCGACGGCAAGGTAGTCGAGCAGGCGCCGGTGGACGAGCTTTTCGCGCGGCCGAAGCAGGAGTACACCCGCAAACTCCTCGCCGCCGTACCGCATCTGGGTACCGAACAGCTGGAGCACGGTGCGGTCGAGGAGGTCGCCGCCGCCGAGCCGGTGCTCGAGGTGACCGATCTGGTCGTGCAGTTTCCCGGACCGTTCGGCCGACCGCCATTCCGTGCGGTGGACAACGTGAGTCTGTCCATTCGGCCGGGTGAAACCCTCGGCCTGGTCGGCGAATCCGGCTCCGGAAAGTCGACCATCGGCCGCTGTGTCGCGGCATTGCAGCGCCCGACCTCCGGGGTCGTGCGGGTGCGTGGACAGAACATCGCGGAGCTGTCACAGCGGCAGCTGCGGCCGATTCGCCGCCGCTTCGGCTTCGTCTTCCAGGATCCGGCCAGTTCGCTGAATCCGCGGCTCACCGTCGGCGACTGTGTGGCGGAACCGCTGATCGTGCACAAGGCGGGCAGTTCCGAGCAGATCCGCGCTCGGGTCCGCAAACTCCTCGATGACGTGCAGCTGCCCGCGGGCACCGAACGCCGGTATCCGCATGAGCTGTCCGGCGGCCAACGTCAGCGCGCCAGCCTGGCCAGGGCGCTCGTCCTCGATCCGGACCTGCTGGTGGCCGACGAGCCGACCAGTGCGCTGGATGTCTCGGTGCAGGCGGCGGTGCTGGAGCTGTTCGGACAGTTGCAGCAGGAGTGCGGCTGGGCCTGCCTGTTCATCAGCCACGATCTGGCGGTCGTCGACCAGCTGGCGGATCGGATCGTGGTACTGCGCAACGGCGCGGTGGTGGAGCAGGGCGATCGTGATCGCATTCTGCGCCGTCCGGAGCAGGAGTACACCCGACGGCTGGTCGCTGCGGTGCCGGTGCCCGATCCGGTGGAGCAGCGCCGCAGGCGTGCGCAAACGGCGGCGCTATTCGCGACAGAGCAGGCTCCCACACCTCCCGGGGACTTCGGCGGGTCGTGAGTTAGCGGGCTTGGTTACCGGGCCGGCGGTTCGGTGGGGCGGCATGTATTACCCATGTACTTGCGAAATCAGTCGTCGCGTTTGTACTGGTGGCCGCCGTTGCGCGCTATGTCCGCTGCAAGGTTGTTATGTGTCTCCGGTAGCGTGAGCTGGCATCTATCCGCCGATTCGGTTTGGAGCTTTCCCCGAAAATGACTGAACAGACCCCCAGTGGTGCTGGTGCTTCGTACGCCGCGGCCGGCGTGGACATCGAGGCAGGTGACCGCGCAGTCGAGTTGTTCGGGCCATTGGCGAAGAAGGCCAGCCGGCCCGAGGTGCAGGGTGGGCTCGGCGGATTCGCCGGGCTGTTCGCACTGAAGGGTGGCTACCGCGAGCCGTTGCTCGCGGCCTCCACCGACGGGGTCGGCACCAAGATCGCGGTCGCCCAGGCGATGGACAAGCACGATACGGTCGGCCTCGACCTGGTCGCCATGGTCGTGGACGATCTGGTGGTCTGCGGCGCCGAGCCGCTGTTCCTGCAGGACTACATCGCCATCGGCAAGGTCGTCCCCGAGAAGGTGGCCGAATTGGTCTCGGGCATCGCGGATGGCTGCGTCCGCGCGGGCTGCGCCCTGCTCGGCGGCGAGACCGCCGAACATCCCGGCCTGATGGATCCGGACGACTACGACCTGTCCGCGACCGGCATCGGTGTCGTCGAGGCCGATTCGGTGCTCGGTCCGGACCGGGTGCGTCCCGGCGATGTGGTGATCGCCATGGGTTCCTCGGGTCTGCACTCCAACGGCTACAGCCTGGCCCGCAAGGTGCTGCTCGATATCGACCGGATGTCGCTGACCGGCCATGTCGAGGAATTCGGCCGCACCCTCGGTGAGGAGCTGCTGGAGCCGACGGTCATCTACGCCAAGGACTGCCTCGCGCTGATCGCCGAAACCGATGTGCGCACCTTCGCGCACGTCACCGGCGGTGGCTTGGCCGCGAATCTGGGTCGGGTGATTCCCGCGGGCATGGTCGCCGAACTGGATCGCGGCACCTGGAATCCGGCGCCGGTATTCAAGATGATCGCGCAGCGCGGCCGGGTCGAGCGGGTCGAGATGGAGAAGACCTTCAACATGGGTGTCGGCATGGTTGCTGTAGTGGCGCCCGAGGACGTCGACCGGGCCTTGGCCGTGCTGACGGCACGACACATCGCCTGCTGGACCCTCGGCACCGTGAAGAAGGCCAAGGATGCCGACGCGGTGCGCGCCGTACTGGTCGGCGAGCACCCGCGCTTCTGAGAGTCGATATGACACAACAGCGTCCCGCATCATCGGATGCGGGACGCTGTTGTGGTGCAAGCCTCGAATGGTCAGTCCGGTCACGCGGCGTCAACTACCGAAGGGGGAGGCCTGTCGGCCTCCCCCTTCATCGTCTACCGAGTCAGCGGCGCCAGTCGTCGTAGTTGTCTTCCTCGTCCCAGCGGGATGAGGATTCGTCCGCGTCGTGCTCATCGGACAGCACGCCACTCCGCTGAGAAGTGGGGCTACCCGAAAGCTCGCGCTGAAGGCTCGCGAAGTCAGTCGGCGCTGAGCTGTACTTCAGCTCGCGTGCGACTTTGGTCTGCTTTGCCTTAGCCCGGCCACGGCCCATGGCTGACCCCCTCGCGTCACTGCGGGGCGGCCTGGGGTTTGTTGGCGGCCCCGTTCGAATTAATACTCTTCCTGACAGACACTCTAGCGTGTGTCCGGCGGTCGCGCCTCCAGGAGTGGGGGAGACCTCCGGAAGTGGCGCCGTTTGCCCGGTTGTCGCCGTCGGGCCGACCCTCAGACGACCCCGGGAATCGCTCGGATGACCCCGACCCTGGCACCGCCGCCGAGCACCGGCGGCGCCGCGAGTTCGGCGTGCGCGGCGGTCCATTCGATGCCCATGCGATGCAGAATTGCCAGCGTCAGGGGGATTCGCGCGCGGTCGTGGCCGTCGGCGATCTTGTACGCGAACGCCGTTCCGTCCGGCAGCGCACCCGCGTGCACACCGTCCGCGCCGATTTTGCAGACCAGGCCGGGGGTGGCCTGCATGGTCAATAAATCGGGTGCGTTCGTGCCGGAAATCACTCGCGGATTGGCGCGGATCGCATCGGCGACGCGCCGCTCGGGTAAACCGGGGGCGGCGGTAACCATGGCCGCGAAGGACCGAGCCAGATTCACCAGTGGGACCGGGATGATCGGTAGTCCGCAACCGTCGATGCCGAGGTCGGTTTCGGGTTCACCGGTGAGGTCGGTAATGGTGGCGAGCACCGCTTGTTGCAGCGGATGTGTCCGGTCCAGATAGCCCTTGGTCGACCAGCCGTTGACGGCGCAGGTGGCGAGCATGGCCGCGTGCTTACCGGAGCAGTTCATGTACACGCGGCGCGGTTCGGGTAGTGCCTCGGCCCGCGCGCGCTCCTCCTGCGGTAGGTCGGGCGGGCATTCGAGGGCCTTCTCGTCGAAGCCGAAACGGTCGAGCAGGCGCTCGACCAGGGCGACGTGATCCGGTTCGCCGTAGTGCGATGCGGTCGCGATGGCCAGCTCGGCATCGTCGAGCGGTTCGAAGCCATTGCGCAGCAGGGTGATCGCCTGCATGGGCTTATTGGTGGAGCGCGGGAAGATCGGGACGTGCACCTCGCCGAGCGCGAGGGTCGGCTCACCGTCGGCGCCGAGGATCACCACCGAACCGCTGTGCACGCATTCGCGGAAGCCGGAGCGGACGACCTCGACCAGTTCGACGGTCATAGCTCGGCTCCCGTCTGTTCGCCGAGCTGTGCGCTGGCGCTTGTCATATCGACCCGCTGCGCGCGGGCAAGGGTGGCATTGGCGTGGCGGCGGCCGTGCCGCTCGATCTGCATCCGCACATCATCGGAGATCGTCGGTTCGGTCGCGAGCAGAATCGCGAGCCGCTCGGGATCGTGGCCGGTGAACAGGTCGCGCACCGTGATGCCGTGGTCGGGCGTGTGCACGATACGCACCTCGTCGCCGGCGCCGATCGTGCCCTCGGTGAGTACGCGCAGGTAGGCGCCGGTATCGCTCTGCAACGTGAACCGCTTGACCCAGTGGGCCTCGCCGGCCCAGTGCTGGAAGGTCGAGCACGGCACGCGGGGCGCGCTCACCTCGAGCAGGGTGTCACCGATGGACCAGCGCGCACCGATCACCGCATCGCTGACCGGCACTCCGGCGATGCGCAGATTCTCACCGAACCAACCCGGGGGCAGTTCGCGGCCGAGTTCGGCACCCCAGCGCCGCGCGTCCTCCTCGGCGTAGGCATAGACGGCCTGATGCACGCCGCCGTGATGCTTGGTGTCGCATACGTGATCGCCGTCGAGGCCGAGGGTTCGCACGGCGACGCGACCGGCAACCGGTCGTTTGTCGATGGCCGTCCGGCCGACACGGCTCGGGACCTCCAGTTCGGCGTGGACCACGCACACCGCAACCACCCGAGCGCTATCGGGCTGCATCAGCGCCCACGCAGCCGGTCGACGGCGATCCGACCCGCCTGCGGTGCGTCATCGGCGGGGACCGAATCCGGATCGATGGCAGCGGCGGTCGGGCCCGCGACCAGTTCGGTATCGGCCGGGATGGTGCGTTTGATCAAAGCCAGTGCGGTGGGGCCGTATTCGTAGTGGTCGACGACGGTGCCGAGGCGGCCGACGGTGCGACCGCCCGCGGTGACGTCCGTGCCGGTGGCCGGGCGTTCGTCGGCGGAGCCGTCGAGATGCAGCAGCACCAGGTGACGCGGCGGCTTGCCGAGGTTGTGCACCCGGGCCACGGTTTCCTGGCCGCGGTAGCAGCCCTTGTCCAGGTGCACCGCGCCGTGCTCGGCGATGCCGCCGATCCAGCGGGCCTCGTGCGGGATGGTCCGTTCGTCGGTATCGAGTCCGATCCGGGGTCGCAACGCCGCGACGCGCAGTGCCTCGAAGGCCCACATGCCCGCGGGCTCGGCGCCCGCGGCGGTCAGGCGGGCCCAGCGGTCGGCGAGTTGGTCGCGTGGGATGACCAGGTCGAAGGAGTCCGCGGTCGGCCATGGCATCCGGCGCAGAAACCCGCCGTCCGTCAGCGGCACCGCCGCGTAGGTCTCCGGGAGGGTCGAAATCCCGAGCGCTTCGGTCAGCTCGGTAATGTGCGGGCCGAGCAGGCTGAGCACCGCGTGATCGGCGGCCTCGACCGGTTTGGCATCGGCCCAGAAGACCATTTTCGCCAGGAACTCCAGCAGCGCCGGTCCGCGCTCGCCCTCGGTGTCGATCCACAGCGTGGCGTCCAGATCGGTCAGCACGAAATGATGCAGCACCCGGCCGTTCAGATCGAGGTCCAGATTCTCGGCCGAATGACCGTCACCGAGGTTCGCGATGTGCTGGCTGCTGATGGTGTGCAACCAGGTCAGCCGCTCGGCCCCGGTGATTTTCAGGACGAAGCGATGCGACCGGTCGACGATCGCCACCCGCTCCACGGCGGCGCGCTGCTCGCGGAAGGGATCCCCGTAATGCCAGGCGACGGCGGCATCCGGCGAACCGGCCGCGGCCGCGACAGCGCCCGGGACAGCGAGGATAGGACTGGGTGCTACGACCACGGACACGTAAACCACTCTAAGCGCGAACCTGATCGGGTGCTGCCAGTGGCCTGTCGACTGGTGCGGGACGTCCCCTCCTCACCGACGACGACGGAGCGAGTCTTATGCGCGGCCTGTTTGCGGCTGGTCTCGTGTCTGTGTTGTCGGAGTGGATGCGGCGAAGTCGTGGGTCTCGCCGTGCGTGCACCAGGTGCGGGATGTCCCTTCATCACTGACCACCACGGGGTGTGTCTTGCGAGCGACTGGTTCGCGGTCTCGCGTCCGAGTTGTCGGAGCGGATGCGGCGAAGTCGTGGGTCTCGGCGTGCGTGCAGTGGGTGCCGGACGATCCGCCACCAGCGACCACAACGAAGCGAGTCTTACGAGCGACCGTTCGCGGCCCGTCTCGCGTCCGAGTCGTCGAAGCGCATGCGCCGTAGGCGCGAGTCTCGACGGCTCGGACGCGAG
>NZ_JBFANN010000044.1:0-62191 GCF_040674855.1 Nocardia sp. NPDC049707 | reverse complement strand
GACCCGACCACCACGAAGCGATCGTCTACATCGCCATGATTGCTGTCATGTCACGCCGCCTCGCTCGCACCTGACACAGTTCTCAGACGCTCACTCAGTGTTACCCGGATCGCGCACCGACGTGGGCCGCGACCGCTGTCCCCCAAATCGCCCGGATGCGGGACGTCGAATACGGCGACGTCTTCTCCCCGTCGAGAGCGGAAATAGCGGCCTCGACTTCGGCAGGGTAGATATTGACGCCTCCCGAGATGATGAATGCGATCGCGAGGGAGAAATTCGATGTCATTACACAACATCCCCGCGACACGATCACCATCAGAAATTCCGGCGAATTCCGACGGCGACGAACGCCGAAGCGAGACAGTCTGCGCGGTAGTGCGAGTTGGACTGTGCGTGTACCCGTGCACCACAGGCGATCGTCGGGACCACGCATGCGCGCATGCTGTCAGGTCCGATATCGGTGCTCAGTGCGCTGACAGATCCCGGTCGTCGTCCGTCACCGCCGTCCAACGGACCGGTCGATCATCGAGCGCGAGTGCCCCGGACGGGCAAGCCTCCACGGCCTCCCGCGCTGCGGCGTGCCTGTGCTGCGGTTGTGGGGCGAGCAACCGCACCCTGCCGTCGTCCTCGTCCTGATCGAAGACCTCCGACGCGATAAGGGCGCACATGCCCGAGCTGATACAGCGCTCCCGATCCGCGGTGATACGCATTTTCGCCATCTCCTTTCGCGAGGCTCGCCAGACGGTTCTACTTGGCCGATTCCGTCCAGGTGACCGGCAGTTCGTGGACGCCGTAGATGTTCATATCGGTCCGGAGTCTCACCTCGCCGGCGGGGATGGCCAGTTCGAGGGTCGGGAAGCGGCGCAGCAGTCCGGCGAAACCGGCGCGCATCTCGATGCGGGCCAGCTGCTGGCCGAGGCATTGGTGGACGCCGTGGCCGAAGGACAGGTGGCCGCGGGCCTTGCGGTGGACGTCCAGAGCGTCCGGATTGTCGAAGCGCTGGGGGTCGCGGTTGGCGGCCAGCAGTGAGACGACGACGGTCGATCCCGCGCGGATCGTTTCACCGCCGAGCTCGATGTCCTCCGTTGCGTAGCGATAGAAGATATCGGCGACGGACAGGTAGCGCATGAGCTCCTCGACGGCATCGGGGAGCAGATCCGGGTCGGCGCGCAGTTGCGCCAGCTGCTCTGGATGCTCCAGGAGCGCGAAGGTGCCCAGTGCCAGCATGTTGGCGGTGGTCTCGTGACCCGCGAGCAGCAGCAGGAACGCGATGCCCACCAGCTCCTCGATGCTGAGGTCGTCATCGCGGGCCAGATCGGACAGCAGGTCGTCACCGGGCTCGGCGCGTTTGCGCGTGACCAGTTCGGCCAGGTACGTGGTCATCGCGCCGTACGCGGCCATCTTCTCGTCCAGCGATTGGTCCCTGACCAGGAACTGGGCCGAGTTGACCTGAAAGTTCTCCCGGTCCGCGTAGGGGACACCGAGCAGTTCGCAGATCACCAGCGAGGGCACCGGCAGCGCGAATTCCTTGACCAGGTCCACCGGTGGGGTCAGACATGCCATGTGTTCCAGTTGCCGCTCGGCGATGTCGATGATGTGCTCTTCGAGCTGCTTCATGCGTCTGACGGTGAAGGCGCCGGTGAGCTTGCGTCGCAGCCGGGTGTGGTCCGGCGGGTCCATGGCGACGAACAGACCCCGCACCTGCGGGGAAGGTTCGGTGAGGACGGGCATGCCGGGAATTTCGTGTGCCGCGTGCACAATGCCGATGTCCTGGCGGGAGCTGAATCGGGTGTCGGCCATGAGCTTTCGGACCGCGTCGTAGCCGGTGACGAGCCAGCCTTGGTGCCCATCGGGGAAGACCATCGGACTGACCGGGCGTACCTCGCGTAGCCGGGTGATGTCACGGGGCGGGTCGAAGGGGCCCGCATCGCGCTCCAAGGGGAGGCCGTGCGGGATGGGAGCCGTCTGACTCATCGGATTTCCTTTCCGTGGCGGTTGTTGCGACCACGTTCGCCGACGGACCTGACATGCGACTGTCACGGCGCTGTCACCGGCCGTGCCGGAGCCATGGTCGGTGACAGCGCCGGATGACGACGAGAGCCAGTACCGCGGCAACTTGCCGCGCCGCACCGCCAGATTGCCCGTGGCAAGATCGGCCGGGTGCAGATCGGGATACTTGGACCATTCGAGATTCGCTCGGGCGACGGTGTTTTCGCCGATGTGCCGGGCGCGCGGCTGCGTGGGCTGTTGATCGCCCTCGCACTCGAACCGGGTCACGCGGTCCCGAAGGCGACGCTCATCGACTGGATCTGGGGTGAACACCCGCCCGCCGACGCGGCTAATGCCTTGCAACGGTTGGTTTCCCGACTGCGGAAGGTGCTGCCGGAAGGATCGATCGAGGGGCAGACGGACGGCTACCGGTTGCGGGTGGAACCCGACGCTGTCGACGCCGTGCGGTTCGAACGCCTCGTCGCCCGAGCCCACAATGACGATGCTCTACGAGGGGTACAGCGGCTGCGCGAGGCCCTCGCATTGTGGCGTGGTGCGGCCATGCAGGACGTCGGTCTGCAGGAGAGTGCGGCGTTCGACGCGGCGGTCACCCGGCTCGAAGGGCTACGCCTGACTGCCATGGAGGATCGGTTCGATACGGAGATCAGTCTCGGCCACGGTGCGGAGCTGGTCACGGAACTGACCGACTCGGTGGCCGCGCATCCGGTGCGCGAACGGCTTGTCGCCGCGTTGATGCGTGCCCTCGTCGCGACCGGTCGCGATACCGAGGCGCTGCGCGTGTACGAGCGCACGAGACAGACCCTGGCCGACGAACTGGGCGTCGACCCCTCAGCGGAGCTGTCCGCCGTGCACGTCGCGCTGCTGCGCGGCGAGTTGAGACGGCGGGAGGAGAACCGGAAGACCAACTTGCGTGCCGAGCTGACCAGCTTCATCGGCAAGGACTCCGATGTCGCCGCGGTCGGCGAACTCAACGCCGAACATCGGCTCACCACCCTGATCGGACCGGGCGGCTCGGGGAAGACCAGACTGGCCACGGAAACCGCGCGCACGCTGCTCGGCGACCTGCCGGACGGGGCCTGGCTGGTCGAACTCGCGGCCATCGCCGCCGACGGTGACGTCGCACAAGCGACGCTCGCCGCGCTCGGACTGCGGGATGCGCTGCTCGGCGAGGCATCGGATGCGGAGCCGACGGATCGGGTCATTGCCGCGATCCGCGAGCGGGCGATATTGCTGATTCTGGACAACTGTGAGCACCTGATCGAGCCTGCGGCGACATTCGCCCATCGGGTGCTCGGAGAGTGCCCGCGGCTGCGGATCCTCGCGACGAGCAGGGAACCCCTCGGCATCACCGGCGAGGCGCTGTGGCCGGTCGTGCCGCTGGCCTTGCCGAAGGGGGACGCCGACCCCGGCGAGATCGCATCGTCTCCGGCCGTCCAACTGCTGCGGGACCGAGCCGGCGCGGTGCGCAAGGACCTCGCGACCGACGCCAACACATTGGCGACGTTGGCGCGCGTCTGCCGGGCGCTGGACGGGATGCCGCTGGCAATCGAACTCGCCGCGGCCAGGTTGCGCACCATGTCCCTCGATCAGCTCGCCAATCGGCTCGACGACCGGTTCCGTCTGCTGACCGGCGGCAGCCGTACCGCACTGCCGCGGCACCGAACACTGCGCGCGGTGATCGACTGGAGCTGGGAGCTGCTCACCGATGCCGAACGGATGGTGCTGCGCAGGCTCTCGGTGTTCTCCGGTGGTGCGAGCCAAGAAGCGGCCGAACGGGTCTGCGCGGGTAATCAGGTCGAGGCGTGGGAGGTGCTCGAGTTGCTGACCGCGCTGACCGAGAAATCGCTCGTGGTCACCGCGGGCGACGGGGCGACACGCTACCGGATGCTCGGCACGATCAAGGAATACGCCGAGCAGCGTCTCGCGGAGGCGGGGGAATCGGATCCGGCGCGTCGCGCGCATCGCGCGTATTTCACCGAACTCGCCGAAACCGCGGATCCGCATCTACGCCGGGCCGAGCAATTGGAATGGCTCGCCACGCTTGAGGCTGAGCACGACAATATCGCCGCCGCGATGCGCGGTGCGCTCGCGGCCGGCGAGGCGGACGGGGCGATGCGGCTCGCCGCTGCCGCTGGCTGGTACTGGTGGTTCGGCGGGCACAAGGCCGAGGGCAACGAGCTGATCATGGCGGCCACTGCCCTGCCCGGTGCGGTGGCCGACGAGATCCGGGCCGTGGTGTACGCGTACATCGTGCAGTTTGTGACCTCCGGGCCGCAAAGTGACCAGTACCAGGCGCAGGAGTGGATCCAGAAGGCTTACGAAATCAGCCAGCGTGTGCCGAGCCGGCACTGGGCGCTGAGGTTGGTCGCCCCACTGGAGCGCATGTTGCATGGGCCGGACGCGATCCTGCCCGCGTGGGAATCACTGCTGGTCGACGAGGAACCCTGGATACGCGCCCTGGGCCGGCTGCAGCTCGGCAAATTGCGGATCCAGCTCGGCCGCGACGGCCGGGATGCGGATACCTATCTCGAGACGGCGCTCACCGAGTTTCGCGCGCTCGGCGAACGGTGGGGGATCTCGTTCGCCCGGACCGAGCTGGCGAATCGAATCGCCGTACGCGGCGAATTCGCCGCTGCGTGCGAGCACTATGAACAGGCGATCGCGGTCGTCACCGAGATCGGTGCCATCGACGATGTCGTGCCGCTGCGGTCGCGGCAGGCCCAATTGTACTGGCTGATGGGCGATGCGGAGTCGAGCGCGGCGGCGATGGCCGAGGCGCAGCGGTCCGCGGAACGGGTCGCTTGGCCGACTGTGCTGGCCGAGCTGGCGCTGTCGAAGGCGGAGCTCGCGCGCTGGAGCGGCAATGCCGAGCAGGCACGCCAGCAACTCGACGTCGCGACAGCGCTGCTTGGCGATGCCGCCGAACGGGCAATCGGCCGCGCCGTGAAACAGAATCTGCTCGGCTATCTTGCCGAGGATCTCGACGAGGCCCGCGCACACCGCGTCGCGGCCCTGCAAGCGGCGTCCGAGGCGGGGCACGCACCGCTGCTCGCCGGGGTGCTGGTCGGGACCGCGGATCTGGCGCTGCGTGCGGAACAGTACGAGCAAGCCGCGCGGCTGCTCGCGGCGAGCACCAGCGTGCTCGGTCTGCCGGATCGTTCCCAACCGGATGTGGCCAGGATCGAGCAGGCCACCCGAAGTCGCCTCGGAGAACCGCGGTTCACCGAGGCGACGCTGGAGGGGACGCAGGCGAGCTGGCACGAGTTGGTCGCGGTCACGCTCGCTTGCTGAACGTGGCACGCGCCCACAGGTACCCGGCGACAGCGATCCCCGCGCACCAGGCGATGGCGACGATCGCATCGCCGGTGTTCGGTGTGCCGTTGAGCAACCCGCGCAGGGTTTCGATGATCGGCGTGAAGGGCTGGTATTGCGCGAACTGCCGCAGGCCCGGCCCCATCTTCTCCGCCGGCACGATCGCGCTGCTGAAGAAGGGCAGCATGACCAGCGGCACGGAGGCCAGACCCGCCGTCTCCGGAGACTTCGCGGCCAATCCCAAGGCGACCGTGAGCCAGCTGGCCGCGAAACCGAGCAGCACGACGATGCCGGCCACGCCGAGCCAGTCGAGCAAACTCGCCGACGGACTGAATCCCAGTAGGAATGCCACCCCGATGAGGGCCGCGATAGCGATCAGATTGGTCAGCACAGTGGCGATGACATGACCGCTCAACACCGCGCCACGGGAGACGTCCATGACCTTGAACCGGTTGATGATCCCCTTCGTCATGTCGGAGTTCACCGACGTCGCGGTGGCCCCCAGCCCATAGCAGACCGCGAGCAGAATCAGTCCTGGCGTCGCGTAATCGATGTAGTCGACACCGACGTTGAAAGCGTCGCCGAACATGTACACGAACATCAACATGATGATGATCGGCATCAGGACCGCATTGAACACCGAGGTCGGGTTGCGGGCGATGTGTTTGAAGTTGCGGCGCAACATCACCATCGCATGGGATTTGGTGCTCATTTCGCTTCCACCTCCGTGGCGTGGCCCGTCAGGGCGAGGAAAACGTCGTCGAGATCGGGTGTGTGCATGGAGAATTCTTCGGCGCTGAGTGCATATTCATCGAGCCGATCCAGCAGAGCCCGCAGCGATGTCGTTCCGCCATCGCTGGGCACCCGCAGGGTCAGTGTCTCGTGGTCCGGCGTGGCGTCGGAGAACAGACGCGCGGCCGCGTCGAGTCGGGCGACGTCGGTGAACCGGAGCCGGACGTGCGTCCCGGGGATCTGGCGCTTGAGCTCGTCGGGAGTGCCCTTGGCGACCAGGCGGCCCTGATCGAGCACCGCGATCCGGTCGGCGAGCTGATCGGCTTCCTCCAGATACTGGGTGGTGAGGAAGATGGTCACGCCGTCGGCCACCAGATCACGAATGATCGACCACATCGTGCGACGGCTGCGCGGGTCCAGACCCGTCGTCGGCTCGTCCAGGAAGATGATCTGCGGATTGCCGACGAGCGTCATCGCCAGATCGAGCTTGCGGCGCATACCGCCGGAGTAGGTCGACGCGGGTTTGTGCGCCGCCTCGACCAGATCGAAGCGATCCAGCAGCTCGGTGACGGTCCGTTTGCCGTCTTTGGCGCCGACCCCGTTGAGGTCCACCATCAGCTGCAGGTTCTCCTGCCCCGTCAGCAGCTCATCCACCGCCGCGAACTGGCCGGTGACCCCGATCGCCGCGCGCACCGCCTTGGCCTCGGTCGCGACGTCATGGCCGGCAACGCGTACCGACCCGCCGTCGGCTTTTATCAACGTGCTCAGCACATTTACCGTCGTCGTCTTACCCGCTCCATTCGGACCGAGCAGGGAAAAGATCGTGCCCGCAGGAACATCCAGATCGATGCCGTCGAGCACAACCTTGTCCCCATATGTCTTCCGCAGTCCTGACACCGCGATAGCTGAATTACTCATGCGACCACCATCGGCCCCCGGCCTGTCACCCACCTGTCACGCCGCTGACACCGTGTTTCACCTGGTCGTTCCTGCGTCAGGCTGGTGACAGGGCGATGTCAGGCCAGACGCCGAGAGTGGTTGCCATGACGAACAACACGATGCGGTGTACGCCCGCAACCCCAACATCGCGGTGAGCGCGAAGGTCGGCAGCAACCACGACCACATCCTGCGCAAGGACTTCCACGCCATCGCAGCAGCCGTCCGCGACTCGCAGCGGCCGGGAACCAGCAGGTTTCGCCGAGCCGACAACCCACCAGCCACTCAATTGCATTCCACCACAACAGATTCCAAGGAGTACACCACCATGTCCATCACCCTCACCGACCAGGACAAGACCACCCTGCGCACCGCCGCCTACGGCGCCGTCTCACTGCTGACCGTCACCGGCTCGCCCCACAAGGCGGCCACCGAAGCCACCATCGCCCTGTGCTCGGCGACCGGCCTGGTCGGGCACGTGCTCGCCTCCGCCAAGTCCAGGGACATCAAACTGAAGGGGAAGTCCGTCGCCGAACTCGCCGACCAGGTCCTGCCAGCCCTGACCGACGCCATGACGCTGCTCGACAAACACGACCCGGCCGAAGCCGACAACTTCCGCACCACCATCAACGTCGCCATCGAAGCAGCCACCCAAGCCCGCAAAGGCCAACCCAGCCCCGTCATGGCCGAGATGACCCGCAAAATCACCGAAGCTCTCGACGCTGCCTGATCGGAGGAACATCAGGTACAAAAGATCCCCAGGTTGTTGACCTGGGGATTTTTCGTCGGGCCGGTCGAGGGTTGCCGTCGGCCTGCATGCTGTGCCTCGTCGCCGGCACCGGGATCTTCGCGCCGGATTGATCAACCATCCGGCTGGGCAGCAGGTCGGGCCGCACCGAAGATGACTCCCCCATGTGATGTCGCGCCTAGTTTCCTCGCCAGCAGGACGCGTTCACGTTCGTTGCCGCACAGTCGCATCGCGAGTTCGAATTCGGCTCGTGCCTCGCCGCCGCGGCCGAGGCGGGTGAGCAGTTCGCCGCGAACGCTCGGTAATAGATGCGAATTCGCCAGGGCTGCTGAGGTTTTGAGTTCGTCGACAATGCGCAGGGCGGCAGCCGGCCCCTGTGCCATGGACACCGCGACCGCACGATTGAGCTCGACGACAGGGGACGGGGCGAGTCTGCCGAGGGCCTCGTAGAGGAGCACGATGCGATCCCAGTCGGTGGTGTCCACGGATGGGGCGACGGCATGGCATTCGGCGATCGCGGCCTGCAGGCCGTAGGCGCCGAGGCCCCGGCCTGCCCGGGTGGCCTGGTCCAGGGCGGCGCGCCCACGGCGAATCGCCGAGCGGTCCCAGCGGCGGCGATTCTGGTGCTCCAGCAGAATCGGCTGGCCGTCGGAGTCGGTGCGGGCGGGGAACCGTGCGGCGGTGAGCTCGAGCAGCGCCAGCAGCCCGTGTACCTCGGGTTCGGTCGGCATCAGCCGGGCCAGCACCCGGGCCAGCCGCTGCGCCTCACCGGCCAGATCGAATCGGATCAGATCGTCACCCGAGGTGGCCGACGATCCCTCGGTGAAGATCACATAGATGACGCTGAGCACCGAACCGAGGCGTTCACTGCGCTCCTGCGCGGACGGCACGGCGAACGGTACGCGAGCTGCCGCAAGGGTCTTCTTCGCCCGCGTGATCCGGGCCTGCACGGTGGCCGTTGGCGCCAGAAACGCCTTGGCGATCTCGTCGCTGGACAGGCCGCCGGCCACCCGCAGCGTGAGCGCGATCCGGGCTTCGCGCGACAGCACCGGATGGCATGCGATGAAGATGAGCGCGAGCATATCGTCGTCGATCTGATCGGGATCCCACAGCGTCTCCGCACTCGCGGATTCCGCGGGCGGGCCACCGGCGGCGACCCCGCCCTCGCCCAGATCGCGGGCGAGGGCGGAGTACCGGTCATCGAGCGCGGCACGCCGGCGGAACGCGTCGATGGCCCGCCGCCGCCCGACGGTGAGCAGCCACCCGGCCGGATTGCGCGGCACACCATCCCGCGGCCAGTTCACCAGCGCCTCGGCCAATGCCTCCTGAGCGAGGTCCTCGGCCAGTGCGAAATCGCCGGTATAACGCGCGAGCGCCCCGACAATCCGCGCGGACTCGATCCGCCACACGGCGGCAACGGCCTCACGACCAGTGGAATCGGCCATTCGCTCAGTGACTCACAGCTGTCCGGTAGCTTGGCGCCACGCCAGTTCCTTCTGAATCCATTCGTTGTCCTGCGGGAATTCGTCGATCGTGGTGACCCGCCGAATCTCGGTCTTGGATCCCGGCCCGAACGAGGGGGCGCGCCTAGCCCATTCGATGGCCTCCTCCTTGGAGGCCACATTCAGAATGTAGAACCCGCCGAAGAGCTCCTTGGTCTCGCCGTACGGCCCGTCCGTAACCACCGGCGGCTCCGACGAATAGTCCACCACCACACCCTCTTCCGGCCCGGCCAGCCCTTCGGCCGCGACCAGCACGCCGGCCCGGATCATCTCGTCGTTGTACCGTCCGATGGTCTCGAGCATCTTCTCGAAGTCGACCTCCGCCATGGCCGCATTGCCCTCGTCGGTGGCCCGCCAGATCAGCATGTACTTCACAGTCATCCTCCTAGTTCCGGGTCGCCTTCCGACCCTCTCACCCCAAGGTCGAACGGAGAACACGACAGATCGACACGGCCCCGAAAAATCTTCGAGACTAGGCACCAGGGGTTTCGGCCAACGAGTAGGCGAGTGTGGATCAGCAGAAGCAGTGGCCCACTTCTACAACGCGTTACACACTAGATTGATGAGCGGCCGAGTCAGATCATCGCCCGCAGCGGCCCGTGTGGCTCGACACCGAGGCCGCTCAGCGCCGCCGCGTGGTACACCGTGCTGGGACTGTGGATCGCGTGGTGCAGTCCGGCGTGCGCGTCGCGCCAATACCGTTGCAGCGGCTTGTCCATGCGCAGTGCCGTACCGCCACACCGCGGATAGATGTCATCAATCGCCCGCACCGCCTGCCATGCGGCACGCACTTGATCGCGCCGCCCGGCAGCTCGGCGCTCGAACGTAACCTCCTTGCCCGCATCGACGAGGTCCCAGATCTGCTCGGCGTTGGTGATCAGCGCTTCCCGTGCCGACCTGATCTGCGCCGCCGAATCGCCCATGGCGTACAACGTGTAAGGGTCGTCTTTGATGGCAGTTCCCCGCGCGTTGATGCGCTCTCGTTGGTAGTTCATCGCCTCAGCCAGCAAACCTTCACAAATTCCGATCGTGGCAGCGGTGATACCTAAGGGGAACATGCACGACCACGGCATCCGGTACAGGGTCTGGGACAGACCCGCCGCACGGACCTGGCTGCCATCGAGCAGACGGTCGTACTCCATTACCCGGTACTCCGGAATGAACGTGTCCTCGATGACGAGATCCTTGGAACCAGTACCCTTCAGGCCGACGACATCCCACGAGTCCGCGATTATCGAGTACTCGCCGCGTGGGACGATGACGTGCAACATGGTCGGCGGGTTGACAACATTGCCATCCCTGTCACATTTCATCGCACCCAGGAATGCCCACTGGCAATGGTCGGTTCCCGAGGAAAAACTCCAGCGGCCACTCATCCGGTAGCCACCTTCGACCGGTACTGCCATGCCATTCGGCATGTACGGTGACGCTATCCAGGTGTTCTCGTCCTCGCCCCAAATCTCTTCCTGCACACGAGAATCCGCCATCGCGAGTTGCCACGGATGCACACCGACCACACCATTGACCCAGCCTGCAGGCGGGTTGATCGCCGCCGTAGCCATAACAGTCTCAGCAAATTCCCGCACGCCGACCTCGAAGCCGCCGTGCGTTTTCGGCTGCAACATCTTGATCGACCCCGCAGCCTTCATCGTGTCGACGGTCGAATCCGTAAGGCGGCCCAGCCGATCCGCCTCCGGCCCGCCCTTACGTAGATCGTCTTGCTGCTCCATTATCCGGTCGAGAACCGACTCGGTCATCGTTCTACCCCGTTGTTCGATGAGAATGACATTGATTTCACGACCAGGGAAGCCGTTGGAAATCAATGATGCGGACGCGCGGCCAGGGATGCCCACCGCCTTTTCCGCTCATCGGAAACGTGCCGGGCATCAAGCTGAGCCGCGATATCCTTGTCCAGCCGTCGGCGACCGTACGACAGCGACGTCACGGCTCCAGTTCATAAGGCCAGCACCAGGATCGGGATACCTGATCCCACACCGCGATTCGCTCAGCGGGACGAGCACCACGCGAGCGAGCACCACATGAATTCCACTGCGGCTCCGAGGTTTTGGCCCAACCGGATACTCTGGCCCCTGTTGGCTTCGGCAACGGTTCACAGTGCTGGCGACCGCGAGATCCGCCCCTGGCCGACTCGTCATGAATCAATCATCGGGTTCACGGCCGCGGCTCGGTTGATCTTACTGACCGCAGCACGTAACGGACTGATGAACTCGCACCCGATCTGCCGGAGCGGGCCGCAGATCGAGATCGCCGCCGTGGTCGTGTAGCCGTCGCTTGTACTGCCGTGGCCTGCGCTGACAGTCGCCGCGATGCATCCGATATCGACCAATGCCTCCCCGCGGTCGAAGGCCACCCCGTCCTCACGCACCTTGACTACCTCCCGAGCGAGCTCGTCTCGATCGGTGATGGTGGCAGGGGTACTGCGTTTCATCGAGTCGAATCCGGGATGTTCGAGACACCTGTCGGGTTCGGCTGCCAGCAACGCCTTACCCAACGCCGTGCGGTGCGCTGGCTGGTGCCCGCCGATGCGGGTCGGGACCCGAACCCCAATCGTGCCCGGCAGCTTGTCCCAGTAGACGACGTCGCTACCGTCGAGATACGCCAGATGTACAACCAACTGCGTGCGTTGCTGCAACTCAGCAAGATACGGGTAAGCGATGCGATGGAACCAGTGATTGCGCACGGCTTCCGAGCCCAGTTCGAACATCCGAGTGCCCAGCTCATAGCAGTCCCCCACGCGCAGTAGCCACCGAAGCTTGACCATGCGTTCGAGGAGGCGATGCGCAGAGGAAGGCGGGATCCCGGTCGCGGCCGAAATCTGCGAGAGTGTCAGGTACCCCTCGAGCTCGAGGGCCTCCAGCACTAGATCGACCCGTTCGAGCTGCGAGACCGGTGACTCCGGCCGCCTTCTCGGTGCCACGTCGATCCTCCGGAACAGCCCTGGCCGCACTGCCGCGCGACCTTCGGTGGCAATCACGATACGTCTCGACGGGCGCTTGCGGCCATGTCTCGACCGATGCCGATGGGCGATTCCGACGCCAATAGCGGCATGGTTGTATCGCCTGCCACGGTGATGCTTCCCCATGGCAGCCGACAGGTTGCACATCCTGACCCATTCCCACACGCAGTAAGGCGACCGATTCGATACCGGTTGGAACCGGCTGATACCGGGATGACCTCACATAGGCGGCAGTGAGTTCGAGTCCGGCCATGCGACATTCGAACGCACCATAATGGCGATGATCGTATGCGCTGCCGACCCGCGGGCTTGCCCTATCGCGCGTCGTGCATGTGCTGCCAGTCACGGGGTGTCATTCCGTAGGCGGCGCGGAAACGGCGTGCGAAGTGGGCTGCGTTGACGAATCCCCATCGGCGCGCGACCGCACCCACCGGAGTGGATCGACCGCATCGGGCGAGTTCGGCGCGGGCGCCTTCGAGTCGGGCGGTCATGATCCACTGTCCGATCGGGGTGCCCTGTTCAGACCACACGGTGTACAACTGTCGCACCGAGATGTGGTGTGCCCGTGCGACCTGCTCGGCGTTGAGCGCGGGGTCGCCGAGTCGTTGTTCCACGTACGCGGTCATGCGCAGGTACAGGCTGTCGTGCAGGTCGTCGCGTTGCCGGCGCGTGTCCTCGGCCGCGGTGGTGATCAGGGCGCGGATCAGCTGGGTAGTCGCCGATCCGACCATGATGCGGGCGCGTCCGGGCTGGATGTCGCCCTCCTCGCCGAGTGCGGCGATATGGGCGGCGACCATGCCGTAGAGCGGGCTCGCAGGCAGTCTGGTGGCGGCCGCGCGCACGGTGTCGACCGGCAATGCGAGCTGTGTGTAGTCGATGACCACCACTTTGACTCCGCCGACGCCGTTCCACGTGTAGTCGGACATGCTGGTGCCGTCGGTGAGCCCGAGCTCGCCGACGCCCACCACCTGGTCGGCGCCACAGTGGGTGAAGGTCGCGGGTGCGTACAGCTGTAGCCCCAGGCCGACGCGTTCGGGTGCGGCGGCGCGCAACTGTTCGGGTCCGCGCGTGACTCGCATGGGCGTACCGTCCACCCGGGTTGCGTGTACGCCCGCACCGAGATCCCACACGCTCAGCCGATGCCACAGCTGCCCTCGGTTTTCGGTGAACCGTTGGATCGCCGGAACCTCGGTGTCCGACAGCGCGTCATCTACCGCGTCGGCCCGCTCGGCGAACGGAAGCAACCGGGTATCCAGCATGACGGTCACGTCCGACCTCCTGCGCCAATAGCACGCTTGTCGTGCCCGAAGAGTACTGACACTGCATATCATCGAGCACGACTGTTCTCTGCGTGCAGAATCCTGCCGGTACGGCTGTTCGCCAGCCGTACGAATCTCTAGCGTGCAAATTCGTGCCCATACGCCGGTGGCGAATCCTGCTGTCCGCCACCAGCATCCGGGGCAGGCTCGAATTCCTTCACGCTCCACAACCCAAGGGGATTGATCATGGCCGGCAACCCGCTCGGTATCGCGCTCGAACCCGCTGCGCAAGCCTTCGTCGACGCGACATCCGAACCGCCGTTCCTGTACCAGCTCGATCCGGAGGAGGGCCGCAAGACAGTCGACGGCGTACAGGACAGCCCGATCTTCAAACCGGACGTCGACGAGGAATGGATCACTATCGAGGGCGGCCCGACCGGATCGGTCCGGGCGCGCATCGTGAAGCCACAGGGCGCGACCGGCCCATTGCCTGTCATCATCTACACCCACGGTGCGGGCTGGGTTTTCGGTGACGCGCACACCCACGACCGGCTGGTCCGTGACCTCGCCGTCGGCACCAACGCGGCAGTGGTGTTCCCCGAATACGATCGCTCACCGGAGGTGAAGTACCCGGTCGCCAATGAGCAGTCCTACCGCGTGGCGCAGTGGGTCACCGTCAACGGCTCGGACAAGGACCTCGACGCGTCTCGCATCGCCATCGCGGGCGACTCGGTCGGCGGCAACATGGCGATCGCCCTCACACTCATGGCCAAGGAACGCGGCGATGTCACCTTCCGGCAGCAAGTGCTGTTCTATCCGGTGACCGACGCCAACTTCGATACCGGCTCCTACCAGGAGTTCGCCGTAGGCTACTTCCTCACCCGCGACGGGATGAAGTGGTTCTGGGATCAATACACCACCAGCGAATCCGATCGCGCACAGATCACCGCCGCACCGCTGCGGGCCGACCTCGAAGACCTGGCCGGACTGCCGCCCGCACTGGTCATCACCGGCGAGGCGGATGTGCTGCGCGACGAAGGCGAGGCGTACGCGGCGAAACTGCGCGCCGCCGGAGTCCCGGTGACCGCGGTGCGTTACGGCGGCATCATCCACGACTTCGTCATGCTCAACAGCCTGCACGACACACAGGCCGCCAAAGCCGCTGTAGCCCAGGCCGTATCGGTGCTCGCATCGGCGCTCCGCGAGGTCGATGCCTCCCACGCCTCCCTCGTCTCCCAACCGGCCGCAGTCGCGGCATTCATCGAACAAGCCGCCAAGTAAGGGGAAAGCCATGACATCGTCATCCATCGACGAGCACACCCGCGAGCAGATCGCACAAGCCAACGAGAGCGACCGCACACCAGTTGTATTCATCCACGGACTGTGGCTGCTGGCCAGCAGCTGGGACCGCTGGGCCGCACTGTTCACCGAGGCTGGCTACGCGCCGGTCACCGCGAACTGGCCCGACGATCCGGCGACCGTCGCCGAAGCGCACGAGCATCCGGAAGTGTTCGCGGACAAGACAGTTGGGCAGGTCGCCGACCACGTCGCTGACGTCATCGGCGAGCTTTCTCGCAAACCCGCCGTGGTCGGGCACTCGTTCGGCGGCCTGCTCACCCAGATAGTGGCCGGGCGCGGGCTCTCGCTGGCATCGGTGGCGATCGACGCGGCGCCGTTCCGCGGCGTGCTGCCGCTGCCCATCTCCTCGCTACGCTCCGCCGCACCAGTGCTGCACAACCCGGCCAATCGCCATCGTGCGGTGCCGTTGACCTTCGACCAGTTCCGTTTCGGATTCGCCAATGCTGTCAGCGAGGAGGAAGCCAAGAAGCTGTATGAGACTTTCGCGGTCGCAGCACCCGGCGCTCCACTGTTCCAAGCCGCCGCCGCCAACCTCAATCCCTGGTCAGAAGCCAAGGTGGACACCGACAATCCCGAACGCGGACCGCTGCTGATCATCTCCGGCGAAAAAGACAACACCGTTCCCCGGGCGATCTCCGAAGCGGCCTTCCACCAGCAACGCAAGAACTCCGACGTCACCGAGTTCGTCGAGATCCCCAACCGTGGACACGCCCTCACCATCGACAGCGGATGGCGCGAAGTCGCGGAGACGAGCTTGAAGTTCATTCAGCGCTTCGCTTGACCCGGCTCGTACCTTCTGGCTTGCCGTCGACCGACCGGGATGTTCGGGGTGGTAGGGCCTGGGTGACGCGCCACAGGCGGCGGGGCAGTTCGCCCTCTTCGAACGAGTGCACCTCGGTCAGATCCCATCCGTCGGCGACGGCATCGACCAGCGCGCGCGAAAAGAAGTGGACCGCGAACCCACCCTGTTCGTAGATGTCGTCACCGTGGGAGATGCCCGTCTTGTAATGCGCGTCGCCGACATGGCGGACGGTGTAGATGAAGACGCCGCCGGGTCGTAGCACCCGCTTGATGTCGCTCGCCAAGGCGAGGATCTGCTCAGTGGACAGCGCCATGCACAACAGCATGTGCGCGAAAACGCCATCGAATGCGTTGTCGGGCAGTGGGATCGGCGTGCGCGCATCGTGTTCGAGTGTCCGGACCCGGTCGTCGATACCCGCGGTTACGGCGGCGTGCCGAAGCTGGGCCAAGCCGACCGCGCTGAAGTCGGTGGCGGTGACCTGAAAGCCGGATCGGGCCAGATACAAGGCGTCACGTCCGTGGCCCGCGCCGAGTTCGAGGACATCGCGCACGACAGCAGCATGGAAGTATTCGGCGGCATGCACCGCAGCTCGGGAAGGCCGCACACCGTACATGCCGGGCTGGGAGCGGTAGGTCTGTTCCCAGTGCTGGTGCTGATCGTGCCCCATCAGGACATACTCCATCACGGCGGGCAATCGGCGGCTTGTCGGGGTCCGGAACGGAGTATCGGAGATGAAGTGGCGGCCTCATCGATCGAAGTCGAAACCGGCCGCGTCGGCTTTCTTCGCCGCCGAGATCGACCGGACCCGGCGCTGATCGTTCGGTTCATCACCGAACACCAGTGCCGCCGCGAGAACGGCGGCCCGGTCTGGCCGCCGTCCATAGCATCGCCAATCGACACTCTCAACCCTGACTAGCTCCGCCAACGCCCCCGCGCCCGCACGCGCAGCAGGCACGACGGTCGGCGTGAACCAGCGCCTGCATCGGTACGGGGCCTGTTCGAGGATTCACATCGAACGGTGGACGCCATCGAATCCAGCAGTGCACCATGAGAATTCAGGTTCGCACTCGGCCGCGCCGACCGACGCGGCCTAGGCCAGAGGGCCTACCACGGATTCGGCGCTGGCCAGCAGTTCGCCGGAGGCGGCGAGCTGGACCACGGCCTCGATCTCCGGGGCCAGGTAACGGTCGGGGCCGGGGCCCTTGACCGACTCGCGGATGCGGTCGCGGACGGCGGCGGTGGCGGCGGCGGGTTCCAGCGGGGCACGCAGGTCCAGCGCCCGGGCGGCGGTGAGGGCTTCGATGGCGAGGACGCGGGTCAGGCCGTCGATCGCGCGGCGCAGTTTGCGGGCCCCGGACCAGCCCATCGACACGTGGTCCTCCTGCATGGCCGAGGAGGGGATGGAATCCACGCTCGCGGGGGCGGCCAGGCGCTTGAGCTCGGAGACGATCGCAGCCTGCGTGTACTGCGCGATCATGTGGCCGCTGTCGACGCCCGGGTCGTCGGCCAGGAAGGGCGGCAGGCCGTGGTTACGGGCCCGGTCCAGGAACCGGTCGGTGCGGCGTTCGCTGATGCTCGCCACGTCGGCGACCACGATGGCCAGGAAGTCCAGGACGTAGGCGACGGGTGCACCGTGGAAGTTGCCGTTCGACTCCACCCGGCCGTCGAGGGTGACGGCGGGATTGTCGACGGCGCTGGCCAGCTCGTAGGACGCGATTCGCTCGGCATGCTCGAGGGTGTCGCGCGCTCCGCCCGCGACCTGCGGAGCACAACGCAGCGAGTAGGCGTCCTGCACGACCGTACAGTCGGGGGTCGCGTGGCTGGCGACAATGCCCGAACCACGAAGCAGGCGAGTCATATTCGCGGCGGCCAGCGCTTGACCCGGCTGCGGGCGCAAGGCTTGCAGGTCCGCGGCGAACACCTTGTCGGTGCCGAGCAGACCCTCGACGCTCATGGACGCGGTCACATCGGCCAGCCGCAGCAGCCGCCGCAGGTCGTGGCAGGCCAGCACCAGCATGCCGAGCATGCCGTCGGTGCCGTTGATCAGCGCCAGCCCCTCCTTCTCGGCCAGTACGACCGGCTCGATGCCGGCCTCGGCGAGCGCCTGCGCGGCCGGCATCAGGGTGCCGTGCGCGTCACGGACCGAACCCTCACCCATCACCGCGAGCGCGACATGCGCCAGCGGCGCCAGGTCACCGGAACAGCCGAGGCTGCCGTATTCGTGCACCACGGGTGTGATGCCGGCCGAGAGCAGTGCGGCGTACGCCTGCGCGACCTCGGCCCGGACACCGGTCCGTCCGGTCGCCAGGGTGGACAGGCGCAGCAGCATGAGCGCGCGAATCACCTCGCGCTCGACCTCGGGTCCCGAACCCGCCGCATGCGAGCGAACGAGACTGCGCTGCAACTGGGTTCGCAATTCCAGCGGAATGTGGCGGGTGGCCAGCGCGCCGAAACCGGTCGAGACTCCGTACACCGGCTTCGGGTCCGCCGCGAGCGCCTCGATCCGAGCGCGGCTCGCGGAGATCACGGTGAGCGCGTCCTCCGACAGCCGCACCGCGGCGCCGCCGCGCGCGACCCGCACCACGTCCTCCGGGGTGACGGCGCCGACTCCGACGACCACTTCGTTGTCGGCTCCCGCCACATCGGCGTGCTGTTCGGACAGTCGGATGGTGTTCGAGCTCATCGTGTTGTGTTCCATTCCAATCGAGTGCCGGCGCCACGGCCGGGATTTCTGTGTTTATTCGGCGATCGCCGCGGCGGCGGCCGGGGTCGGCTCGGTGACGGCACCGCACCACCGCCGGAAAGCGGCGGCGAGCAGGACCAGCCAGACCGCCCCGACGATCAATGCCACGCGGGTGTCGGCGTCGAAGGCGAGCAGTACGATCACGAACACCAAGCCGCTGATGGCCGCGATCGGCAGATAGGGAAACATCGGGACCGGGAACTTCAGCGCGGCGACTTCCGCGGCGCTCATCCGTTTCCGGGCCGCCAACTGGGAGGCCAGGATCATCACCCAGACGAAGATCGTGGCGAAGGTGGCGATCGACGCGATGACCAGGAAGACCCGGTCGGGCATCAGGTAATTCAGCACCACGCCGACCAGCAGGGCCGACACCATGATGACGACGGTCATCCACGGGACGCCATTGCGGGAGACCTGCCGCATGATCGCGGGCGCCTGCCCGCGCTGCGCCAACCCGAACATCATGCGGCCCGCGCCGAAGATATTGCTGTTGATCGCCGACAGCGCAGCGGTGATGACCACGATATTCAGTACCGTCGCCGCCGAGCTCAGGCCAAGGCCGTCGAAGATCTGCACGAACGGGCTGCCGTGGTCGCCGATGGAGTCCCACGGGGTCACGGCCATGATCACGGCCAGGGTGAGGACGTAGAACAGGATGATGCGCACGGGGACGGTATTGATCGCCCGCGGAATCGTCCGCTCGGGCTGCTCCGCCTCGCCCGCGGTGACGCCGATGATCTCGGTGCCGCCGAAGGCGAACATCACGATCGCGAAGCAGCTGAGGAAGCCACCGAATCCGGTCGCGAAGAATCCGCCGTCACCGTGCAGGTTGGACAGGCCGGTGCTGGTGTCGTGCAGGCCGAAACCCCAGATCAGCACCGCGATTCCGCCCACAATCATGGCCACGATCGCGACCACCTTGACCAGGCTGAACCAGAACTCGAGTTCACCGAACACCTTGACGCTGAGCAGGTTGATCGCGCCGATGAAGAAGATCACCGACAGCACCCAGATCCACCGTGGGACGTCCGGGAACCAGAAGCCCATGTAGACGCCGAACGCGGTGACGTCGGCGAGCAGGACGATGATCATCTCGAAGATGTAGGTCCAGCCGGTCATGAAGCCGGCGAGCGGGCCGAGGTGTTCGCTCGCGTATTCACCGAACGAACCGGACACGGGGGCGTGCACCGCCATCTCGCCGAGTGCGCGCAGCACGATGAAGATCACGGCGCCGCCGATCAGGTAGGCCAGCAGAACCGACGGCCCGGCCCGCTTGATCGCATCGGCCGACCCATAGAACAGGCCGGTCCCGATGGCCGAGCCGAGGGCGATGAAGCGGATGTGCCGTGCGGTGAGACCCCGGGTCAGGGTCGAGGTGATGTCGTTCACGGATCGTGACTTCCCGGTGTAGTTGAAAACAACAACCCGACAGGGATTGTGCATGGGCTCACATATGTATAGGGCTGTCTATACAACATGTCAAGAGGTGTGCAGTTACACAGCGGCAACTACTGTAGTTCCCGACGTTGCGCCACGATTCGATGGATCAGCCGCGCGGCCGTCCGCGCGGTCCGATTGTCGACATCCAAGTCCGGATTCAGCTCGGCCACATCCAGCACCGCGAGCTTGCCGCTGCGCGCGACCTCGTCACAGACCCGCTGAATCACCTCGACCGGCACGCCGAACGCGGCCGGCGCGCTGACCCCCGGCGCGACCGCCGCGGGCAGCACATCCAGATCGATCGTCAAGTAGACGACATCGACCGCCGCCAGGAAATCCGTCACGAACTCTCGCACGCCGGCCAGATCCGCGATCGTGCAATCCTCATCGAGCCGGTAGCGAACACCCAGCGTCGCGGCGGTCTCGAACAAGGCCACGGTATTGCTGGGCTGCGAGATGCCGAGCACCGAATAGTTCAGCACCCGGCCCGCCGTGGCCTCGCCCTCGGCCATCTGCCGGAACGGTGTTCCGGAGCTGGGTATCTCGTCCCCGCGGAGATCGAAATGGGCATCCAGGTTGAGCACGCCCCAGCGCGCCCCGGCCCGGACCGCGGCCGACCGCGAGACACCGAGATAGCTGCCGTAGGCCACCTCGTGCCCGCCGCCGAGCACGGTCACCATATGGCCGCGGTCCAGCAGTGCGGTGACCGTCCGGCCGAGACGCTCCTGGCCGGACTCGAGGTCGCCGTCCTCGACTGCCACGTCACCGGCGTCCATGATCCGGGTCGGACCGGGTAGCGCCAGCGACGCCAAAGCCTGGCGCAAGGCGGCCGGACCCCGAGCAGCGCCGGTCCGCCCCTTATTGCGGCGGACCCCCTCATCGCTGCGGAATCCGACCAGAACGCTTGCCCCGGGCGGGCTTTCGCGGACGAACGGCGTAATCGCGTTGTGCCAGCGCAGATGTGCCGCACCCGGACCGTCGTCGCGTCCCGACCAGCCGGCCGGCGGGTGGTCGACAGCAGTCATCGTCGAACACCGTCCTTCCAGATCTCGCGCACCAGCGCGACTCCCGGCCGATACGCCAGGTACAGGTGCGAGGGCGCGTCGAGTCCGATCAGGTCGGCACGCGCACCGACCCGGATATGCCCGATATCGTCGCGCTGCAATGCCTTGGCGCCGCCCGCCGTCGCCGACCACACCGCTTCGTCGGGACTCATGTGCATCTCGCGGACCGCCAGCGCGATACAGAACGGAATGCTCGTCGTATAGCAGGTACCCGGGTTGCAGTCCGCGGCCAGCGCCACGGTCACGCCGGAATCGATCAGGCCCCGCGCATCGGGGTACTTGTTGCGCGTGGAGAAGTCGGCTCCCGGCAGGAGTGTCGCGACCGTTTCGCTCGCCGCGAGCGCCTCGATGTCCGCACGGGTCGTATAGGTGACATGGTCGACCGAGGCGGCGTTCAGTTCGGCGGCCAGCCGGACACCCTCGCCGTAGGTCAACTGGTTGCCGTGGACGCGCGGCGTGAGCCCCGCGCGGATACCGGCCTCGAGGACGGCACGCGACTGGTCGGCGTCGAATGCGCCCTCCTCACAGAAGACGTCGATCCACTTGGCCCGCGACGCGCAGGCCGGGATCATCTCGTCGACGACCAGCCGCACGTAGTCGTCGGTACGCCCGGCGAACTCCGGCGGCGTGACATGGGCGGCCAGCAAGGTCGTTTCCGGCGTGTGCTCTGCCGCGACGTCGAGGCTGCGGCGCTCGTCGGCCACCGTCTGTCCGTAGCCGGACTTGGTCTCGATCGTCGTGGTCCCGGTGCGCAGCGCTTCGGCGACCAGTCGCGCGGTATTGGCGCTCAGCGCGGCGTCGGTCGCGGCCCGGGTCGCGGCGACGGTCGTGCGGATACCGCCTGCGCTGTAGGCCGCTCCCGTCATGCGGGCCGCGAACTCCTCGGACCGCTCGCCGCCGAACACCAGATGAGCGTGACTGTCGACGAATCCTGGCATGGCGGCGCGGCCCCCGAGGTCCACCCGCGTGCCCGCGCTGCCCTCCGGCACGCGCGTTCGCGGACCGACCCACTGCACGATTCCGTCGCCGATCACCACAGCGGCATCGCGAATCAGCCCGAGCTTCCCGTCACCGACCGCGGGGTCGTTGGTCACGAGAACGCCGATATTGTCGACGAGCGTCCACTGCCCGACCTCATTGTTCATCCGAATTCAGTTCTCCTGCATCGGGATTCGCACACCCCGGGTGGCGGCGACATCGGTTGCGTGCTGGTATCCGGCATCGACGTGGCGGATCACGCCCATAGCGGGATCGTTGGTCAGCACGCGTTCGAGCTTGCGCGCGGCCAGTTCGGTGCCATCGGCGATACACACCTGCCCCGCGTGGATGGAACGGCCCATACCCACACCGCCACCGTGGTGAATCGACACCCACGACGCGCCGGACGCGGTGTTGACCAGCGCGTTGAGCAACGGCCAGTCCGCGATGGCGTCGGAGCCGTCGGCCATCGCCTCGGTCTCACGGTACGGGGAGGCGACCGAACCGGAGTCCAGGTGGTCGCGGCCGATCGCCACCGGAGCCGACAGCTCACCGGAAGCGACCATCTCGTTGAACTTCAGGCCCGCCTTGTGCCGTTCGCCGTAGCCGAGCCAGCAAATGCGAGCAGGCAGACCCTCGAAGTGCACCTTCTCGCCAGCCATGGTAATCCACCGCTTCAGGTGCTCGTTCTCCGGGAACAGTTCCAGAATGGCCCGATCGGTAGCTTCGATGTCCTTCGGATCACCCGACAGCGCGGCCCAGCGGAACGGGCCCAGTCCCTCCTCGAACAGCGGCCGAATGTAGGCGGGCACGAAACCCGGGAAGTCGAAGGCCCGGTCGTAGCCGCCTTTGCGGGCCTCGTCGCGGATCGAGTTGCCGTAGTCGAACACCTCGGCGCCGGCATCCAGGAAGCCGACCATCGCCTCGACATGCGCCGCCATCGACTTGCGAGCCTCGACGGTGAACCACTCCGGGTCCGCTTCGGCCCGACTGTGCCAATCCGCGACATCGACGCCGAGCGGCAGGTAGGACAGCGGATCGTGCGCCGAGGTCTGGTCGGTCACGATGTCGATCGGCGCGCCCATCGCGAGCAGGCGCGGGAAGATCTCCGCGGCATTGCCGACCACGCCGATCGACAGCGGTTCGCGCGCGTCCCGCTTCTGCACGGCCAGTTCCAGGGCGGCCTCCAGGGTGTCGGCCTTGGTGTCGAGGTAGCCGTGCGCGATGCGACGGTCGATGCGAGTGACGTCGACGTCGACGCACAGCGCGACGCCGTCGTTCATGGTGACCGCCAGCGGTTGCGCGCCGCCCATGCCGCCCACGCCGGCGGTCAGGGTGATGGTGCCGGCCAGGGTGCCGCCGAACCGCTTGCGGGCCACCGCACCGAAGGTCTCGTAGGTGCCCTGCAGGATGCCCTGGCTGCCGATGTAGATCCACGAGCCGGCGGTCATCTGGCCGTACATCATGAGGCCCTCGGCCTCCAGCTTGCGGAACTGCTCCCAGTTCGCCCAGTCGCCGACCAGGTTGGAGTTGGCCAGCAGCACCCGGGGTGCCCATTCGCTGGTGCGCATGACGCCGACCGGCTTGCCGGACTGAACCAGCAGCGTCTCATCGTCTTTCAGCGTCTCGAGGGTCCGCACGATGGCGTCGTACGCCGCCCAACTGCGGGCCGCGCGACCGGTTCCGCCGTAGACGACCAGGTCGTCGGGGCGCTCGGCGACCTCCGGGTCGAGGTTGTTCATCAGCATGCGCAGCGCGCCCTCCTGCTGCCAGCCGAGGCAGTTCAGTTCGGTGCCGCGTGGGGCGCGGACCGGGCGCGGGCCGGCCTGGGAATCAGTCGTCATCGGAACTCCTGTCGACATTCGGGACGTGACGCCAATAACACCCCGGATTCAAAGCCTGGAACAGCGCAGGCGGGCAGAATTCTCGGATCTCGGACACTTGACGGTGTCGGCGCTGGCCCGGAGCGCCGATACACTTGGTCGCGATCGGAGGGTTTGCGCCAATGGGCAGGATCTGGAGCAGGTGACGAGTGTGGCGATTGACGAGGTCGATATCGGGTCGCTGTTCCGTGCCCGTGGCCAGGGATCAGGTCCCGCGTACCAGCGCATCAAGGATCTGATCTCCGAGCAGATCGTCTCGGGGCGGTGGCGCGAAGGTGAGCTGCTGCCGTCGGAGAATCAGCTGGTCAGCGCGCTGGGATTGTCACGAATGACGGTCAACCGGGCGCTGCGTGAGTTGAGTACCGATGGCCTGGTGGTCCGGATCATCGGTGTCGGCACCTTCGTGGCCGAAAGAAAGGTCAGCTCAGCGCTATTCGAGGTGCGCAATATCGCCGACGAGATCGAGCGGCGCGGCCACCGGCATCGCGCCGAGGTCATCTCGTTGTGCGAGCAGTCGGCCGATTCGGTGACCGCGCAGGAGCTCGAGCTGCCGGAGGACAGTCCCGTATTCCATTCGCGGCTGGTACATTTCGAGAACGATCTGGCCATTCAGCTCGAGGATCGGTTCGTGAATCCGGAGTTCGCGCCGCGGTATCTGGACCAGGATTTCACCGCAACGACGCCCAATACCTACCTGGTGTCGGTCGCGCCGCTCGGCCGCGGCGAGCACGTGGTCGAAGCCGTGCTCCCCACCGCCGACGAGTGCGGACTGCTCGGGCTCATCGAGTCCGAGCCCTGTCTGCTGATCCGCCGGCGCACCTGGTCCGAGGACCGGCTGGTCAGCTCCGCACGATTGCTGCATCCGGGTTCCCGCTACCGGCTCGCGGGAACCTTCGACGCCCAGACCCAGTGAAGATCACACCGCATTGACCAGGCTGCGGATCTGACGCACCGCGACCGACATCGCGGCGACATCGGCTGGGCTCTCCAAGATCTCGGTGAGGGTCGAGCAAGCCCGCGAAATCCTCGTCGCATTGCTGGTTTCCCACCGTGTGAGGACCGCGGCCAGGTCCTCGGTGGGTTCGACGCGCTCGGCCAGCAGGTCGAGGCACAGCACACGCAGCGATCCGTACAGGTCGTCGCGTAAAGCGAGGCGCGCCAACGAGTTCCAGCGGTTCTCGTGGGACAGTCGCGAAACCGATTGCAGCAGGCGAACAGTCCCGAGTCGCTGGCTCAGGGCGTAGTACAGCGTAGCGACGTCGGCCACGTCATGACCGCCCGCGTCGGCGACCTCGATGATGTCGAGCAGGACGAACTGGTCGAGCAGCAGGTGCACGCGGGTCGACAGCTCACGGGGGACGCCGTCTTCGACCGAGGCGGAGATCCGGTCGTGCAGATCGGCCAGTTCGCGGTCGCGCAGCCACTCGGGGACCAAGTGCGCGTGCGCGGCCAGCCGATGGGCGAACCGGTCGATTTCGGTGGCGATCCCGAGCGGTTGCGGCCGGTGCGCCAGCAACCACCGGGTGGCGCGATCGAGCACGCGTTGCGTGGCGCGCACCAGTGCGTTGCTCACCTCGGTCGGCAGACCACTGTCCGCGATATCGTCCCAGAGCGGGTGCAACTGGAAGATCCGCGCGGCGACCAGATACGCGCGCACCACATCCGATGTGACCGCGGTCGAGTCCTCCCCCAGCCGGAAGACGAAACTGATTCCACCATGATCGATCACATCGTTGGCGAGCATGGTCGCGAGAATCTCGCGGCGCAGCGGGTGCTCGGACAGGCTGTCCCCGAAGCGTTCCCGCAGCGAATCCGGGAAGTACGCGATCAGGCGATCGTGCAGGGCGGGATCGTCGGGCAGGTCACCGGCCAGGATTGCGTCCTTGACCGCGAGCTTGACGTGCGCCATCAGGGTCGCCAGTTCCGGCGAGGTCAAGCCGCGTCCCTGGTCCGCGCGCCGGGCGAGTTCCTTCTCATCGGGCAGGGCTTCGAGGGACCGGACCAATCCTCGCTCGGCCTCCAGTGCGGCGATCATGCGGGCGTGCACGCCGAGCCGCGTGGCCGCGTCGGCGCGGCTCACGCCCAGGGTCCGGTTCTGGGACCGGTTGTCCCGCAAGACGAGTCGGCCGACCTCGCCGGTCATGTCGGCGAGCAGCCGGTCCCGGTCGTGCCGGTCCAGCCGCCCGGCCGACATCATGGTGTCGAGCAGGATCTTGATGTTCACCTCATGGTCGGAGCAGTCGACCCCTGCCGAGTTGTCCAGCGCGTCGGTATTGATTCTGCCTCCCCCACAGGCGAATTCGACCCTGCCGAGCGCGGTGAAGCCGAGATTGCCACCCTCCCCGACCACCGTGGCACGCAATTCGGTGGCGTTCACCCGCACGCCGTCATTGGCCTTGTCGCCCGCAGCCGCATGCGACTCGGTGGTGGCCTTGACGTAGGTGCCCACTCCCCCGTTCCAGATCAGATCGACGGGCGCACACAGGATCGCCCGGATCACCTCGATCGGCGACAGCGCGGTGACCGTGTCCGGAAGTCCCAGTGCGGCACGCACTTCGGGCGCGATCGGCACCGACTTCGCCGCCCGGGACCACACGCCGCCGCCGGCACTGATCAGGTCGCGGTCGTAGTCTGCCCAGGACGAGCGGGGCAGTTCGAACAGGCGCTTGCGCTCGGCGTGGGAGGGCCCCGACTGCGGGTTCGGATCAAGGAAGATGTGCCGGTGGTCGAACGCGGCGACCAGGCGGATGCGGTCGCTGAGCAGCATGCCGTTGCCGAACACGTCACCGCTCATATCGCCGATGCCGACCACCGTGAAGTCCGCGGTATGGGTGTCGCGGCCCAGCTCCTGGAAATGGCGCTCGACGCTCTCCCAGGCCCCGCGGGCGGTGATGCCCATGGCCTTGTGGTCGTAACCGACCGAACCGCCGGAGGCGAACGCGTCGCCGAGCCAGAAATCGTATTCGGCCGCAACCTCATTGGCGATGTCGGAGAAGGTAGCCGTGCCCTTGTCCGCCGCGACGACCAGGTAGGTGTCGTCGCCGTCGTGGCGGACGACGTCGAGTGCGGGGATCACCGTGCCCGTCGCCCGGTCGATATTGTCGGTGAGGTCGAGCAGGCCCGCGATGTATCTGCGATAGCAGGCGACGCCCTCGGCCAGGTGTGCGGCGCGATCGGCCGCGTCGTCACCGGTGGGTTTCGGCGGTTGTCCGACGACGAAACCGCCCTTCGCGCCGACCGGCACGATCACGGCGTTCTTCACCGCCTGCGCCTTGACCAGGCCGAGTACCTCGGTGCGGAAGTCCTCCTTGCGGTCCGACCAACGCAGTCCACCCCGTGCGACGGCGCCGAATCGCAGATGCACGCCCTCGACCCGAGGCGAGTACACGAAGATCTCGAATCGTGGCCGGGGACGGGGCAATTCGTCGATCCGCTGTGGATCGAGCTTGATGGACAAGACCGGCGCGGTTCCGCCGCGCACGAAATAGTTGGTGCGCAAGGTGTTTCGGATGAGTGCGGTAAAGGCACGCAGAATGCGGTCCTCTTCGAGCCCGGCAACCCGGCCGAGAGCGTCGTCGAGGCAGCCGGCCAGTTCGGTCTCGGCGGCCGCGCTGTGCCCGTCCGGCGCGAACCGCGCGTGGAACAGTTCGACGAGCGTCCGGGCCGTCGCGGGATGCGCCGAAAGGACTTCCGCGATGCGCTCCAGACTGTACGGAAAACCGCTCTGGCGCAGGTACTTTGCATAGGCGCGCAGGATCGACACCTGCCGCCAGGCCAATTCCGCGCGCAGTACCAGCCGGTTGAAGGTGTCGATCTCGGCGTCGCCTCGCCATCCGGCCGCGAAGGCCTCGGTGAACCGGGTGCGTGTCACGTCGCCCGGGGCGGGCTCGCCGTCGAGGGACAGGCCGAAGTCGTAGATGCGGCAGTGGGTGCCCGCCGCGACCTCGAACACGTACGTGCGCTCGTCGAGCACTTCCACGCCGAGGGACTGGATCACCGGCAGAATGCGACTCAGCGAGACAGCCTCGCCGGTCGTGTACAGCGTCAGCCGCAGCTGACCGCGTGCCGAACCGGTCGGCGCGTGCAACGCGACCTCGAATTCGCCGGGGCGCAGTGCTTCGATGCGCGCGATGTCGGCGACGGCTCGGCCGGGATCGAAGTCGTGTTTGTACCAGTCAGGTAGGGAGCAGGCATACGACTTCGCCAACGCGCGATCGGTCATCCGTGCGTAGAGTCCGCTGTTCCAGTCCTGCGTCATGGTGGAAGTCTCCAGGTAGGCAATTGTCTATACAACAATGTACAACAGCCTGTGAGGGGGCTCACACGGACGGGCCACTCACGCCCGTGGCGGCGCGTGACCCGCGATTCGCGAGGTCAACCGGTCCGCACCCCACCGCAACGCCTGCTCCACCACCTCCGGCTCGGGAAAGGTCAAGATGCGCCACGTCGTACTCAAGGCCGCGACCGGCCGACCGTTGTGATCGAACACCGCCGCACCGACCGACCGCAGCCCCGGCGTCACCAACTCCACCTCATCGGCCCAGCCACGGACCCGAACTTCCTCCAACGCGCGCCGCAACTCGGTCAATGTGCGAGGCCCGCGCCCGGTTCTGGTGATGAAATCCGAACGGCGCGAATACAATGCCTTCACCTGCGCATCCGGCAGCGTGGCGAGAATGGCGCGACCGTTCGCGGTCAAGTGCGCGGGCAACCGCACCCCGATATCGGTGATCAGCGAAACCTCGGCGGCCGGACCCGAACTCGGGCGTTCCTTGAGTAGATAGACCGTCTCGTTGCCATGCAGAATCCCCAGGTGCACGGCCTGCCCGAGTTGCCTGGCCAACTGATGCAGGATCGGCTGCGCCAGCCGCTCGAGCGGTTCGTGACGCAGGAACGCCGACCCGATCTCGAACGAGGTCACGCCGAGCCCATACGCCTGCTCACCCGGCACATACACCACGAATCCGCGATCCACCAGCACCGCCAGAATGTGATACACCGACGACCGCGGCAACCCCAGATCCCGGGCCAGCACCGCGGCCCGCACCGGCCCCGGGCCCTCGGCCAGGCGAACCAGAATATCCAGCGCGCGCCCGACCGCCGGAGACGCACTCGAACGCGACGACTGGTCCATTCGAGTCAACCTACAAAACTCTCCGGTCCAAACCCCGAACCGGGCCGAACCGCGCCGAGATCTCCGGCGCATCGATCGCCATAATCGTGAAGGGAGAACTGGACCGATGAGCCACGCACGCTGGAAAAACCTCCGGGAACGCAAGCTAACCGAGGGCTACACCGAACCCGACGATGTCACCGAGGCCCGCCGCGAAATCCGGCTCTCCATGGCACTGGCCCAAGCCGTCTACGACCGCCGCACCGAACTCGGACTCACCCAAACCGATCGAGTGGCCGCAGGCGTCGTCGGGATCCCAGCCTGGCCGTGCGCATCGCGCACCACGGTTGAACGACGCATACCAGTGGGAAACGGCGCCGGGCACCGGAATCAGGAGGCCGATCGTGATGGTTCCTCCGGTGACGATCATCGGCGCACCCTTGCCATCCGATGGCCTACACCATTGCGCCACACGGAATCTCGAGCAACGCTACGATCACGACATAGCTCGCGGAAAGGGGATCTGTGTCGGCTGAGTCCATAACGTTGTCATTCGTGGGCACCGAAACCCCAAGGAACAAGCGTCCTTTCGAATCGCGTGACAACTCGATTATGTGCTGGATACGATCCCCCACAGCATCTTCGGGACCCGCGACTGATCGCGGGACGGTGGGCACCTGTGCGGTGGTCGCCTTTCCGGAGCCCGAGCATTAGTGCCTGCACGGTTCCGACCAGCGAGAGATACGAATGCAGAAGAGGGAGCAGGAGTTCCTCGAGCTTCGAGACCACCTGGTGTTCGCCCGAGAGGTCATCTGGGTGCGGCAGTTCGTCGTCGACCAGATCGAACCGCTGGCCACGTGATCCGGCACGCATGGGATATCGACCATCCGGTACGCCGGGCAGATGGCTGCGGTCGCGGCCAGGATCTAGGGAGACGCCGATGACCATCCCTCACCCCCCGACGCTGGCCGGCCTGTTGGTCGGGCACGCACGGGACCGCGCCGGATGCCGTGCGATCAGCGCGCCTGCGGGGTCGCAGACCTATGCGGAGTTCGCCGGGGACGTGGCGCGAATCGCGGACCGGCTGCACGCTGCCGGTCTACGCCGGGGAGACCGGATGGCGGTGCTCGCGCACAACGACTTGGCCTACGTCCAGCTCGTCTACGCCGCCTCCTGGGCCGGCATTGTGCTGGTCGGTCTGAACTGGCGGCTGACGGCGGCCGAGCTCCGGGCTGTTCTGGAGGACTGCAACCCGTCCCTGCTCTTCGCCGAGCGGGAGTTGGCATCGGGGTTGGACCCACAGTGCCCGGTGGTCCGGCTGGACGGACCCGAAGGCTCCGACTTCGAGCGCTGGTATGCCGCAGGGGATTCCGGCTACGCGCCGGATGCCGATCAAACCGACGAGTCCCTCGTGCTGCTGTCCTACACGACCGGAACCACCGGCGAGCCCAAGGGCATTCAGCTGGTCGAGCGAAATCTGCGGGAGATGGCCCAGCAGGCGGCGGCAGCCTGGGCGTTGTATCCGGAGATGAGGTACATGGCCTGCCTGCCGATGTTTCGTATGAGCGGGATGAGCTCGGTGACGTGTTGCGTGCATCTGGGCGGCGAGGTGGTCATCCCGTCGGGGACCTCGGTCGCCGCGATCGCCGCCGCCGTCGAGGATCGAGGTGTCACCCACACCAGCCTGGTGCCGGACCTGCTGGCCAGTCTGGTTGCCGAGAAGACCGCCGAGGCCTTCGACCTGTCCAGTCTCGAGGTGATCATCTACGGCTCCGCGCCCTCGAGCAGCTCGGTGGTCGAGGAGGCGATGGAGATGCTGCCGCAGACCGGCTTTTCGCAGGGTTACGGCTTGACCGAAACCTGTGCCGGGGTGGCGGTCGCGCCGATCTTGCGCCGGGGGGAGGTCGACCGGCATCCGGGTAGCGTCGGCCGCATCCACCCCAACTGCGAGTGCCGGATCGTCGATGTTTCCACCGGTCGCGACGTCGGCACCGGTGAGGACGGCGAGATCTGGCTGCGGACGCCGCAGCTGACCATAGGGTATTGGAACAAACCCGCGGAAACCGCGGCCGCGATATCCGCCGACGGCTGGTTCCGTACCGGTGATATCGGGATGATCGACAACGACGGATTCCTCTACGTCCACGACCGGCTCAAGAACATGATCATCTTGGGCGGAGAGAACGTCTACTCGGTCGAGGTCGAGAACGCGATCGGCGCGCACCCTTCGGTACTCGAGGCCGCCGTCGTCGGCGTACCCCACCCGCACTGGGGTGAGACCGTGAAAGCGGTCGTGGTGCTGCGCCGCGGTCAGGAGCTCGACGAGACGGAACTGCTCGGCTGGCTCGAGGGTCGGCTTGCCCAATATAAGTGCCCGAGGATCGTCGAGTTCGTCGGTGCTCTCCCCAAGGCAGGCAGCGGCGAGATCCTGAAACGTGAACTCAGATACGGCAAGGGCTGACATGCCCGAAGTGGCTGCCGCAGACTCGATGGGTCCGCGGCAGCCTGGTGCAGGCAACGGAGTACACGACATTGCGCCGGCCCGGGAACCCGAATTCCGAGGGCGCTCACCGCAAGAGCCTGCACGGTTCGGTGGAAGCCAGTCTCCGGCAGCTGAATACGGACTACATCGATCTGCTGTACCGGCAGGTATGGGACTTACGACATCGGTCGAGGAAATCCTTTGTGGCATGGACGATCTCGTCCAACAGCGCAGGATCCCGTGTGTGGCGATCTCCAACGCCCCGGCCTGGCAGATGTCGAGCATGCAGGCAATCACCGAGCTGGCGGCTGGTCGGTGCGATCCCGTATTCGCCGCACAGGCCGCCCTTTCGATGATCCGCCACCCACCTCGGTCGGCTCGTGCCGATGTCAGGCAGTATTGATGGTGCCGCCGTCGATAACGAAGACCGCCCCCACAATGATGGCGGACTTGTCGGAAACGACGAAGGTGATCAGTACCGCTACCTCGCCCGGCTCGGAGATCCGGCCGGAAGCGACATTGAAGATATGAACGAGGCTCTCCAGCAGCTAGGCAGGCGAATGCCTCTGCGCGGCTGCGACATTTAAGATATTAATGAGGCTCTCCAGCAGCTAGGCAGGGGAATACCCCTGTGCGGCTGCGACATTGGCTCCGAAGCTCTCCGCATCACGCCACAGCTGGTTATCAACCAGTATGCGGAAATGATATCCGAACGACGGAGCCAAGGCGGTGAAGCTCAGCGAAATAGGCTGCACCAAAGTCTATTTCGGTCTGGTCGGCACGAAACGTCTTTCATCAGCGTCCGCGCAACGATTGTGCGAGGATGGATCCCATGACTGAAGAACGGTTCGAGGTCCGACGGGAGATCGCGGCACAGCCGGCCGAGATCTTCGCCCTGCTGTGCTCACCCGAAGGGCATGTGTCGATCGACAGCACGGGCATGCTGCAATCCGCAGAAGGCGAAGCCATCACCGCGGTCGGAGATGAATTCGTCGTGCATATGGATCGTGAATCGCTCAATGACTTTCCCGAGATGGGAAAGTACGACGTCACGGTGACCATCACCGCATTCGAACAGGACGCCCATATCGCGTGGACAGTCGGCCGAGAGGGCCAGGTGCCGATCGAACACCGCTACGGCTACCGCGTGGAACCCAGCGAGATCGGCACCTCGGTGACGTCGTACTACGACTGGAGCCAGATCCCAGCGACCTACCGCGAAATGGGAATCTTCCCGATTCTTCCCGAATCCGTGCTGCGGGCCTCGCTCGGCATGCTCGCCAGGACCGTGGAGAAGAAGTAGGCGATCCCCCAGGCCGATGGGCATCGTCAGCAGGTGCCCAGCGCGCCCACCAGCAGTGGACGCTCAGTAGCTGAATGGTTCGATCCCTGCGGGCCCGTGAAGGCCACCCGATCAGCGGTGCGATCCATCGCTCGGATGCCGGGTCGCAATACACGGCAGTGAAACTCGTTGAAACACTGACACTCTCAGACCTACGGCCCTCGATCGGGGCGGTCGGCGTTTTGAAGTGCCGCGCCACTTGGTTACGACAATGACGGTTCCGCTGTCCAGGTCCACCGGACGGCCATGAAAGTCGCCCGCGAATGCCACATGGCCAAATCCGGCTTCGTAGATTGCTGTCTCGAGTTGTGGGCGGGAATACATGTGGAGCCGGCACTGTCGAGACCATCCAGGGCGCCTCCAGTGGACATTGAGTTCCTGGGTGGTCCAATCATATCGAGCGTGACCGACGAGATCGGACCGTTGGATCAGCTGCGTACTGATCAATTCGCTACCGTTGCGTACACGATGCTCGAAGTATTCGAGAGTATCGATTTCCATCACGAGCTTGTCCCCGGGAACAAGAACTTCGGCCCAGGCCGCGAGGGCGGCAAGGTCTTCCTCGCGGGTGTCGAAGAAGCCGAAGCTGGTCCACAGGTTCAGAATTGCGTCGTATGGACCTGCGGGTGGCGTTCGCATATCTGTCAGGACGAAGGTGCAGTCAGGATATCGACGGCGGGCGTCGTCGATTTGTTTCGGCGAGTTATCTATACCGACTCCGAGGGGCAATCGGAGCAAGGCGACAATCGCCTCGATCTCGCTCTCGGTGTCATCGCATCTACCTAGGATTGCGAATGTATCGCGGAAACCTTCGTCGAAGAATTCATCTGCAGCTGGACGGCTGTATTGCAATTCACGGCACTGTGCGGTCGGTCCACACGAGCAGTGAGCTGTCCGGCCGCCACCGGACGCACGTACGGTCGGATAGTTGCCGCCGGGGCGTAGCTCCCCGGCAGGGGAGCTACGCCGAACGGATCACGCGCGGATATGCGTTTCGGCTATCGCCGAGCGCGGATCACTTCTGGTCGAGATCGACCAACTTGCAGACACACAGCGTTACCGTGTGGGCGAGAATGCCGCCGAAATACTGGGTGCAGAACTCCGCGTACCCGACCGGATCGCACTGGTGCGCATGCCACGCCGAGTCCACTTCCAGATCGTCGGGCAGGTAGTTGCCCTGCATGCCGCTGGCCCGGAAGCGCTCGAGCGACCGCTGGTAGCGGGCTACTCGATCGTCGATCTGCTCCTCGGTCAACGCCGTGGAGCCCGGCCAGAACAAGTGGCCCCAGCGCAGGTTCTCCTTGAGATGTGTCGTGTCGAAATCCGCAGCAGGTACTTCGGTTTCAGCCGATACGGCCGCGATACTCGTCGTCATAGCCCGAACCCTCGATTCGCTTAGAACTCACCATGTCGGCCGACAAGTCTCCAGAACTACTGGAGTAATCAAAGTTTGGTGTGTTCCAGATCACTAGTCAAGGAGGTGCGCCCTCCCATTTCTGGGAGACGATGCATGAACCTGTTTGCGACTCAATCGATTTGACCTACCAGTCAGAGCCCAGGCGGGAACTCCTGACCATGGTCCTCGGCTATTCGCAGTGGTTGATGGCGCTGCTGCTCCCGACCCGGCATGCGGAGGATCTGTTCGCCGGCTGGTGGACCCATATTCACCGGTTGGGTTCAGCGCCAAGGGTTTTGGTTTGGGATGGTGAAGGCGCGATCGGCCGCTGGCGTGGCGGACGCAGCGAGCTGACCGCCGAATGCCAAGGGTTCCGGGGGACCTTGGGGGCGAAGGTGATCGTCTGCAGGCCCGCCGATCCGGAAGCGAAAGGCATGATCGAACGCGCCCATGACTACCTGGAGCGCTCGTTCCTGCCGGACCTAACCTTCAGTGGCCCAACCGATTTCAATACCCATACTGAGCCAGTGGCTGGAGTTGTGAACGCCCGGCCGCGGCGAGCGCTGGGCTGCGCACCGACCGATCGGATCACCGCCGACCGCCAAGCGATGCTGACGTTGCCACCCGGCGCCGCAGACCGGGTGGAGGCGCTCAGGGCGCCTGGCGCGTGATCACTACATTCGCTTGGATTCCAATGACTATTCGGTGCATCCTGCCGTGATCGGGCGCCGAATCGAGATCATCGCCGACCTGAACCGGGTCCGGGTGTTCTCCGGCGGCCGGATCGTTGCCGATCACGAGCGGATCTGGGCGTGGCATCAAACCCTGTCCGACGCCGTTCCTGTCGAGGCGGCGAAGGCGTTGCGGCGCAACCAGATCGGTGTTCTGCGACCGGCGCCCGAGCCAGAGGTCGAACAACGGTGCCTGACCGACTACGACACCGCGCTCGGCATCAACCTCGACACCGAAGGCGGGGTGGCCTGATGCCCGGCCGGACCCGGACCACAACCAAAACATCCTCCACGACAAGGGATTTCACTGCCGACGACGCGCAGGCGACCTGGAGGCACCCGATGCGGGCGTACAGTGCGGCAAGCGCCAGAGCAGGTTCAGGTCGAGTTCGGCCGTCGTAGACTGAGAGAGTCGTTTCACCTCGCAGCCCCGATCAGTTCCACAAGGTGTTCGGCGCTGACCGGCGCGCGCTGGATCCGGACGTTGAAGGGAGCCAGGGCGTTCTCGATGGCCGAGACGATCGCCGATGCGGCCGGGATCGTGCCAGCTTCGCCCGCGCCCTTGATCCCGAGAGGGTTGAGTGGGCTCGGGCTTTCCATGGAAACGACCTCGACCTTCGGCACATCCAGCACGGTGGGAAGCAGATATTCCTCCAGCGTGGTGGTGTACGGATATCCTTGCGCGTCGTAGCCGGAGAACTCGTAGAGCGCATTGCCGATCCCGTGCGCCACTCCGCCCTGGATCTGCCCGTCGACAACCATGGGGTTGAGCTGGCGTCCGCAGTCGTGCCCGACGACATAGCGGATGATGTCGACGCGGCCGGTCTCGATGTCGACCTCCACCTCGGCCACGTGCGTCGCGTTGGAGTAGGTCGACTGTGGCGGGTTGAAGTACTCGGTCACCGACAACCCTGGGTCGGCGTCGTGGTCGGAGGTGAAGCCGGGCATGCCCAGCGAGATATGCCGCAGCTCGGCGAGCGAAATGTCCGGATGCCCCTCGGCGCGTACCGCGCCCGGGACGAGTGCGACCAGTTCGCGCGGGACCTTGGTGATGGCCGAGGCAAGGTCGAGGACCTGCTCACGTAGCCGGGTCGCGGCTATGTGCACCGACGAACCGGCGTTGACGGCGACCCGGCTGGCGAACGTGCCGATGCCGAACGGGAAGCACGCCGTGTCGCCAGCGATGACTTCGACCAGGTCGGGCGTCGTGCCGAATGCGTCGGCGGCGACCTGGGCAAGCACCGTCTTGTGGCTCTGGCCCTGCGACGCCGCGCCGGAAATTATGCCCAGGCAGCCGGTCGAAAGGATCCGCGCCTCGGCACCCTCGTACGGTCCGAGTCCGGTGGCCTCGACCAGGTTCGCGATTCCGATTCCGAGGTAACGGCCGTTGGCGAGAGCTGCAGCCTGGCGTTCGGCGAAGGTCGAGTACTGCGCGCGCTCCAGGGCGAGGGCCTGGCACTGTGGGTAGTCGCCGCTGTCGTAGACGACTCGGCTGCCGTCGCGGCCGACCAGTCCGATGTCGTAGGGCAGTTGGTCCGGGCGGATCATGTTCAGCTCGCGGACCGTGGCGGGGTCGAAGCCGAGATATTGGGCGATCCGGTCGACCAGGCGTTCCATCACGAACACGGCCTGGGGACGGCCGGTGCCGCGCAGTGGCGAGGTGGCGACCTTGTTGGTCAGCACCACCGTCATCTGCAGCCGGTACGCGGGCAGTACGTACGGGCCGGGCAACGTGGTGGCGCCGATGATCGGCGTGATGATCCCCCACGGGAGATAGGCCCCGGTGTCGTGCACGACCGTGACGTCAACGGCTTGAATTCTCCCCTCGTCGTCGAAGGCGACGGTCGCCTCGGCATGCTCGTCCCGTTCTTGGGTGGTCGCGATCGACTGCTCGTGCCGGTCTTCAGTCCAACGCACCGGGCGGCCCATACGCATCGCCAGCCACGGCACCAGCACATCCTCGGGGTACACGATGCCCTTGGGCCCGAACCCGCCGCCGACGTCGGGTGCGACCACCCGGATGCGGGCCTCGTCGCGCTCCAACATCTGGCCGATGATCTGCCGGTTCTGGTACGGCGCCTGACAGGCCGACCACACGTTGAGCTGGTCGTCTACGGGTTCGTACACAGCCAGGACCGCCCGGCCCTCCATCGAGTGCGAGGCACCGCGGTGCTGCCAGATTCTTTCGGTGAGCCGGTGTGGGGCGCTGGCGAGCGCAGTGTCCACATCGTCGTGCCCGATGGTGAACACGGCCGCGATGTTGTCCTCGTCCCCGGTATGCGCGGCGGGCGCGCCCGGTTCCAGACCGGCGAGACAGTCCCCGACCGAAGGCAGGATCTCCCAGTCGACGCATACGGCTTCTTCCGCATCACGGGCCAGAGCCCGATCGTCCGCCACCACAACCGCGACGGGTTCCCCCACATAGCAGGCCTCGTCCCCGGCGAGGACCGGGTTGCTCCACTCTCGGCGGATCCACGGGTTGGGAACGAACAGCGGGAATCGCTTGTCACGCAGGGTCTTTGGGAGGTCGGCGTGAGTCAGCACCAGGTGTACGCCTGGCATTTGGGACGCTTCGGCGGTGTCGATGCTGCGGATGCGGGCGTGTGGATAAGGGCTGCGAACGACTCGGGCGACGAGAGTGCCCGGGAAGGCGATGTCGTCGACGAACTGGCCGCGCCCGGTCAGCAGGGCCGCGTCTTCGCGGCGCTCGACGCGTGTACCGACGTAGCGGTCACTCATCGCCGGCACCTCGCAGCGCCGCTGCGGCGTCGACGGCGGCCTCGACGATGTTCTGGTAGCCGGTGCAGCGGCAGAGGTTGCCGGTGAGCGCCGCACGGATGTCATCCTCGGTGGGGGCGGGGCTCGTGCGCAGCGCGTCGGTGAGCGTACACAGGATGCCAGGGGTACAGAATCCGCACTGCAGCGCGTGGTGTGAGCGGAAGGCAGATTGCAAAGAGTTCAAAGTCCCATCCCCGGACAACCCCTCCACGGTCGTGACCTCGTGCTCGTCGGCCTGGACGGCGAGGAGTAGGCAGCTGCGGACCGCTCGGCCGTCGAGCAGGACGGTGCAGGCCCCGCATACTCCATGCTCGCAGCCGACATGCGTGCCGGTGAGGTGGAGATCGCGGCGCAGGGCATCGCTGAGTGGGGTCCGCACGTCGACCTCGACCGCATGCGTGTCGCCGTTGGTGATGATCGTGATCTTCCGGGCTCTATCGAGCTTCGGGCCGATGTCAGGTCGGGTCACTCGTGCACCCTTTCTCTTACAGACATCGAGAGGGTGTCTGTGGTGGGGATCGGACGGAAGTCGGGTCGCTGACCTGGTTCGGTCGCCCTGTATTCCTGCCCCACATCGGGTGATGGAAGCCGACCGGATTGTCGCTGGTCGGCGCAGTGTTCTTCGTTGGAATTGATTGGGCTGCAACCGTTCACGCGGTGCGCATTCTCGCCCGCGTGTGAGTGCGCGTCATGCGGCGCTGCTGGCAGACCGGTCCCCTCGGCGCCCCGGCCCGCCGCTACGGCGGTGCACAACCGTATCTCAGCATCACTCCGATGCCTCGCGCTCGAACCCCGGGTCGGCACAGCGGGTGTCATCGACGCTCCTGCTGTCCAAGCGCACGAGAGTGGGCGAGGTGCAGCGTCCTGCGAGTGAGCACCTGGCCCAGATGGCGGCGATACCCCGCCGACACGAAGCGGCGGGGGTAGCCGGTATTCGCTTGCGTGTCGGTCAGGGGTTCGAGATCTGCGGCTGCACGAGCGGCCTCGGCAAACAACTCCGGTCTGCCCACCTCACCAACCAGCAACCGTTCAGCGGCGGTCAGTCTGGTCGCGATGATGCCGACTCCGGCGACCGCTGCGGCAGCACGAGTGATGCGGCCCTGTTCGTCGACGGTCATCAGCGCACCGGCAGCCACGACCGCGTAGTCGTGATGACGTTTGGAGAACTCCAGGAACGCGTGCCCGTGCCCGGTCGGCCAGGGCGCCCAGTCGATTCGAGTCAGCATCTCGCCGGGATCGAGGGCCGGGGTCAGCAGGTCACGTGCCCAATCCGCGACGCCCAGCACCCGCTCGCCCCGGACGCTGCGGACATGCAGCACCCCGTCGTGCAGGGCCGTGACCGCGATCAGCTCGGCACTGGGGTCGAGGTTCGCCACGCTACCGCCCAGAGTCCCACGCGGGCGAGTGGCGACGTGGCCTATCAGGCGGAGGGCCTCGTGTGCGATGGGTACCTGCGCGCGGATGATCTCTGACTCGGCGAGCGCGCGTTGCCGGGTCATGGCGCCGATCTCCAACCGACCATTGTGGTCGGTGATGTGGGCCAGTTCTCCGACACGGTTGAGGTCGACCACTACGGCAGGACGCGCCATCCGGAACTGCATGTAGGGAATGAGGGACTGGCCACCGGCCAGGAGCCGAGTGTCCTCCAACCGGTCGAGCAGGTCCAGGACCTCGGACAAGGTCCCAGGGTCGACGTAGGCGAACGGTGCGGCACTCATCTCACCTCTCCGAGCGGTTTCGTTACACCAAACACTCGGTTCGTCAAGGGTAACGCGATGGAAGTTGAGAGGAAACGGTCGCAAGCCTGCCGGAACGATCAGCCGCAGGCGTAGCGCCCGCCGACACGCTCGGTGAGATCGGCCGCGGCGCGGCGGACCAGCGTCGCGAGATCCGACTCGGCGGACGGTTCGAATCGGCTGGTGGGAATCGAGATGCCGATATCGCCGACCACGACGCCACAACCATCGAAGACAGGCGCAGCGATAGCGATGGCCCCGGCGAAGAACCCGAAAATGACCACTTACCAAAAAATGCATGAGAGCGCAAGTTGGCTCCCATGCACAATTTGAGGTGATCCCTCAGATCACGGCCACAATTCGAGCCGAATTGTGGAGCTAAGGGGAATCGAACCCCTGACCTTCTCGATGCGAACGAGACGCGCTACCAACTGCGCTATAGCCCCGTGCGGCTCCGGGGAACCGCGCTGTGACACTGTATCAGGCGGTGTGGGCAGACTCCGAATCGCACGGTTGACCTGGGCGAATGCTGGCTCGGGTCAGGCGCCGGCGGCGCGGCGCATATCGCTGGTGCCGCGGCGGAGGGCGCGGGCGGTGGCGGGGTCGAAGTTTTCCAGGTGCTCGAACATGGGGTCTTCGTCGTCCACCTCGATGAGGGCGGAGCGGCGGCGGAGAGCACGGGCGGTGTCGCGGTCCATGATGCGCTGTTTGGCGCGCTGCTCGGCCTCGCGTTCGGCCTCGATGTGCTCGCCGCGGCTGCGAGCCAGGCGGGCGAGGCGACGACGACGGATTTCCTCCTCCATGCGGACCTGCTTGCGCAGGTACGCCAGGTAGGTCACCAGGACGAGCGCGGAGCCGCCGCAGCCCCACCAGAACATGGGGCTCAGCGCCACCGAGAGTCCGCCGAAGACGAAGACGGCCAGGATGAGGCCGAGCACCGCGCGCTGCCGGAAGGTGTAGCGGGCCGCGCGCGCGATGGCGTCGGCCTCCGGGTCGAATCCGCCGCGACCGCGCCGGGTCGGCACGAAATCTGATTCGTCGGAGTCGGATTCGTCGAAGTGAGCGGGCGCCGCCGTCCGGGCCTGGGGGATCCGGGCACCAGCCGGTTCGGTGTGCTCTACCGCCACCCGGTCATCATCGACGGTCGCACGTTGCTTCGCATCCGTTCTGGCCGTCGCGATTTCGGCATCGTCGAAATCGGCGTCGGCGAGCTCGCTGACGCTGTCATCGAATTCGCCATCCGCGGTGGCGGATTCGTCGTCGGCATCGTCGAATTCGTCGACTTCAGCGTCCCTGTCGTCGATTTCGGCATCGGGTTCCGCCGGCCCGGCTTCGAGCGGGTTCTCCGTGGGTTTGTCGTCCTCGGTGACCTGGCCGTCGGCCGGTGGGGTCATCCGGTCCTCCGCATCATCGCTATGGGAAAGCCTTCTCTGCACTCGGGTCGGCCGGTAATCCGGATCGCTGTCGTGTCCGGCGGCCGGACCACTCTTGGTGCGCCGCTTGGAACCTCCGCGGTGCAATACGCGGGTCGCCAACGCCGCGTCGGTTATCTGTCTGATCCTGGGGTGCCGGTCGGCGAGGATCGGGAACAGCACGAAGACCCAGAACACGACCAGGCCGATCCACAGGATCGAATTCGGCATCTCGCCTCAGCACCTCCGTCCCCACCGCATCGTCCGCTCGGCCTTTCGACCGGGTCGAACCGCGCTCCGTCGCGGTGCGTTCGCTCGCCGCAAAACGCCTCGGACGGACGGACGTCCGGCCGCCGTGAGGCGTATTCGGCACTGCCTCACAGGCTGGTTGCCGGTGGCACGGGACGCACCTCCGACGTCCGTAGGTTAATTCCGTGTCGCACCAAGTTCGGTCAGGCGCGCCGGGCACATACGCCACACCTGTCACAGTTCCACCATCTTCGCCGCGCGTCGAAGGCGACCGGGCACATCGGAAACGGTACGTAGGTTCCGGTATCCGAATTTCAGGGCAGCGTGGCCCGACCATCACGCACCAGTCGATCGACGACGGTCCCCGCCACCTCCTCGACGGTGATGCCGACCAGCAGGTGATCGCGCCAGGCCCCGTCCACATCCAGGTACCGCTTCAGCAGCCCCTCTTCACGGAACCCCACATTGCGCAGAACCGCTTGACTGGCCAGGTTTTCCGGCCGCACGGTCGCCTCGACCCGATGTAATCCGAGGGGCCCGAAGCAGTGGTCCAGCCCGAGTGCGAGCGCGGCCGTCGCCACGCCCTGACCGCTCAAATCCTTGGCAACCCAATAGCCGACCCATGCCGAACACAATGCGCCGCGCACGATATTGCCGACGGTCAACTGCCCGCTGAACACGCCGTCGACCTCGATCACGAGCGGAATCATCGCACCGCGCCTGGCCTCGGTCTTCAGACTCGACCACAGCGACGGCCAGTTCGAGACGTGGTTGCGCGCCTCCCAGGTACCGCGCCCGGTCGGCTCCCACGGCTCCAGATGTGCCCTGTCGCGCAACCGGATCCGGCTCCAGGCCGCCGCATCGCGCAACCGCACCGGACGCAATGTCACCTTCCCGGCCGCGACGCGCACCGGTCCCAGATGCGCGGGCCAACCGGGATGCTGCGCGACCCGAAACACACTCATCGTCTCCACGCCTCAGCCGCGCTGTGCGAGAAATGCGACCCGGACCTCGTCACCGGTCCTGATCTCGGTGACGTCCGGGTCGATCACGATCAGACTGTTCGCCTCGGCCAACGTGGCGAGCAGATGCGACGAACCGCCCGCGCCGCCGCCGAGCGGCTGGACCAGGTAGTCGCCCGTGGCCTCATCGCGCATGAGTTGCGCGCGCAGATACCCCTTGCGTCCGGGTATCGAGGTGATCGGCGTGATCGTTCTGGCGCGAATGATCCGGCGCATCGGATGTCTGCGCCCCAACGCGATTCGGATCAGCGGTCGCACCATGACCTCGAAAACCACCAGTGCGCCAACGGGATTCGACGGTAGGAGAAATGTCGGAACCTCATCGCGCCCCAGTCGCCCGAACCCCTGTACCGAGCCGGGATGCATGGCGACCCTGGTGATTTCGAGGTCCCCGAGACCCTCGAGCGCCTCACGCACCTGCTCCGAAGCCCACCCACCGACGGCGCCCGCGATCACCACGACCTCGGAGCGAACCAGCTGCCCCTCCACCACATCGCGCAGCCGCCGCGGATCCGAACTCACGATGCCGACCCGGTTCACATCCGCACCCGCATCGCGCGCTGCGGCGGCCAGCGCATACGAATTCACGTCGTAGACCTGTCCGGGTCCGGGCGTTCGATCGATATCGATCAACTCGCCACCCACCGAGATCACCGACAGCCGAGGGCGCGGATGTACGAGCACCTTGTCCTGCCCGACCGCGGCAAGCAGGCCGACCTGCGGTGCACCGATAATGGTGCCCGCACGCACCGCGACATCGCCGGGCTGCACATCGTCGCCGATGCGCCGGACATAGTCGCCGGATCGCACCGGCTCGTACACCTTGATCCTGGCCCGGCCGCCATCGGTGAAATCCAAGGGCAGCACGGCATCCGCCAACGTCGGTAGCGGCGCACCGGTATCGACCCGCACGGTCTGGCGCGGCTGCAACCGGATCGGCTGTTTGGACCCGGCGACCACCTCGCCGACCACCGGCAACGTCAGATCGACCAGTTCGCCGTCCTCGTCGCGAATATCGGTGCCCGCGGCGGACACATCGACACTGCGCACGGCGTATCCGTCGATCGCGGCCTGATCGAATCCGGGCAGTGGCCGCTCGGTGACGACATCCTCGGCACACAGCAGGCCCTGGGCCTCGGAGATCGCGACCCGGACCGGCCGGGGCGCGACCGCCGCGGCCGTTACCTTGATCTGCTGATCCTCAACCGAGCGCATCCAGCCCTTCCTGATCTCTTCCCACCGACCCGATTCCGCGACCGCGCAACCGAACCCGCGCGGCTCTGCCCGATCCGCGGTGCTCCCGGGGCTCTGCGTGGTTACGCAAGCTGCCGCCTCCGAGCCCGTCGCTCACACCGCAGATGGACCATCATTCGTACCCGACGGTCCACCATCGGCGAAACCCGGCGCCCACGCCTATCAGTCGTCGGTCGTCAGCTGTGGGTCCCAGTCCGCACTGAGCCGATGCTGCAGCCACTCCCGCAGGGCGGGGCCGTATTCCTCTCGTTCCAAAGCGAAATCGACCGCAGCACGAAGATAACCGCCCGGGTTGCCCAAATCGTGGCGCGACCCACGGTGGACCACCACATGGACGGGATGGCCCTCCTCGATGAGCAGTGCGATCGCGTCGGTGAGTTGTAATTCGCCGCCCGTGCCCGGTTCGATCCGGCGCAGCGCGTCGAAGATGGCGCGGTCCAATAGGTATCGGCCCGCGGCCGCGTAGGTCGACGGCGCATCCGCGAGTGCGGGCTTCTCCACCATTCCGTTGACCCGCAGCACATTCGGGTTCACCGCATCGGGCACCGGCGCGACGTCGAAGACACCGTAGGCGCTGACCTGGTCCTTGGGAACATCGATGGCGCACAACACGGTTCCACCGCGCTTGCGCCGCACCCGGCTCATCACATCGAGCACCCCACACGGCAGCACCAGGTCGTCGGGCAGCAGTACGGCGATGGCATCCTCGTCGTCATCGAGGGCGCCCTCGGCCTGAGCGACGGCATGGCCGAGGCCGAGCGGCTCGTCCTGGACCACCGAGGTGACATCCAGCAGCGCGGGCGCCTTGCGCACCTTCTCCAACAGCTGGAATTTGCCGCGCTCGGCGAGCGTGCCCTCCAGCACCAAGTCCTCTACGAAGTGTGCGACCACGCCGTCTTTACCCGGCGAGGTCACGATGACCAGCCGCTCCGCACCGGAATCGGCGGCTTCCGTCGCGACCAGTTCGATGCCAGGAGTGTCCACCACCGGCAGCAGTTCCTTGGGCACGGTCTTGGTCGCGGGCAGGAACCGCGTCCCGAGTCCGGCCGCGGGCACGACGGCCGTGCGGAAACACGACACGACCGCGCCATTCGCGGATTGTCCGGCCTTTGCTGTCATACGCCTACCCTATCCATCCATCACAGGCCCGAAGTGGCCATCACGCCGACTCGGGTCCCGGTGAGCTTAAGGTGATCACTGTGGACATGCCCGGCGAGCGCGACAAACATGCCTGGCGGGCCGAAATCATTGCGCAACGGGCCGCGATGACCAACGCCGACCAGGAATCCGAGGCACGTGAGTTGGCCCACACTGTCGCCCAACTCGACGTCCCCGAGTGGGTGTGTGCGTACGTCCCGGTGCGCGGTGAACCCGGATCGACGGCGATGCTGACAGCACTGCGCACGGCAGGCGCTCGGGTGCTGCTGCCGATCACCGGACCACCGGGACCACTGCGATGGGCCGAGTTCGCCGGCCCGCACGAGCTGCAGCGGGCCCGATTCGGACTGCTGGAACCCTCGGGCGAGGTGCTCGCCGATGCTATTGCGTTGGCGGAGTTGATCCTGGTCCCGGCACTCGCGGTGGATCGCCGTGGCGTTCGGCTCGGGCGCGGTGCCGGTTATTACGACCGAACGTTGCCCGCGGCCCGTCCGACGGCGCGATTGATCGCGGTGGTCCGCGACGACGAACTGCTCGACCGGCTCCCCGAGGAGCCGCACGATCTGCGCATGGGCTGGGCCCTCACACCGCACGGCGGACTGCATCGATTGGGTGGCGATAGGGACGAGGAATGAAAGGCCGATTAGCGGTGTTGGCACTGTCGGCTGTAGAGTGCCAGTTCGACGTACCGTGCGGAGGATCCAGTGCCAACTTATTCATATGCGTGCACCCAGTGTGACAACCGCTTCGACATCGTTCAGTCCTTCACCGACGAGGCGCTGAGCGTCTGCTCGGAGTGCTCTGGCAAGCTGCGCAAGCTCTTCAATTCAGTCGGCATCGTATTCAAGGGCAGCGGTTTCTACCGCACCGACAGCCGTGGCGGCTCGTCGACCGCCAGCGAGCCCGCGAAGTCGGACAGCGGTACCAGCAGCTCCGCGTCGAGTTCGGATTCCGGTTCGTCCAGCAGCTCCAGCACCGCGAGCACAGCCGTCGCCAGCTGAGTTTCACCTGGTAGAAGCAGCCCTGTGGGAGTTATCCCCAGGGCTGTCGTTATCCACAGACCACGTCTTTCCCGGGCGAGTCGCGGTGCCGGTGACCATAGGCTCCCGGCATGGCTCCCCTGGGCATCATCCCGTCCGGCAAGACCCGATCCTTCGCTGATCTCGGCCGCCGCGATCCGCTGCGCTCCGCGATTTGGGCGATGTGGAATGGGGCGATCTGGAATCGACCGTCGTGGGCGGATGCACTACTGGCCCGCCGCCTGCTCGCGGCGGCACTCACCGCACTCGCGCTCGTGCTGTTCCTGCGTGGTGATCCCGGCAGTGCCCGCACCGAGGTCATGGTCGCCCGACGCGATCTGCCACCCGGTCACCTGCTCGAAGCTACCGATCTGCGCGCTACACCTTTCGAATCCGGCACGCTGCCCGCGGGCGCAATCGGCGATAGCGCCGTCCTGGTCGGCGCGACATTGACCGGCGCTATGCGCACCGGCGAGGTATTCACCGATCTGCGCATCGTCGGACCGCGCCTGGCGGCGGTCGCCGCTGGCACGGATGATGCCCGCATCGTGCCCATTCGGCTGGCCGATACCGCGGTCGCCGAGATTCTGCGGGCGGGTGACCGGGTGGATGTCATCGGGGCAGAGGAACAGAGCGGTCCGAGCGCCCGACCCGCTCGGCTGCTCGCGATCGATGCCGCGGTCGTGCTGGTATCCGGCGTGGGCGACCGGCGCAGTGCGCCCGAGCGGGTGGTGCTGGTCGCGATGGACGCCGAACACGCCACCGCGGTCGCCGCGGCCTCGCTGCGCACCGCCCTGACCGTTGTTTTTCATTGACCAAAGTTTTGCCGAACATTTGCCATCAAGGTCAACTAGCATCGGTCGATACGGCAGTCCGAACCGCCTTGCACAACGAGTCAGCTCCCACCCGAAGAGGAGATATCGGCAATGTTCAAGGGTTTCAAGGATTTCCTACTCCGCGGAAATGTCGTTGACCTGGCAGTAGCCGTGGTGATCGGTACGGCGTTCGTCGCGATCATCACCGCGTTCACCAATGGCATCATCAACCCGATTCTCGCCGTCTTCGGCAATCGGGAAGACCTCGGCCTCGGTTTCCGGCTGGTTGCCGATAAACCGGCAACCTTCGTGCAGGTGGGTCCGATCATTACCGCGGCCATCAATTTCGTGATCATCGCCGCGGTGCTGTACTTCGTGCTGGTACTCCCCGCCCTGCGCGCGAAAAAGCGGTTCGGCACCCTCCCGGATACCAAGCTCAGCGATTCCGAGGTGCTGATCGAGATCCGCGATCTACTCGCCGACGGCCAGCGCAGCGCGGGCGGACGTCACGAATTCTGAGTCGAATTCCTGTGCCCGACAATACGAATGGGAATTCGACTGCGCCACAATTACATACGGTAATTCGCTATCGCAGGTAAGCGGGCCCATCGCGCACGGCGGATTCCAGGGGTCGCCGCAACCTCCCACATCGAGAGTGTTGCGACGACCGCGGGAACCCGAGCACGCGACGGGCCCGTTCCCATTGTCGAGCGGGTTACTCAGCCGAGACTGAACGGCTGACCCCACAGGGTTGTCCAGGTGACGACGTTGTCGGTCTCGACCTCGACGCTGACGAAGGACCGCGCCTGCGCATAGCCACCGCAGCCGGTCAGGCCGATCGTCTCATCGGACCAGGTGACCGAACCGCTGCCGCCCTTGAACTTGTTGCGCTTCTTGTGCGCCTCGTTGCCGAAGTCGTCGGCCTGCTCGAGATCGAGCACATAGAACGACCGCGCCTGGCCGGGACCGAGACTCAGGTTGGCGCCGCTGCTGGCGCTCACCTTCGGCTTGACATTCTGGCTGTCACTCCAGTCCAGACCACCCGTGACGCCGCCGTCGACACTGCCGCCGTCGATGTTCACTTGGCAGGCAACGACATAACCCGGGAAGATCGCGCCGTTCCAGCCGTCGGTCACCTCGACCTGCGCGCTACCGGATACCCATGCATTGCGGTGTACCGGTGTGGCACCCATAGAAGGACTGATATTGGCCGATTCGCCGACCATCCGGATGGTGAGAACCGTTCCGTCGGATAGCGTTTTGACGATTTGGCCGCCCGGTAGCGGAACGAAGGTGTCGGCATTTGCCGCACCGGTGGACAACAGGCCGAGTGCCAGCGCGGCGGCGCCGCCGAGCCCGGCCACGCGCGCCACAAACTTACGATCGATCATGATTGGTACTACCCCTAGCGATTGAGTTCGATGAATTCGATTAGGCGAGTAGAGATTCGACAGATCCCACCGCGGCGTTTCCGTCAGGCCCGGAGGCGGCAGCTTGTGTAACCACGTAGGGCCCGGGAACGCCGCACATCGGATACCGCGGTCAGCCGATACTGAACGGCGCTCCGTACAGGGTGACCTTGGAGTAGTTGTTGCCGATGATCTCGACAACGGTGTAGGCACGCGCCTGGGCATAACCCGCGCAGCCCTGGATCTCGATCTCCGCATCCTGATACTCGACCGAGTAGCGACCCGGCTTCAGAATGTCCTTGTAATCGATCTGCACGAACTTGACATCGCCCGGGCCGAGATTGAGGCCGATCGACCCACCGAGCGACCCGCCCGAGAGGTTGATACCGCCGGAAACCCCAGCCGAGATCGCATTATCGGCGATGCTGACCTGGCAGCCGACGATATAGCCGGTGCTCAGCTGCGATGCGCCGTGGGTCGACGAGTTGTTGGTACCCGGCGCCCCGGAGGCGCCGTTGCTCGGGCCGACGTTGCCCTCGGGCGTGACGGACACATCGGCATTGGCGTTACCCGAGACCCATACAACTCGGCCCGCGCCATTCGCGGCCAAAGATGGTGAAATCAAGGCGTGTTCACCCGTCCGGCTGACGGTCACACCCGGGCCCAGCTTCTGGCCGTCCGGCAACGGCACAAAAACATCGGCGTTGGCGGCGCCGGTCGAAAGCAGGCCCATCCCAGCAGCGGCGGCGACAGCGGCACCCGCGATGCGGACACCTCGACGCAGACCGCTGGTGCGGTTCTCGCTCATACTTCCCCTCATCAGATTCTAGCGGTCGCCCTCGGGGTACCGAGGCCGAATACCCTTTCATGCGGACACCGCTCGCTGGAAAGACATTGGCCATCAAGCGGTTTGCCGACAATCTCGTCGGTGGACGATCTTGGGTGCGCACAATATTAGTGGTTTGCGCCGAATTCCTGTGAGATTTCGTACATGTTACCGCTCGATCCGTTACGATCTGCGAATTACGCTGGGTACTAACGGGTTTCACATGAAAGCGGGCCCGCCGCGAATGCGACGAGCCCGCTTACGTTTTCAGGGGCGATGCCCCTGTCGATCAGCCGAGGCTGAACGGCTGGCCCCACAGGGTGGTCCAGGTGACGACGTTGTCGGTCTCCACCTCGACGCTGACGAAGGACCGAGCCTGGGCGTAACCGCCGCAGCCGGTCAGGCCGATGGTCTCATCCGCCCAGGTGACCGAGCCGCTGCCGTTCTTGAACTTGTTGCGCTTCTTGTGCGCCTCGTTGCCGAAGTCGTCGGCCTGCTCGAGATCGAGCACGTAGAACGACTGCGACTGGCCGGGACCGAGGGTGAGGTTGGCGCCACTGTTCGCGCCGACACCACCGGTGACCTTGTCACCACTCCAGTCCGCGGTGCCCTCGACACCACCAGTGGCGCCGCCACCGGAGATGTTCACCTGGCAGCCGACGGTGTAGCCCGGGAAGATCGCGCCGCCGCCGTCACCGGATACCGTGACCTGAGCGCTACCCGAAACCCACGCGTTGCGGTGCAGCGGGGTCGAGCCCATGGACGGGTTGATGTTGGCGGATTCGTTGGTCAGGCTGATGGTGACCACGGTGCCGTCGGACAGCGTCTTGGTAATCGAGCCGCCCGGCAGCGGCACGAAGGTATCGGCGTTCGCGGCGCCGGTGGAGAACAGGCCAAGAGCTACAGTGGCAGCGGCGCCGACACCGGCCACCCGTGCCACCTTCTTACGGTTGATCATGCTAATAATCCCTCGAGGGTTGAATCGCTTGAGCGAGAAGAATATTCGTGGATTGACCGACGTCAGCCGATGCTGAACGGCTGCCCGTAGAGGGTGGTCTTCGAGTAGTTGTTGCCGATGATCTCGACGACGGTGTAGGCACGCGCTTGGGCGTAGCCGGCGCAGCCCTGGATCTCGATCTCGGCATCCTGGTACTCGACCGAGTAGCGACCCGGCTTCAGAATGTCCTTGTAATCGATCTGCACGAACTTGACTTCACCGGGGCCGAGGTTGATGCCGATCGACCCACCGAGCGAACCGCCCGAGAGGTTGATACCGCCGGAGAGACCGGCCGAGATGGCGTCGCTGGCGATGCTGACCTGGCAGCCGACGATATAGCCGGTGCTCAGCTGCGATGCGCCATGGGTCGACGAGTTGTTGGTACCCGGCGCCCCGGAGGCGCCGTTGCTCGGGCCGACGTTGCCCTCGGGCGTGACGGACACATCGGCGATGGCATTGCCCGAAACCCAGACCACGCGGCCGGCGCCATTGGCAGCCAGCGAAGGCGAAATCAGGGCGTGCTCACCGGTGCGGGTGAGCGTCACATCAGGGCCGTTCTTCTGGCCGTCCGGCAACGGCACGAAGGTATCGGCATTGGCAGCACCGGTCGAAAGCAGCCCCATGGCCACGGCCGCGGCAGCGCCGACGCCCGCGATCCGGGCACCGCGGCGCAGACCGTTGGTGCGGTTCTCGCTCATACTTCCCCTCATCAGGTTCTAACAGTCAGCCTCGACCATCGAGGCTGGACAGTGGTCCTCTCAGGCCCAGCTCAGTTTGTCGCCCGATTGTTGCCGATATGTATCCGGCTGTTATTTCGGCGCAACGGTCAGGGCTGGCATCGGAACCGAGCCAGGTTCCGCCGGGTCGACAGACGTACGTGCCGCACCCGAGCCTGCGAGGTCCAGCAGCGTGGGTGGCTCGTGGCGAGATTAGACCGACCAGTAACGGTCTGGCAACGTAAGTTTCCGTTAAGATCAATGTGATCTAGATCACATCATCTCAAATGCTCATATTGCTTGACGTGCATAAACAGGAAAGCTGCGCCACCCAAACCGCCCTAAAAGGCAGTCATCGTCACAACGACGCCGACGGTAACTACGAGACAGCACCGTACTTGATGATTCAGCAAACTTCAGCGTGAGCGATTCGCAATGGATGAAGACGCAGCCGCGAACGAAGATACGTGGCGAGACCGTAGATTGATCATCAGCCGTGATGGGGCGGCACCTGCGAGCGGAACCAGTCGTCGGATAACGATTCGGTATCGGCCCGATGCTCGTCACTGGTCGTCTCGGGGAGGACGTCTCCGAAAATTTTTGCCAGACGCGCCGCATCCCTCGCCCGGCGTGTCACCGGACGAGGGTCATCGGAGGCGTCCGCGGCGGTAATTTATTCCGCCAATCCCGACAGCTCGCCGATTACTCGGCTGGCGAGCGGACCGAGGGTTGCCATGCCGTCGCGGACCGCAGCGCGGCTGCCCGGCAGATTTACCACCAATGTGCTGCCGGAGACGCCGGCCAGACCGCGCGAAAGACCGGCGTCCAGCGAACCGGCTACCCGACCGGAGGAACGCAGCGCCTCGCTGATCCCGGGCAGTTCCCGGTCGAGCACCTGTGAGGTGGCCTCCGGCGTGACATCGCGCGGGGACATACCGGTGCCGCCGACGGAGATGACCAGGTCGACACCGCCGATCACCGCGGTGTTGAGCGCATTGCGGATCTCCACCTCATCGGCCTGTACCGATACCGAAGCGTCCACCAGGAAACCCGCCTCGGTGAGCAGCTCGGTGACCAGCGGCCCGAGCGAGTCCACACCTCCATGCGCCGTTCGATCGTCGACGACCACCACCAGAGCACGCCCCGCGACAGGAGCATCGATTTCCATGGTGGTAACCGTAGCGTCCAGATCGACGAGGTGGGCGTCGGCTCCCGGTCGCGCCGAAAATCCGCCGGGCAGGATCCGCATCAGCGGCCACCGTCCGCGGCCGCACCGGAGAGGGTCACCTCGGCCGTCTTGGGGTTATTGCCTTGTTCATCGGTATAGGTGATCTTCACCTTGTCTCCTGGCTGGTGGGAACGGACCGCGGCGATCAGTGCGTCGCCCGAGTCGATGGTCCGGCTGTCCACCTTGGTGATGATGGCACCGGCCGGGATGCCCGCCTTGGCGGCCGGACCGTCCGGTGTCGCCTCGAGCACCCGCGCGGCGGTGTCCTGCGGGCGCAGTTTGATGCCGATCTGGGCGTAGGTAGCGTGACCGGTCTTGATCAGTTGGTCGGCGACCCGGCGGGCCTGATCGACCGGGATGGCGAAGCCGAGGCCGATGGAACCGCTCTGCTGACCGGACACCTCGCTGCCGCCGAGGCTGGCGATGGCGGTATTGATCCCGATGAGCTTGCCGCTGGCGTCGACCAGCGCGCCACCGGAGTTGCCCGGGTTGATCGCGGCGTCGGTCTGGATCGCGTCGATGACCGGCTGCACCTGGCTCGGGGTGCCCGCACCGTTGGTGGAGACCGGACGGTTGAGTGCCGAGACGATACCCGTGGTCACCGTGCCCGCCAGCCCGAGCGGCGAGCCGACGGCGATAACCGGCTGGCCGACCTGGAGATTCGACGACGTACCCAGTTCGATCGGGGTCAGTCCGTCCTTGCCCTGCACCTTGATGACGGCCAGATCGGAGACCGGATCCGCGCCGACCAGCGTGGCCGGTGCCGTGGTGCCGTCGGCGAAGGCGACCTCCATCTTGGCGTTGATGCCACCGCCGGAGGCGACATGGTTATTGGTGAGGATCAGACCGTCGGAGGACAACACCACACCGGAGCCCTCGCCCTGTGCGCGATTGCTGGCGACCTTGATCATCACCACGCTCGGGAGCACTTTCTGCGCCACCGCCTGGGTGGAGCCGGCCGGTGCGTTGGTGATATTGCTGACATTGGGCCTGGGCGCGTCCAAGGCATTGGTCACCGCGGTATGACCGTTATCGGAGCGGGTGACCAGCGCGCCGACCGCGCCACCGACACCACCGCTGACCAGTGCGAGCGCAAGCGCGCCGGCGACGAGGCCGGTGCGGACCGGCCGGCGTGCGGGTTCGGGCTGCGGCGCGGCGGCCAATGGGGCGCCGGGATACGGCCCGCCGGGCGGGATCGGCGGGGCGAAGGACGGCTGGGCGTACTCCGGGCCCGCCTCCGGACCCGGAAATTGCGGAGTCAGGTTCTGCGCCGTGCGTTGCTGCCAGATCGTTGGACGCGGTGACGCCTCCCGGGGCCCGTATCCGGATTGCGCATGGGCCTGATCCGGCTGGCCCGGTGGTACGACCGGGATCTCCTGGGTCGGATGCGGACCGGGCGCAGCATTGGTGTTATCCGGCTGCGGTATCGAGCCTTCCTTGGAATCCTCGGTCATTTTTCTCCTTAACGTCTTCGACCAGCTTGGCGACGACGACTGAGAGCGAACTGAGACCGCGCTTTCAGTTTTCCGAGATATCGCGGACGGCCCCGGTGCCGCCCCCCATTACCTTAGTCTCGAACGGCGTCAATCGGTTACGGAGTCGGCCGCACCATCGAGCATGGTCGCCGCGCCCGGCAGCACAATTCGGATCAGGGCGCCGCCGCGCTCGGAGGTCTCGATGGTGATCGTGCCGCCGTGCTTGGTCACCACCTGTTTGACGATCGCGAGGCCGAGCCCCGAACCCGGCATGGAACGCGACGCCGTGGTCCGATAGAAACGGTCGAACACCAGCTCGCGCTCGGCGGCCGGGATGCCGGGTCCAGCGTCGTCGACATCGAGTTCGAGCAATCCGCGACCGGTTTCCCGCATGGTGACCTTCACCTGCGCGCCCACCGGACTCCACTTGGCGGCATTGTCGAGGACATTCAGAATCGCCCGCTCCAGGCCCGCCTCATGGCCGTATACGAACCAGGGCTGCAACTGCGCGGCGAACTCGATCGCACCGCGGCGGCGGGCCCGCTCCAGCGCCCGCTCGGCCACCTCGCCGAGATCCACTCGTTCGTAGACGGTTTCGGGCGCGTCCTCGCGGGCCAGGTCGACGAGATCGCCGACCAGGGTCGACAGCTCCTCGATCTGTGCCATCACATCGGCGCGCAGCTCGGCCATATCCTGTTCCGGAATCCGCGGCGCGCCAGGTCGACTGGAGGCGATCAGCAATTCCATATTGGTGCGCAGCGAGGTCAGCGGTGTGCGTAATTCATGTCCGGCGTCGGCGACCAACCGGCGTTGCCGATCACGCGATTCGGCGAGTGCGCGCAGCATTGTGTTGAAGCTCTCGGTGAGCCTCGCGAGTTCATCGTCACCCGTCACCGGAATCGGTGTCAGATCGTCGGTGCGGGCGACCCGTTCGGTCGCGGCGGTCAGCCGTCCGATCGGGCGCAGGCCGGTGCGGCCGACCGCGGTACCCGCTGCCGCCGCCAGCACAACACCACAACCGCCCACGACGAACAGCAACCACGCCAGCCGGTCCAACACCTCGCGGGTCGGTTGTAACCGCTGCGAGACGACCAGCGTCGCGCCGGAATGCGTCCGCACCGCGAGCACACGCTGATTACTCACGGTGCGCAGTGACGAGGGCAACTCACCGTTCGCGACCGCCAGTTCCTGGGTGCCCACCGGCGGAATCGTTTGCTGCGGTGGCATATACGCCTTGTCTTTCGCGTATATCAGCGCAACTCCGACATCGTTGGAGTACAGCCCGGCCAGCACGATCGACTGAAACCCCAAACTGTCGAAATTATTGTTGATCATGGTGTTCGCGCGCGCTTTGAGTTGCGAGTCCACATCGGCGTACAGCGCGCGGGCCACCATGGCATAGGCGGCGATCGAGGTGACGGCCACGGCGATGGCGACCACCGAGGCGGCGAGGAGGGTTACCCGCCAGCGCAGGGAGACTGATCTGGTCAGCGGCATCGGCGGACGCATATCCGCTGGTTGCGGGGGGTATGCGCCGAGCGCGGCGACCACTGGCGGCTTGGGATTGGCTCTGGCCACGGGGTATCGACCCGTCTACGGGGGTGTTTCGCGCAGCACGTAGCCGACACCGCGCACGGTGTGGATGAGCCGGGCCTCACCCTCGGCCTCGGTCTTGCGGCGCAGATAGCCGATGTAGACCTCGAGCGCATTACCCGAGGTCGGGAAGTCATAGCCCCAGACCTCCTCGAGGATGCGGCTGCGGGTCAGCACCCGGCGCGGATTGGACATCAGCATTTCCAGCAGTGCGAACTCGGTGCGGGTCAGGCTGATCGAGCGGTCAGCGCGGGTCACCTCACGGGTCACCGGATCCAGCGACAGATCGGCGAACGTCATGGTCTCGGAAACCTCGCCGGGATCGGCGGCCGTGCGGCGCAGCAACGCCCGCAATCGGGCCAGCAATTCCTCTAGCGCGAATGGTTTCGGCAAGTAGTCATCGGCACCGGCATCGAGTCCGGCTACCCGTTCGGAAACCGAATCTCGCGCCGTCAAAACCAGAATCGGCAGATCATCTCCGGTGCTGCGCAGGCGTCGGCAAACTTCGAGCCCATCCATCCGGGGCATCATCACATCTAGTACGAGTGCATCCGGTCGCTGCGCGGTTGCCTTGTCCAGCGCGTCTACTCCGTCGACCGCGAGATCGACGGAGTAGCCGTTGAAGGTCAGTGACCGGCGCAGCGATTCCCGGACGGCACGATCGTCGTCGACTACCAGAATGCGCATGTCCCCAGTTTGACCGCATCGACTGAGAGTCGACTGAGAGGGCGCCGCTCGACACGCCGCACCCAGCATCGATACTGCCCGCTAGGGGCTGGTCGAGCGACCAGCAGGTTTGTGATCACGTACAGATCTCGATGGAAACCGGCAACCGTTTTGCGCGTCGAAACCTGTTCTGAGTAGCCATATTCGAGTGAATTGTAGAGTGCCTGCCCCAGATTGCCGTTAGTCACTCTGCACGGTATGTTCCGGTGCGGTAAAAAGAAGACCTCTAGTTGGTTCTCAGCGGGTTGATTCAAAACCGAACAGCCACGCGCCATCCGGGGGCACTCGTGCAAGCTCGTGAAGCGGAGGCAACGGAAGCGGATGGAAGCTGCACCGCGGTCCTGGCAATTCAGTCTGTCCAACTGGTCGGTCACTCGCAAGGTTGGCATCGTGCTGGTCCTGCCCGTGCTGCTGGCCACCGTCTTCGCCGTGCTCCGCATCAACAACGAACTGCGCACCATGTCGCAGTTGGATGCGGCGACCGAACAGGTCATCATCATTCGCCCGATCGTCAAGTTCGGTACGGCGACCGAACAACTCGCCGTCGCGGCGACCGCGTCCTGGGGAAACACCGCGGATCCGGCAACCGACGCGGCATTGACGAAATTCGATCAGGCGCTCGTCGATCTCCAGGCCGGAATGCGCACGACCAAGGTGAGCACGCGAGTCACCTCCGAATTGGCCTCGGCCGTCGCCACCGCCACCAGCATGCGCAACAGCCTGCGCAACGGATCGCCGATGATGGTCGGTGAGCAGGCCGATGAGATCGCGGTTCGCATCGGCAACGCGTACGCGCTCTCGCCCTCGGTCGAGGACCTCGTCATCCAGCGCTACTTCCTGCAGATCGGCGCGATCCAGAACGCCCGGCGCGTACTCACCCTGCAGCGCATGCTGATCGGCTCCCCCGATGCCGGCCACAATCCGAGCGTGCGCCCGAAGGTGCTCACCTCAGCAGGCGCCGAGATGACCATGGTCAATACCTACGGCATCATCCTTCCGGACAATGCGACGAATATGCCGCCGCTGCTGGACGCGGTCGGCATCCGTCTCGGCGCATTCAGCCAGAACGGCGGGGATCCGACATCCGAGCCTGCGGTGCTGGATTCCCTGCAGGCCAGCACGGACATCTACGACAAGACCACCAACTCCCTCGCCGACACCATCGATAGGGCGCTGGCGAAACGGACCACCGAGGCGCAGAGCGGCGCGCTGCGCGAGACCACGATCGTCATCGGCATGCTGCTGGCCGGTCTGGCGCTTGCCCTCGCCGTCGCGCGCACCCTGGTCGTCCCGGTGCGCAGGCTGCGCCGCGACGCACTCGAGGTCGCGCACATCAAACTCCCTGACGAACTCGCGGTCGTGCGCAGCGGCGGCGCCACCCCGGAGATCACCCCGGTCGGCGTGCATACCACCGACGAGGTCGGCCAACTGGCCCGCGCCGTCGACGAAATCCACGAGCAGGCGCTGAATCTCGCCGCCGATCAGGCCCGACTGCGCCTGCAGATCGGGAATATGTTCGAAACCCTTTCCCGCCGTAGTCAATCCCTCGTCGAACAGCAGCTGTCACTGATCGAGGACCTGGAACACGACGAGGACAATGCCGAACGGCTCCAGAGCCTGTTCCGCCTCGACCACCTCGCCACCCGCATGCGCCGTAACGGCGACAACCTGCTGGTGCTCGCCGGTACCGCTCTGCGCCGCGGTCAACTACATCCGGTGCCGCTATCGGACATGCTCTGGAGTGCGGTCTCCCAGGTGGAGGACTACCAGCGGGTGGAAATCGGCGCGGTGCCCGACGGCATCGTCGCCGGTGAGCCCGCCGTCGATATCGAACATCTGGTCGCCGAACTGATCGATAACGCGCTGCGCTACTCCCCGCCGACCACACCGGTCGCGGTGACGGTGGCGCGCGCGGTGGACGGCGGCTATCTGATCGAGATCACCGACCGCGGCCTCGGCATGTCGCCGGAGGATCTACAGCTCACCAATGACCGGCTGGCCTCCGGTGGTGAGGTCACCGTCGAAACCGCGCGCCGCATGGGCCTTTTCGTCGTCGGCCGACTCGCCAAGCGGCACACCATCACGGTGGGCCTGCGCCGCACCTCGACCATGGCGCAGCAGCCCGGCATCACTGCCAGCGTGCACCTGCCCGGCGCACTCGTCGCGCCGCCGCTCGATGCGACCGATCCGAACCAGCGGGCCATCGATGCGCAGACCATGGCCCCGTCGTCGGCCCCGTCACCACAACAGCCGCCACGCACCCTGGTGCCGGTGCCGAGTCTGCCGCAGCGTGAACCGTCGCGGTTCGCGGTCACCAGTTCCGGTCTGCCACAACGTCGTCCGACCATGCGCGTCGCCGACGCGCCTGAGATATCTATACCCGGCCATGATCACACCGAAACCTCGATCGACGTATTCGCGGAGAATCCGAGCAGCCGCCGCGTCGAGGACGACCGATCCCGCAGCGCGCCGTTCGGGCCGCCGACCCCGACGGATGAGCCTGCCACCGGACCGAATTCGGTCATCGATATGGAACCGCAGGCGTCCCCCGGCGCGGTCGCCGATCTGTGGGCCGAACAGCCCGACGAACCGGCGCACACCGGATCTATGCCGATCGTCTCCCGCGAGCCCGCCGCGCCGGATGCGACCGGGCCACAGCCCACCCTGCGGCCGCCGCTGCCGGCCAGAAGGCCCGCCGCCGCAGCGGAACCCGAGCCGACCTCGACTCGACTACAACCGGTCTCGGCCGAAGCCACGACCAACACCTCGACCCGACTGCAGCCCGTGCAGGGCGAATCGCCCACCCCGATCTATCAGCGGATGGTCTCGGAGTGGTTGGTCGAACCCGCGGCGGCGCAACACTCGCCGTCCGCATGGACCTCCCCGGCCGACGCGGGCTGGACGGCCGCCGAACAGGCCAGCCATCCGACCGCAGAGGCCCGTACCGTCGGCGGACTGCCGATCCGCAGGCCCGGAGCGCAGTTGGTGCCCGGCGGCCTCGCGCCGGTCGAGGAACCCGGCATACGCGATCCGGAGGAGATCCGGAACAACCTGACCAGGCATCTCAGTGGGGTCCGCAGCGGGCGGGCCGAAGCGCAGTACAACGACGGAGGGCTTGTATGACCAACCCGAACAGCACCACGGACGAGAACCTCAACTGGCTGGTTGCCCGCTTCACCAAGGATGTGCCCGGAGTGTCGCATGCGGTGCTGGTGACGGCGGACGGTCTGCTGCAGGCGACCAGTCCGAATCTACCCGCGGACCGCGCCGAACAGCTTTCCGCGGTCACCGCGGGCCTGGCCAGTCTCTCCACCGGAGCCGCATCGCTTTTCGACGGCGGCAAGGTGATGCAGTCGATCGTGGAGATGCAGCGCGGCTACCTTTTGGTGATGAGCGTCGGCAACGGGTCGCACCTGGCAGTGCTCGCCAACAAGTCGCACGATATCGGCCGGATCGGCTACGAAATGGCCCTGCTCGTCGACCGTGTGGGCACGGTGGTCACGGCCACCGCCCGGACAGCCGTCTGATCCAACGATGTCGAGTCCACCCGGCCACGGGCCGAACCGGCCGACCACCCGCGTCAGACCATACGCCCTGACCTCCGGGCGTACCGAACCCGCGGTCGACCTACCGCTCGAAGCGGTTATCGAAACCCTGTCGTACACTGCGCATCTCGATTGGCCAGCGGGCGACCTGCGCACCGAGATCCTGCGGCTGGGCACGAACCGGCTGTCGGTCGCCGAGATCGCCGCCCACCTGGATCGACCGCTCGGCATGGTCCGGGTCATGGTCGGTGACCTCGTCGTCGACGGCGCGCTGCGCGTGCATTCGACCCTGAACGACGAGGCAAGCTTCGATGAGCGCCGTTCCCTGATGGAAAGGACTTTGCGTGGACTCCGTGCCCTATAGGCAAGGCGGAAATTACGGGCAGCTCGGCAACTCCGGATCCGCCGAGGCCGACGCTCGCGTCGCCTCGACCAAGATCGTGGTCGCGGGCGGCTTCGGCGCGGGAAAGACGACCTTCGTCGGCGCGGTATCGGAGATCGTCCCACTACGCACCGAGGCCATGGTGACCCGCTTTTCCGACGGTATCGACGATCTCGCCGATACTCCGGATAAGGCAACCACCACGGTCGCTATGGATTTCGGCCGCATCATCCTGCCGGGCGACCTGGTGCTGTACCTGTTCGGCACGCCCGGCCAGCGCCGCTTCTGGTTCATGTGGGACGACCTGATCCGCGGCGCCATCGGCGCGGTGGTGCTCATCGACACCCGACGGCTCGAGGACAGCTTCGCCGCCGTCGACTTCTTCGAGGCGCGCAATCTGCCGTTCCTGATCGCGGTCAACCGGTTCCCGGGCGCACCCCGCTTCCCGATCGCCGAACTGCGCGAGGCGCTTTCGGTGCGCGAGGGGGTGCCCATCGTGGATATCGACGCGCGCAATGCCATGGAGGTCCGCCAGGCGCTTGCGGCCGTCACCGAGTACGCGATCGCCCAACTGAAGGCGCTCGAATTGGAAGGAACCGCCCGACATGCATGACGTCCGGTTGTTCGCTGCGGCGAACGGCGGCGCGGCGGTAGACCAGTTCTCGATGGGGTATTGGGTCGCCGGACTCTCCTTCGGCGTTTCGGTGCTCGGCGCCGTGGTCGGACTGGCGTGTGTGCTGCACGCGGCGCGTTCATCCCGGTTCCGGTTGGTGTGGGTGACCTCGGCCGCGGTGGCGATCGGCGGCGTCGGCGCATGGCTGTCGACCTCGGTCGCGCTGCTCGGCCTCGATATTTCGGGTACCGCCGCGCGCTTCGACGGCGGCCGGATGATCGCGGCCATGGTGGCGTCGTTCGTCGCGGTATTCGTCGCGCTGATCATCATCGGCCGCCGGCTGCAACTGGCCCGGCTCTTCCCGGGTGGGCTGGTCATGGGATTCGGCATCGGTCTGACCCTGTATCTGGAGCTCGGGTCCCTCCGCATCCAGGGTTCGGTCGAGATCTCGCCATGGCTCACGGCGGTCGCGGTGGTGGTCGCGCTGATCACCGGCATCGGCACGCTGTGGTCGTTCCAGGCGCTGCACGGCCTGCTCGCGCGAGCGGCCACGGTGCTGCTGTTCGCCGTCGGCATCGCGGGCATGTATTACGCCGGTATCGCGGCCCTGGACCTGACCGTCGACACCACCGCGAAGGCGCCGGACGGACTCACGCTGTTCGAATTCGTTTTCCCGATGTTCGTCATCGGATCGCTCGCCCTGGCTGTCCCGATCAGCGCGGTGCTCATCGCACCTGATCGGCGCGAAACCGCGGCCGCGCTCGAGGCCAAGCGCCAGTCCGAACTCCGGGAGAGCCGGTCCGACCTCCAGTCGGCGCGCTGAACCGACTGGAGCCCTGGTCAACCACCGGGCGCGGGCGGGTTCGGCGGGTTCGGCAATGCCGCCGATTTCTGCCGATGATGCCCCTACAGTTACCGATATGCGTCTCGGTCTCGGCTATGCAGCGGGCCGTCCCAGCGGTGCGGCCATCCGAGCGGCGGGTTTCGATTTTGTCATGCGCTACTTCGCCGAGGGTGGTCTGCCCTGCCCGGCAAACAGTCGACCCCAGCCGAGGCCGATGATCTGCGGACGAACGGCATCTCTATCGTGTCGAACCGGAGACGACCGCGACCAGGATGCTGGACGGCTATGACGCCGGAATCGTCGATGCGCGTGCGGGTTTGGCGCAGGTGTTGCGTTGTGCGGTCGTCCCGATCGGCCGATCAACTTCTGCCCGGATTTCGATTCGACACCGCGGGATCATCTGGCGATCAATGCCTATCTCAACGATGCGGCGACCGTACTCGGCCCCACGAATGTGGGTAGCTACTGGGGTTTCTGATCGATCAGCCGGGCATTGGACGCGAGCGTCGCGACCTGGTCGTGGCAGAACGCTGCCTGGTCGGGTACCAATGTGGAGACCAGCCGCAATATCCAGTAGACCTTGCGGCAGGTAGTCGTCAACGGCGTCTCGGTGATGTAAACGAGGCAGAGACAATAGATTTCGGCCAGTGGGACTTCGTATGGGAGGAACCGGATGTGATGCCCGAACAAGATGCAGTGCTGCGCGATATCCAGATCCAGCTGCGCGGTCCGGGGCTGTCCGGTTGGCCGCAGCTCGGCACCGATGCGGAGGGCCGCTATCTGACCCTGGTGGATGGCGTGGCCGCGGTGCTCCAGCGGATCAAGGAGCTGGAGGACGAATCGGCCGAATTGCGTACGCAAGTAGGCGAATTGCGCACGGAAATCAGCGAACTCGAAGCCACCACCGCAGAGCTGGCCGAGGAGGTCAAGCGATTGGACGGGCCGCATTGGCCGTGGCCGCTCTCACTGATCGAGGGTCCGGCCGACTTCGTGGGTGAGCAACTGGCCCGACTCGAGTCGCTGTTGGCGGAATTGCCAGGTCTGCCCGGTAGCCGGGAAGTGGGGAAATCGCCAGAGGAGTCAGAATTTTGGCGATGAGCGGGTTCTCAGAGATCCGGTGAACCGGATTCCGAGAACCCGCCCTCTTGGACGAGAGTACCGGCGCGGGAGCACGAAATCATCACTGCGCCAGGACTTTTACGACCACGAAAAACCAACTCCCAGTACGTAATCTACCGAAGAGCTACCGCATCGCAATCGAGGACCCGGAAAATTACCACGTGACACACATCATTCGAGTAGCTATCAGTTTGCCGCACTCTCGGGTGGTTCCGATCCGAGACCCCGCGAGAGCGTCAACAGCCAACTCGGCCGATCGACCATCGACCCCACCCGTTCCCGTCCCATGCCAGCAGCGCGCGAGTTATCGTCAGCTTGCACATAGCGGTTCGTTCGAAGGAGTTCGCATGGCCGTGAACATGGTGCTCGATGTTTTTGGCCGCGCGGGCGCGGCGTGTTCGCGGCCCCCTTCAGTCTCGCGTCCGAGCCGTCGAGACTCGCGCCTGCGGCGCATGCGCTTCGACGA
>NZ_JBFANN010000043.1:0-67259 GCF_040674855.1 Nocardia sp. NPDC049707 | reverse complement strand
GATGCCTCAAACGCTACCTCGCCCGCGAGCTCTACCAACTCATCACCGAACCCACCACTTGACATCCATAGGAGCATCTCGCTCCGCGGTGGTCGGTTAGGGCGGGGCGTTCGGCACTTGACGCTCGCGCGTGTGGTGTGTGCGCTTCGACGAGTCGGTCGCGAGGCGGGCCGCGAACGTCGCTCGTAAGACTCGCTCCGTGGTGGTCAGTGATGGCGGGTCGTTCGGCATCTGGTGCGTGCGCGTCGAGTCTCGTGTCTGCGCCGCATGCGCTTCGGCCACTCGGTCGTGAGGCGGGCCGCGAACGTCGCTCGCAAGACTCGCTCCGTGGTGGTCGCTGATCGAGGGGCGTTCGGTACCTGACGCTCGCGCGTGTGTGTGCGCTTCGACGACTCGGACGCGAGGTGGGCCGCGAACGGGTCGCTCGTAAGACTCGCTCCGTTGCGGTCGGTGATGGCGAATCGTTCGGCATCTGGCGCGCGTCGGGACTTGCGCCTGGGGCGCGTGTGCTTCGACGGCTCGGTTGAAGTCGATGGCCGCGCCTTCGCGCGGACGCGAGGCGGGCCGCGAACATCGCTCGTAAGACTCTTGCTCCGTGGTGACTGAGTAATCGCCGAAGCTCGTGGCGCCGCCCGCGCCAATTTTCGGATGGTGCGGGCGGTTTCGGTTGTGGCGGGGTTTATTCGGCGAACGGTGCGCGGCTGATCAACTGGCGGAAGCCCGCGGTTCGCATGAGCCATTGGGTGCGTCCGTTCGGCACTGCGGCCGCCTCGTTCGTGAACGCTTCCGTCATATGCTGTTTGAAGTTGTGCCGCGGATGACGGCGCAGTAGTTCCTCGACCCAGCTCGGATCGAGATCGGACATCCGCGCTCCGAACACGTCAACGGCCGCACCGGCGGAAACGAAGCCGAGATCGTCGACCTTGTCGGCCACCCCGACGGTGAGATGCGCGGCGATCGCGGCACCGACCGTCTCGGCCTGCTCTGGCGTCGCACCCGCGCCGATGACGAATTCGACGGCGCGCTCCGCCCCGGTCACCGCGAAACACCTTCCTGGCGTTGGATGTTCGAGCTGCACATCGTGCAGTAGGCAGGAGACGTAGGCCAGCTCGTCGCCGTATCGGGTGCCATCGAATTCAGCGAGTGCCCGTCCGAAGAAGTAACTCCGATACGAATGCGCCAGCACGTGTACCGAAAGGCATTCCCGCGCTTGCTCTTCCGCGGCCTTGGCCAGTTTCGAATCGGGCAGTTGCAGTGCCGCGAAATCCACCCGTCCGCTGCCCCGCCTACCGAGCGCCAACGCGACCTGCCCGGCAACGAGCCGGGGCACTCCCGCAACCAGCTTGGTGGTCAGCTGCCTCCGCTGACCACCGGAAAGCGCCCCGCCGGTACGCCTCGCCCATTCCCAATCCAACCCAACAGGCGCACCCACGTCGCTCTCCTTCTCCTGGACCACGTCTTGCTGTCCAGTGAAGTCCCCCAGCCGTACGCAGACGAGTGGCGCAAATGCCAGTAACCCTCGGATTCCCGCCAATCCCGCGGAAACCCGCTGGACGAGTGATCACGTGGAAACTGCGGTGGCACGCGAGAAGCCGCCGCCATCAGTTCCACCTGATCTCGATTGCAGGCAGCTCAGCGGAAATCGGATGCGTGGTCCATTGCCCATTGGGCGAAGGTGTGCGCGGGGTGGCCGGTGATTTCTTCGACGATCGTCGATACCTGCGGTGGTTCGGTGACTCCGGCCTTCCATCCGGCCAGGACGGCCTCGACGCCGATCTCCGGCATGGTCTTGCTCAGTTCCGTGCGGGCCTGTTCCTCGGAAATTACCTCGAAGGCGATTTCGCGATCGATGGCCGCGCCGATCTGCCGCACCTGTTCGCGCAGGGTCAGTGACTCGGGGCCCCATACGGTATGGGCCTGGCCTTGGTGACCGGGCTCGGTCAGTGCGGTCACCGCGAGTGCAGCCAGATCCTTCTCATGGATGGGTGCAGTCCGGGCGTCGGGGTACGGCATCCGGACGACACCCTCGTCCCGGATGGGACGTTGCCACCACCACACTGCGTTCGTGGCGAACATGCCGGGGCGGATGAAGGTCCAGGCCAGTTCGGATTTCTCGATGGCGCCCTCGATGACGCTGTGCATCAAGGCAATTGGATTGCTCGAAGCATTGCTCTGCACCACAGCGCCCGACGATAGGAATACCACGTGCCGTACCCCGGCGGCCTCGGCCGCCGCCACGAAACCTTCGATCCCCTCGGGCTTGGCGTAGAGGAATACGCGCTGCGCGCCTTCGAGTGCGGCGGGAAGCGTTTCGGGCTGCTCGAGATCGGCCGCGACGACCTCCGCGCCCGGCGGGAAGCCTGCGGTGGCGGGGTTCCTGCTTGTCGAACGGACTTGTTCCCCTTTCGAATTCAGGCCTGCCACCACGTGGCGACCGATATTGCCGCTGGCTCCGAAAACGACTGTGACCATGGTCGGCAGCGTAGGTTATCGGGCTTACCCATAGTAAGGACATACCTTCAGGTAAGCTCTGGAAATGACGGTACGTTCGCAGGTCCAGCCCACTACCTGGCGGGGTATGAGTGACGCATTCAACAGCGACTGTCCGGCACGCGAGGTGCTCGACCACATCACCAGCCGCTGGGGCATGCTGATCCTGACCGCGCTGACCGATGGGTCACTGCGGTTCTCCGAGTTGCACACCAAAATCGGTGGTATCAGCGAGAAAATGCTGTCGCAGACATTGCGCACACTCGGGCGCGACGGGCTGATCGCGCGCACCGTCGAGCCCACCACACCACCGCGGGTCAGCTACGAACTCACCGAACTCGGCCAGGGACTCACCGAGTCGCTGCACCAGTTTCTCGGCTGGATCCGTGAGCACACGATCGAGGTGGTCGCCGCCCAGAGCCGCCACGACAGCCAGCTCGATTAACCTCTCGGCGCTGTCCTGACAGCTTGCCTCGCAGAGCAATCGACTGGTCCGCACTGTGATGGCCAGAGCCTGTGCGTCAGCGCGAGTGCCGTTTGGCGGGAATCACGGTGGTGCTTGGATTCGTGCCAGACTGATGGGGTGAAGCAGGTAGTCGCGTTGGCGTTGGATGGCGTCATGGCGTACGACCTGGCGTGTGCTGTACAGGTATTCCGCCACGGGCCGGGCAAGACGGGGGAGCCGGTGGGGTTCGAGATGCGGACCTGTGGCGTGCGGCCCGGCCCGGTGTGGACTCCGAACGGTTTCGAACTCGCGGTCGACGCGGGACTCGAGGCGCTGACCAGCGCCGACATTGTGGTGGTTCCGGGCATCGGGTTGCCGACGCTGCCGCCGGCCGATGCGGTGCTCGATGCGCTCCGGGCCGCGTCGGCACGAGGCGCGACCATGGTGAGCATTTGCGTCGGCGCATTCATCCTCGCGCGGGCCGGACTCCTGGACGGGCGGCCGGCCACCACCCACTGGGCATATTGCGACGAATTCGCGGAACTGTTTCCGGCGGTCAAGCTCGACCCCGCCGCACTGTATGTGGACGACGGCGATGTGCTCACCTCGGCGGGATTGTCCGCGGGAATGGACCTGTGCCTGCACATCGCGCGTCGTGAGCTGGGCGCGGGGGCGGCAGCCGATCTGGCCCGCTGGAATGTGACCCCACCACACCGAGAGGGCGGTCAGGCACAATACATTCCGGATGCTTTGGGCGGCAATGACTTTCCCGGCGCCCTGGCCGCTACCATGGCTTGGGCGGTGGCGAATCCGGCGGCGGCGCCGGATGTTTCGGCGCTTGCTGGACATGCGCTGATGAGTGAGCGCACGTTCATCCGTCGGTTCAAGGCGGAGGTGGGTACCACGCCGCGGCGTTGGTTGGAGGCACAGCGAACGGTGCGTGCCAGAGAGTTGCTGGAGACTACCGAGCTGCCCGTCGAAGTTGTTGCGGCACAGTCCGGATTCGGTAGCGTCACCGCATTGCGGGTGCATCTGCGCGCGGCCACCGGGACGACGCCCGCTGGTTATCGCCGGTCGCTGCGCCGCTAGCGGATCTCGTCGGCGAACGGTGCATGCCCCCCGGTAACGATCGGCTGATCTTGTCGGATCGGCGGATCTGGAGCCGCCGGTGCGCTACGGTTGATTTGCCCGGCTGCGCTTCGTACCACAGGGAAGCGTGCCCGGGAGGGGCGTTAATGCTTCGCATGTTTTCCGTCACGTGACCGCCCAGTTCGATTGCCAACTATTAACCTATTAATTGAATCGACGGAACTACTTCCCTTTCGACCCGTGAATCCGCATACCCGCGGCCAGCGATGAGATCGACGCGTGAGAGGTGGTTGGACCATGACCGATCTGGAAATCGGCCCGCAGGTCGCCGGTATCGAGTCGGCGACCGCGAGCACTCCGCTGCAGCGCGCTGTCGGACGTTTGCAGGATGCGCTGCCGTCGGGTTGGCAGGTCGAAATCGTCGACCCACCCGATACGCCGAGCATCGTCGACGCACCGGGTCGTCATCCGGTAGTCCGGGTGGTTGATGCCGGGGCTTGACCCCCGTTCCCAGTACCTCCGCCTGGCGTCAGCCTGGTCTTACCCGGTTTCCGGCGGTGAACTGGCCCTATCCCGTCCATCCCAACGGCATCAGCAGGGACTTCTGCTCGCAGAACGCGTCCAGACCCTCCGGTCCGTTCTCGCGGCCGAGGCCGGAGTTCTTGTACCCGCCGAACGGCGAGCTCGGGTCGAACGCATACCAATTGATCGCATAGGTTCCGGTACGCACCCGCGACGCGATTTCCGCACCGTGCTCGATATCGGCGGTCCAGACCGAGCCGGCCAGGCCGTATACGGAATCGTTCGCGATGGCCACCGCCTCGTCCTCGGTCTCGTACGGGATGACCGACAGGACCGGGCCGAAAATCTCCTCCTGCGCGATCGTCGACTTGTTGTCGACATCGGCGAAGATGGTCGGCTCGACGAACCACCCGCGGTCCACACCGGCCGGGCGACCGCCGCCGAGCACCAGTCGCGCGCCCTCTTCCTTGCCCTTGGCGATATAGCCCTCGACGCGGTCGCGCTGGCGTTCGGAGATCAGTGGGCCGAAGGTGGTCGCCGGATCGGTGGGATCGCCGGTCTTCAGCGTGCGCACATGCTCGACCAGGGCGTCCAGGATCTCGTCGTAGCGGCTGCGCGGCGCGAGAATGCGGGTCTGCGCGACGCAGCCTTGGCCGCTGTTCATCAGACCGGAGAAGGCAAGCACCGGAATATTGGCGATATCCATATCCGGCAACAGAATTGCCGCCGATTTGCCACCGAGCTCGAGCGAGACGCTCTTGAGCTGTCCGGTCGCAATGGCGCCGATCTTGCGGCCGACCGCGGTGCTGCCGGTGAAGGTGACCTTGTCGACGCCCGGATGCGAGACCAGATACTCCGCGGCATCGGCCTCGGCGGGCAGGATCGACAGCACGCCCTCGGGCAGGCCCGCCTCGGTGAAGATTTCCCCGATCTTATTGGCGGTCAACGGAGTCAGCGGCGCGGGCTTGAGCACCACGGTGCATCCGGCGAGCAATGCGGGCGCGAGCTTATTGGCCGCGAGGAACAGCGGGACATTCCATGCCGTGATGGCCGCGACCACCCCGCGCGGCTCGCGCGAGACCCGCGTCGTGCCGAACAGGCCGGTGCGGGTTTCGTGCCAGGGGAAGGACTCGGCCAATCCGGCGTACGCGTCGAGCGCGGCCACCGCCGGAATCTGGTTGAGCGTCATGGCGATCATCTGCGGTGCGCCCATTTCCGCGGTGAGCGTGGCCAGCAGATCGGCCGAACGCTCCTCGATCAGGCGGGCGGCGCGTGTCAATACCTGGGCGCGCTCGGCGGGCGGCGTAGCCGGCCACGGACCGTTGTCGAAGGCGTGCCGGGCGGCGGCGACGGCGGCGTCGACATCGGCGCGACCGACCACCGGGACGCTGCCCACCGGCTCGACCGTCGCGGGCGAGATGACCTGGAGGCGCTCGGTGGCGGCGGGCGCGGTCCAGCGGCCGCCGATGAACAGGCTGTCGTAATGCATGAGAACACGTTACAGTTTTGTGGCCCGATTGTCTGTAACGTGTTTCAGTTTTCCCCTCTGGTCGGCATGCTGAACAGCGCGAATTCCGACCTCCCGGTTCGCTTTTCAGAGAACGCACTATTGCGTTCTGTTGTCGCACCGGTCATGCTGTAGTACTGATCAGCTCGCTCGATTCATGAACCGATTACGCAATTGGGGAGTCAGAGCCATGGCGGTGCAAGTGATCGGTCGATCGCTGATGACCAGCGATCAGACCGAGCATCAAGCTAAAAGTGTCGGCGCGGGTGGGTGGGTGGTTTCCTTCCTACCGGGCCGGACGCTGACCATTGAACAGGCTACGGCCGCGATGCAGGCCGCCGAGGCGGTCGCCGTGGTCGGGATGCTGGCCTATCAGGTCGGCCTGACCACCCTGGAGACGGTGGGTCTTGCCATTCAGGAATCGCCCTGGGCGGCGACGGTCGACGCATGCGGGCGCAGGAACTGGCGCCGGGGTTGGCTGGAGTAGTAGCGCTACGGCTTGGTCGCCACTACCACCAGATTGCTCACCAGCAACTCTCGCAGTATCGGTACATGAACCACCCACCAGGCCCAACGTGGGTGGTAGCGGGGGAATACGATGTGCGCATCCGCGGAAGTGCTTGCGGCCCAACGTAACCCGTCGGCGGCACCGACCGCGAACAGCGATGTGCCGAAGCGGTTCTTCGGTTCCCGGCCGGTCTTGCGACGGTAGCGGCGCGCGGCGTACTCGCCACCGAGGTAGTGCCACGGTCCCGTTTCGTGGCCGCCGAACGGGCCGTGCCACACCGTGTACGACAACACGATCAAGCCGCCCGGACGGGTCACCCGCACCATTTCGTCGGCCATGACCCACGGGTGCGGCACATGTTCGGCGACGTTCGAGGAGAAGCAGATGTCGACCGCGTTGTCGCGGAACGGCAGTGCCATACCGGACCCACGGACCGCGCCGGCCACCGAAAGTCCGGCGGCGTGCATCTCCGATGGGTCGGGCTCGACAGGGATGTAGCGTGCACCGGTCTTGACGAATTCGTCGGCGAAGTAGCCGGGGCCGCCGCCGACATCCAGGATGGTCGCGCCATTGAGGCCGCGTCCGGTGACGTCGGTGTAGAAATCGCCGATCATCGTCGCGCTGTCGGCGGCCAGACCGCCGTAGAACACTGCGGGATCGGTCTGCTCGAACCGGAAGCTGCCGAGCAGCCGCAGTGATCGGCGCAATGTCGCCCGCCGCGCGAACCGGGAGATGGCACGTCCACGCCGTGGGGTATACGCCGCCACGGCCTCGGCTGGCTGGGTTTCAGCTGTCGGCACGGCGCAGAGTCTCGCACAGTGCGGGCGACGCACCGCAGTCCCCTGCCTGGGTGGGAATTCACGCGAGCGTTGGTTGCGGTTCATTCGGTGTCCGATTGCCTGGATGGGGCGCGGTGCGGGCTGGTCGGACGGGGTCGCGGGTTAGGGTGTACGGCGATATCCTTGACCTGCCGACGAGAGAAGCTTCACTGTGCGCGAAGTCCTCCTGCTGTGCTGGCGTGACACCGGGCACCCGCAGGGCGGCGGCAGCGAACGGTACCTGGAACAGGTCGGCGCTGAGCTCGCCGCCCGCGGGGTCAAGGTCACGCTGCGCACTGCGCGCTATCCGGGCGCACCGAAGCGGGAGCGCATTGACGGCATCGATATCAGCCGGGCCGGCGGGCGGTTCTCCGTGTATCCGCGGGCACTGGCCGCGATCGCATTCGGACGGCTCGGCATCGGGCCGCTGCGGAGGGTGCGGCCCGATGCGGTGATCGATACGCAGAACGGGATCCCGTTTTTCGCGGGTACGGTGACCAAGGCGCCGTCGGTGGTGCTGGTGCATCACGGGCATCGGGAGCAGTGGCCGGTCGCCGGACGGTTCGTCGGGCGGATCGGCTGGTGGATCGAGTCGCGGCTCTCGCCGCGGGTGCATCGGCACAACCAGTACCTGACCGTTTCGCTGCCCTCGGCCGAGGAACTGGCCACGCTGGGGGTGGACGGTTCCCGGATCGCGGTCGTCCGCAATGGCGCCGAACCCGTTCCCGCGGACGCACCGACCGGTTGCGCGGAGACGCGCTCCGCGGAGCCGCGCATCGTGGTGCTCTCGCGATTGGTGCCGCACAAGCAGATCGAAGACGCGTTGGCGGTTGTCGCCCGACTACGGAGTCGGATTCCCGGCCTGCGGCTCGATGTGATCGGTGACGGTTGGTGGGCGGACAACCTGCAGGCCGACGCCCGCGACCTCGGCATCGCCGACGCGGTCACCTTCCACGGCCACGTCGATGAGCGGCGTAAGCACGAACTGCTCGCGCGCGCTTGGGTCCATGTGCTGCCATCGCGCAAGGAGGGCTGGGGCCTCGCGGTCATCGAGGCGGCGCAACACGGGGTACCGACGATCGGTTACCGCAGTTCGCGCGGGCTCACCGATTCCATTGTCGACGGGGTGACCGGGATGCTCGTCAACGATGTGAGCCAGCTCTGCGAGTCCGTCGGTGAGCTCATCGATGACCCTCGAGCGTGCGCTGCCATGGGGGAGAAGGCCCGTGCCCGCGCGCGGGAATTCTCATGGGAGCAAACCGGGAGGGGCGTGTACGAGGTACTCGCAGCCGCGGCTCGCGGGGAGCACACCTCGGGGCTCATCCCGCCCGGGCCCTGATCGCGGTCGTGTGGCGAACTCGACGCTGATTCGCCAGACGCGTGCGGGTGTTGTCGTGGCCCGGTATCGATCTCGCAATGTTGTAACGCCCGGACTCGAGTGCATGCGCTGCCATTCGGGTGGCAACAGCAGTACACAGCGCTGGCGCACAAGCAAGCGACGCCGCGGAGAAGGCTCTGTTCGGGCTGTATGACGAGGTCGATCGGCCCGACATCGTGTGGACCGGGGACGGCCCCGGATACGGCGACACCTACGACGATGGCGCAGATCTGAAGCTTGCTGTGAAACGGCTGCGGTGTCGGCGCACTATGGCCGCCAGCAGCGGACCGCCGACCAGCAGGGCGGCCCACAGGATGTGGGCGGCATAAGCGATCACACGGTGTGCGGACTGCGATTCCGCGACATGGTCCGTGGCGTCGGGAACTCGGTACAGCGTCAGCTGTGAGTCGTTGTAGACCGAGTCCAGCTGGGCGAGAGTTGTTTTCGACGCGCCGAGCGGTCCGGGTGTGCTGTGTTCGACGAGAACCCAGCCGACCCCGAGCTCACCCAACCGCTGCGCCGAAGCGCCGTGCAGCAGTGCGGTTTCCACCTCCTGCGCCCGGACACCCTCACCGGCCACGGTGTGCCCGTCTACCGGAAGCTCACCGGTCTGCAACACATCGCGCGGCAGCATGCGCGGCGCCGGATCCAATACCGCCACCTTGCCGGTGTCGGGAAACTTCCGAAACATCCCGCCGGGCAAGACCGCAATATCCCCGGGCCCATCGATCCGCTCCGCGACCCGCTGCCAGCCGATCGGATAATGCACCGGCCGCAGTGCCCCGCCGACGCCCCGGGCCACATCGAACAGCGGCAGCGTCAGCAGTGCGATGAGTGCCGTTGCGGTCAAGGCCATGCCAGTCGTCCGCGAGTGCGCGGCGCCGGTGTGGGGCGCGCAGCGCACCGCGATGGCGCGGCACCCAGCGGCGGCGCACAGCGCATAGGCGGGCATGGCAAGCGCCACATACTTCTGCGTATCCCGCAACAGTCCCGCCCCGGGCACCCGCGCGACAAGCCACTCCATGCCGCTCATACCCCATGACGTCGCTCCCACCGCGGGTAGCACGACAGCGAACACCGCCAGCACCAGCAGCCCGCGCCGAATTCGCAGGGCCGCGCGGTCGATATCGCCCGCGCAGGCGGCATGGTCTGCGCTGGTCGCGATGTCGGGGTGCGCCGAATGGGTGGTGACGGTATCGGATTCGACGTCATCGGCTCGGCGACGGGTAGCGCGCGTCTTGATCCCGGCGGTGGTGCGGATGCCGGTGGCCACCAGGGCGAGGAGTAGCGCGGTGGCGATCAGGGCGAGCGGGGTGGTGCGAGAGCCGGGGACGGCGTCGGCGTTCCAGATTCCGCCGAGTCCGGCCAGCGATCCGAGGGTGCCGAGGGCGGGTTCGGCGCGGGCGGCGAAGGCGGCGATTCCGGCCGGGTCGGAGGGTTCGGAGCCCGCGCCGGACAGTGCCGTCGCGGTCAGCCATGGCGCGGAGCTGGCCAGCAGCAACGCCAGCGTGCCGAGTAGGTTGCGGCGTCCGACCAGAACCAGAGCGGTGCTGCCCGCCAGCAGTGCCCCCGTCGGCGTCAGTCCCGCAGCCGCGAAGCATCCGGCCAGAGCCGCCCACGAACCCACCGCACCGCCATGGAAAGCGGACTTCTTTCCGTAGTCCGTGCCGATGATCGTGCCGTGGTCTCCCTCGGCCGCGCTGGGTGCACGCATCTTGTGCGCGGTATTCGTGGCGCGGCCCGTGGTCGCGGCGGCGGTCGGCGGTGTCCTTCGGAATGCGGCATCCGAGGTGCTCGCGCGACGGGCGCGGATTCGGTAGGCGGCCAGTGCGGTCCACGGCAGGGCCGCATATCCGGTCAGCAGACTCCAGTGACCTTGTAGCAGGCGTTCGGCGACATAGGGGTTCCACATGGCCACGGTGACGGCAACCAGTTGCGGACCGGTCGACACCCGGAGCAATTCCCGGGATAGCACTGCGGCGCCGAATCCGGCCGCCCACAGTGCGACGAGCAGGATCGCCTTGACGATCACCCCGCCGTCGACGAGTGGTGTGAGGGCGGCGAGCAGCGCGTCCTGCGGGACTGCGCGCGGAGCTGCATCGCCGAGACCCAGTGCCGAGTCCGTCATATAGGAGCGCGGTGTGCTGACCGCATCGCGCAGCAGGAGATAGCCCGGCCCCAACAGTGGCCCGGCGATCAACACCGCCATCGCTCCGCTGTAACCGGCGGGGACGAACCTCGTCCACCGGTCGCGTCGAGCCGGGTCGCTGCCACTCACGCCTGTGCACCTTACGTACCGACGAGCACACCGCCACCGTCCGGTGCTGGGCCCGGTTACCTGGGCGACCGGCAGCGCACGGGCCGACTCAGTGCCGCGCTTGCAGCGCCGCCCGGCGTTCGACCACCCGCACGGCGGGGAAGTCGGCGGCGAAGCCGCGCAACAGTCGCAGCGTCTCGTCGACGGGTTGATCCGTGGTCGCAGTGTCGATCGCGCCGTATAGGCGCTCCTCCACCCGCGCCACCTCCGCGGCGAGGCGGCGTCCCGCGGGGGTGAGGACAAGGGTGATCTGGCGTCGGTCGGTGGTGCCGGTCTGCTTATCGATCAGGTCCATGGCGACGAGCCGGTCGACGAGTCGGCTAGGACTGCCACCGGTCTCGCAAACCAGCAGGTCGCCGAGTCCGGCCAGCGTCAGCGGCTGATGGTCGGCCAGGACGCGCAGGACCTCGGCCTGGGATGGCGTCAGTCCGAACGGTCGTAACTCCGAGGAGAGTTTTCGGTTTCCCTCGCGCTGAATGGCGAGGATGAGATAGCGCAGTTCCTCAGCAGGCCGCACGGGTGTGCACCTGCCGAGCGCCGTCGAATGAGCGGATGGACGTCATAGTCGGCCATTTTAGATGTCGTGTAACGCGCTGAGGTCCGGCACGGACGGCTGGCTGCTGAGTCCCTCGGCACGGAGGAACTCGGCGATGGCGTTGCCGTAGGTGTGCGGGTGCGAGAAGCGGAACATGTGGCCGGTGCGTTCCAGGATGACTTCCCTGGCGTCGGGGATGCCCTCCCGCAGCACAGCTGCCGCGGCTTTGCCGATCAAGACGTCATGTGAGGGCGTGAGAATGAGCGTGGGCACCGCCACCTGCCCGAGTTGGCCGGTGTAGTCGGCACGCAGCGCCGCGATCGCTCGGGCGCCGAAGGATTCGGCGGGGGTGTTGTCCAGGAACAGTTTCCGGCTTTCGGCCCCGCTCCACGGAATCTGCCCTTCGTGATCATGCGGTGAGGCCAGATTGTGGGCGTGTGCGCGCAGGGCCACCTGACGGTAGAGAGATCCGCGCATCCGCCCCATGGCGCGCATCGCGGTTTTCCGAACCGGCGAGGAAATCGGATTGGCGGCGAATCCGCCCGAGAGCACCAGGGCTTTCAACCCGCGCGGGCGGCGGATGGCCAGCGCCAGCGCGATATTCGCGCCGAAGGAATCGCCGACCAGCACGAACTCCGGCAGCTCCGCGACCACTTCGGCCAGGGCATCGGCGTAGGTCTCCATATCGGCAACGGCTTCGGGGAGTCGCATTGTGCGCATGGGGTGGGCGGCCAGTGGTGAGAGTTGCTCGATATCCCACGGGGCGCCGGAGAAGCAGGGGACAAGGACGAGAGTTGGTTCGGTCATGCAATTAGATTACACGACATATGTGTCGTGTAATCTAATTGGTGACGCAGGTCACCACAATGTGGAGCGCGGTCGCGTGCGGGCCGCGGGGTGGTGAGGTGGGACGATTGCCGCGTGCCTGCTGTCCGTCGTCTCCCCGTCGTGGCGGATCTGACCCTGGTCACGGCTGGGGCGATGACGGCCAATGTGGCGGGATATCTGCTGCAGATGCTGGCCAGCCGGTGGTTGGGCGTCGCCGGGTACAGCGAATTCGCCAGCCTGCTCGCGGTGCAGCTACTGTGCGCGGTCCCCGCGCTGGCATTGCAGAACGTGGTGGCCAGGGAACTGGTGCGCGGTGCGAGTGTCGCGACGCTGCGCCGGTTGCAGTGGCAGTGCGCGGTGATCGTCGCGGTGGTCGCCGCGGTGCTGGTGCCGGTCGTGACGGCGGTACTGAACGTCGACGTACTCGCCTGCTCGGCCGCGCTCGGCGCGGCCCCCGCTCTGGTCCTGGTCTCCGGTGAACAGGGAATCCTGCAGGGCAGCCGGCGCTTCCGTGCCCTGGCCGTAGTCCTGGGCGCGGCCGGAGTAGCGCGTGTGGTCCCGGCATTGGTGGTTCTCGCGGCGGGGGGTGGCACGGCTCCGGCACTGTGGGCCGCCGCCGCGGGAATCGTCGCTGCCGCCGCGTTCGCCCGCGCCGCCGCGGGCTCGCCCCCAGCACGCATTCGACCCGTCCTCGGCCCGGCGATGGAACGGTTGTCCGACGAAGGGCCGTCGGTTGGCGGGGCCGCAGCGCAGGGAGTGCGTTCGGTCGGCGTGCTGCCGGTGCTGCGCGCGGCGCAGGTGCAGGCGGCGTTGATGGCATTGTCCTCGGCGGATCTGATCATCGCGCGAATAGTCTTGGATGAGGCGGATGCGAGCCGGTACGCGCTCGGGGCGATCGCGGCGAAGATCGCCTTCTGGCTGCCGCAGGCCGTGGGTGTGGTGCTGTATCCGCGAATGGCGCAGCCGACGCATTCGGCGCGGGCGATCCGGGACGCGCTGGCCGTGCTGTCCGGGGTCGGCATCGTGGCAGTAATGGGCGCGGCATTGCTGGCCCCGATCGCACCATTGTTCGCGGGACAGGATTACGCGCCGATCCAAGGCTTGCTGTGGTTGTTCGCACTGCAAGGAGCGATACTCGCGGTGCTGCAGGGTGCGCTGCTTTCGGCGATCGCGGTGGACCGCACCGCCCTCGCCGCGGTGACCTGGCTCGGTCTGGCGGTCGAGGTGGTCCTCATGATCGGCTTCGCCCGCTCGGTACCGACGCTGATCACCATCGCGGTCTCGGTCGCGGCGGCCACCACCACGCTTGTAGCAGTGATCGTAGTGCGTACCCCCGACCGCCCAAGCACTGCCGAATCGCCGAGCGCGGCTGGCTGAGCACGCATTATCGAGGCACAACCCGCGACCCGCCGGGGCCGGGCGGACATCTGTTGCAGCGCGGTCGGCTCACCTAGCATCACCAGCATGATCACCGCCGTGCACACGCTGGTCTACGCGGAGGATCCGGACGCGGCCCGCGCCTTCTTCCGTGACGTTCTCGGCTGGCCGAATGTCGACGCCCACGGCGGCTGGCTCATTTTCGGGACGGGGCCGAGTGAGCTCGGCGTGCATCCCGCTGACGGGCCGTCGCGCCACGAGATCTCGTTGAATTGTGATGACATCGAGCAGACGATGACGGAATTGGGCGGGCGTGGGGCGCAATTCGTGGGTGAGATCGCCGAGCGGAGTTTCGGGCGCTGCATCGATATGAGGATTCCGGGCGCGGGGGTGATGCTGCTGTATCAGCCGTCGCATCCCGTTGCCTACCCGCTGGGTTCGTCCGTGCCCTGAGCATCGCATGTGATCCGAACCAACCTGCGCCGAAAACGAACTCGGCTCCCCGGCGCAATGCCGGGGAGCCGAGTATCGGACCAACAACCGTCAGAGATTCTTCTGGATCCTGATCTGCTCGGTCGGAGCGTCATCCCCACCACGATCCGGCCCACCCGGCCCACGCCGACCCGCACCGGCCGGAGCGGCTCCGCCGCGGATCCCGAGGAACACACCGCCGACCACCGCGATGACACCGAGCACACCGAGCACGATCGGCATGATCCGGCCGTACAGCGACAGCTTGTCGATGTTCTCCTTGGCCACCGAGATCTGCGATTCGATGGTGTTCTCGTCGAAGACGAGGTGCGACTTCAGTGCGGTGACATCCGGGTGGTCGCCGCTGCGCGCGTAGTACAGGTTGAGCTGCTCGCCGCCCTTGATGATGGTGCCGGTCTGTGGCTCGACCCACAGGTCCCGGATGTTGGTGTAGAAGCGGCTCATGGTGACCGGCTCGTCGCCCTCCAGGCCCCACTTGGCGGCGGGCAGGCTCAGCTGGTTGGACGGCGCCTTGACCACGTCCCACAAGTTGGTCGGCGGGATGCTCATCTGGAAGTGGTAGACCTTCATGTTGTTGATCTCGGTCTCTTCCATGAAGTTGGCATCGTAGGACTTACGCGTATTGGTATCGAAGTACGGGTAGGTCTTCTTCTCGGTGCCGATCGGGAAGCGGTACTGCAGACCGGTGTGCTGGACCGGGTCGGCAATGCTCTGCAGGTCCTTGGTCACCGTGACGGCGATGGAGCCGTTGGGGTCCTTGGCCACCGGATCGCCGGACGTGCGGTCGATGGTGACCCGGTCCACCGTCGCGGTGAGTAGGCCGGTGTCGCCCTGCTTATCGATGCGACGCAGCGTCTGACCGGCCTGCACGGTCATTTGGGTGGCGTCGGAGGGCTCCTCGACGGTGAGGAACCGCTGCGAGATCATCGGTACATTGGTATCGACCTTGGCCGCGCCTTCCGGTGCGGTGAGCGACTTGGCGTCCAGGACCAGGCTGTCCGCGCCCGGCTGGTTCGTCGCGATGGTGGTGATCTCGAGGTCGAGTGGAGTTTTCGCCAGTTTGCTGACGGTGTAGGTCGGGATCATCACGGTGGCGACGATCAGCAGCGCGCCCAGACCCACGAGCAGGCAGGCCACCGTCCTTCTGGTTCCGGCACTCAGTGCCATACAACTCTCCTCGTCGTAGAACATGGGTCTGTACGGCGAGCACTGCGGGCGCGCCGCGGCACTCGTGAGCCCCGACACTAACAGCCTTATGTCGTACTATGCGGTGCCGAGGCCGGATTCGACGCAGAAATCGCCCGAGTCCAGCGCGAAATCTGAAACGTCGGGTTACCGGCTGGTAGGCGATATTCGTAGCGATTGCTTGCAGGTCGCTCGAAAAGGCTTGCAGACTGGAACTCGATGACCGCCACCCTGCCCGCGCCGACCACCGGCGCACCCCCGCGCACACGGGGTTTCGTGCCCGCCTTGGAAGGTATGCGTGGCATGGCCGCACTCGGTGTGCTGCTGACCCACGTCGCATTCCAGACCGGCGCCGCGAATACGCCGGTGCTGGGTCGGGTGTGGGAACGGTTCGATATGGCGGTCGCGGTGTTCTTCGCGCTGTCCGGATTCCTGCTGTGGCGTCCACACGCGGCGGTGGCGCGCGGACTGGGGACCGCACCGTCGGTCGGCCATTACTTCCGGCATCGGGCGGCGCGCATTCTGCCCGCGTATTGGGTCGTGGTCGCCGCGGTGCTGATCCTGGTGCCGAGCGCGGCCGATACCGCGGGCCTGCGGGTCTGGGTGTCGAATCTGGCGTTGACGCAGGTATTCGTGCCGCTCACGTTGACCGACGGGCTCACCCAGATGTGGAGTCTGTCCGTCGAGGTGGCCTTCTATATCGCGCTGCCGCTGCTGGCATTCGCCGCGGTGCGGCTGCGTGGCGATGCCGCGCGCTGGCGTATCCCTGCGATCCTCGCGCTCGCGGTGGTGAGCCTCGGCTGGAGCTTCGTTCCGGTGCCGACGCCGGACGCCATTCACGCCGACAATTGGTTGCCCGGATATCTGCCGTGGTTCGTGGGCGGCATGTTGCTCGCCGAACTAGTCGTCGATAGGGATCGGCTATCACCCCGCCTTCGGGTGCTCGCCAATCAGCCGGTGATGTGGAGCATTGCGCTGCTCGCCTTCCTGTTCTCCGCGACCGATCTGGCCGGCCCCGCCGGGCTGACCCGGGCCGAGCCATGGCAGTACGCGGCGAAGATGGGTTTCGGCGCGATCATCGGTTTCGCGCTGCTCGCTCCGCTGGTGCTGCGCCCGCCCGGTGCCCGTCCGCATCGCTGGTTGGAATCCGGGGTCGCCGCGATGATCGGCCGCTGGTCCTACGGCATCTTCCTCTGGCATCTCGCGGTGCTTTCGGTGGTGTTCCCGATTTTCGGAATCCTGCCGTTCGGTGGCAATTTCGGCAAGGTACTCATCCTGACCACCGCGATCACCCTTCCGATCGCGGCGGCCAGCTATGCCCTGATCGAGGAACCGGCGCGCCGGTTCGCGCGTGATCGGGATCGCGCCAAGGCCGCGCGCTCGGCTGTGATCGTGATGGAAGCGCGCGACGAGACGGTTGGCTGACCGGATTCGGGCCTGCGGCAAGTGAATTGCGCACGCCTGGTGACTGTGCGCGGGTGGCCGCAGGACTTGGCGTCTGGTCGAGCGTTCCGAACAGCCGGGCGAGATCGAAGGGGTAGGTGCTGGTCACAGTGGCGATCAAGCCCGATGTGCGAGGTCGCCGCGCGCTCGATGCGGACAGCGAGATCAGCGGCTCCCGCGCGATATCGGGCGGGTCGCGGCAGTAGTCAGCTGTCGAGCTGGCGGCGGATGTCGAGCAGATGGTGCCGGAGCTCATGCAGTGTGTGCAGGGCGAGCCAATGCAGGGGACGTTCCTGGTGCTGCGGGAAGTTATAGCTGACGGTGCGGTCCCAGTCCGGGCGTGCCAACCGATCGAGGACGTTGGCGAAGAGCAGGGCCGCATCGTCGAGTTGTCGGGCGACATCCGAGGGCCGCTGCTCGTTGTACCCGTCGTGTTCGACGCGTTCGTCGCGACCCATCGGCTCCAGCGCCGGTGCATCGACCCGGCGCGCGAGCAACACCCGTTCCCGTTGTGCGAGTAGGACATCCCGCACATGGCAGGCATACTCCAACGGCGACCACACCTCCGGCGCGGTGCGCTGCCGAAGTACTCGGTCGACACCGCCGGTGAGCAGTGCCGCGTACTCCGCCGCATGCACTCTGGTCAGCGCCGAAACCTCGGGAACCAGGGCCGGGTCGTACTCGAATCCGCACTCCGCGCAGTCCGTCACCTGTTCGAGGCTAGCAATCGGCGGAATGACTCAACGATGTCCGCGTCGGGCGGGTAGCGCCGCGATGCCGACGGCAATCACGGCGAGTAGTGCGGGCAGTTGGACCCAGAGCGAGCCACCCATATATCCGGTCGCCGCGCGCCACGGTCCGGTGGAGAGGGCAGCGGCGGCGATGGCGGTACCGAGACCGGCAACGGCCGCAAGGACTTTCGATGTCATGGGTGCGGCGAATCGGCTCGCGGCGAGAGCGACCACGGTAAGGGCTGTGCCGACCGGCCCGGCGATGACCGTTGCGACGGCAGCGATGCCGAGCGCACCGAGCATGCGATTGTCCCAGGTGGTCGGCGGCGACCCGGTTGTCGGGATCCGGCGGCGCGGGATGGCGAGCAGGACCAGCGGGATGAGCAGTAGCAGACCGCCGAAGATGCTGAGGCGATACCAGCGGTCGATGGGGAAGGAGACGGTGATGGGATTCGATCCGGCGGTGTAGTTGTCCGGGAGTAGCCAGCCTTGCTGCCAGCCGTTGACCACGACCGGCTGGAGTTCTTTACCGTCGGCGGTGTGCGCCCGCCAACCCGCATTGGTACTGAGTGGCAGGACGAGGAGCTGCCCCGATCTCGTCGTGGCTTGCGGCGCGGCGGCGGAATCGAAATCGGTACGGTTCAGGCGAAGTCGGTCGACGAAGAACAGATCCGTTGGTGCGACCGTCACATCCGCTCGCCCTGCGGCCACCGCGATCGCGTCGGTCGATTCGAAGCCGGTATCGGCCGGGGTGCGAGCTGCACTCGGGCCATTACCGGGGGCTGGGCCTATGGCGTCGGCCGAACCGGTGTGGCCCGCATACCCGGTGTCGGTCGACTCCGGCGGAAGTTCCGAATCGGCACATACGCGAGCGGGAACCGGTGCACCAGTGCGCAATTCATCGGCGGTCGCGGTGACAGACGTATGCACGAAACGGCCACCGAGCGCAATCTTCGGCCCCTGCGAACACGGGACGGTGATCAGCCGGTCCGGTGCGGCGGGCGCGGGGTAATCGGGGCCGAGCACCGACACTTCGGCGAGGCCGGGCGGTTGCGTCTGGGCGAAGCCGAGGGCGGTGCGGTCGAGTACCGGCTTCCAGGTGTGGATGCTCAGTTCGATGCGATCGGTCACGGTGGGCTGCAAGGAGATTCGGGTCGATTCGCCCGATTCGAGCTCGCGGACCTGTGGGCCGTTGCCGAGATTCACCGCCAGCGACAGGGGCGCGGCGGGCAGCTCGCCGAGCGACGGTGTCACGTCGAGACCCGTCACCAGCGCCGGTTCGGGCAATTCCAGTGTCAGTGTCGGTTTGCCGCCCGCCAGATTTCGTACCGAATCCTCCGGCGCGGTCCAACTCGTCCGCGGATCCCCGTCGGTCGCCGCGAAGGCAGAGCCGCGGAGGTCACCGACGTCTGCCTTACCTCGGGCGACGGGACGCCTATGGTCGGTGAGCAGCGCCTCGAGCGCCGGACCCTGCCGCGTCCGCACGGTCAACTGCGGTGTCACACTTACCGGTTCCGGCACCGACAGCGTGCGTTCGAATGTGCCGGGTTCCTCCGGTGCCAGGGCGATTCCCTTACTGCATCGGACTCGGTCCGGCGCATCGAAACACGCACTACGCCCGGGGAATTCCTGACCGAGATCCCAGGCCCGCACCTGCGCGCCCGCCGGCGTGGGCGGCAGTACTGCCCGATGCCGGATATCGACCCGCACCGGCGTGCTGCGGTCGGTGTAGTCGTCCAGGATCAGCTCGCTGATGCCGAATTGTCCACCGCGCGTACCGCCCTCGGTGCGAATGGCGGTAATGGTGAGCCAGTCCGTCTTGCCCGGCGGCAACGAAATCGATACCGGCGTACCAGGTTCGGGAATCCGTGCGGACACACTTCCGTTCACCGTTCGCACCTCGACCCATTTCACCGGATCGCCGATCGCGGCCGCGCTGGTGGTCAACTGCAGCAGCCCGGAGCCGATCGGATGGTCGAGATCGAGCCGAAGCCATTGTCCCAGTGCGTGTTCGGCGCCATTGCTGATCCACGCGGTCGACCGATCGCCGTCCACGACCGCGGCGGTCGAACTGCCGGGCGCGGATCCGCCCAACTGCGTGGCATCGGCTGCCGAACTCGATGCGGTGACCGTCGCCCCCGACCATTCCCCGCGCACCAGTTCCGCGCCGGGCGCCGGATAGTCGGGCACCAGATTGTGCGTGCGGCGCGCATCGTCGGGAGCACGCAGCGCCGAATTGTGATTGTCCACCCGACCGAAGTCGGCCTCCCGGTCCATCGGCGTATCCGTCACGGTCAACGGCCCGATCGGCAGTCCGGCCGCTGCCGCATCGGAGGCGAGCAGTATCGGCGTGGTTCTGGCATCGCGGCGCAGCCGTTCGAGCACCTCGGGCCCGCCCTGAACTGTCCCGACCGAGGCCATGGGCACCGTATAGGCACCGGGGAATGATGTCGGCGCACCGGTGCCGCTGTGAATTTCGATAGGGGTCCCGGCGGAGCTCGCCTCGACCCGGTAGATCTCGACCGCCGGATACGCGGGCCGCAGATCACCATCGACGACCAGATCATCGGATCTGACGGCCGTCCCGATCGGGTTGCCGAATTCGGCCACCTTGTGCAATCCCGGCGACCCGTTGATCGCCTGATGCGCCAGTATCGGCCGGGTCGAACGCGAGGTCTCCGGATCGAGATCGTTGCGCAACACCAGAATTCCGATGCCCTGTTCGGCCAGCGTCGCGGCGAGGCCGGTCGACGGTCTACCGTCGGCGATCAACCGCTGCACCGAATCCATGGCCCGGATGGTGCCCGGCGGATTCAGCGGCACGGCATCGCGAATCGCCCACGGCGTACTCGCCAGCGCCTGCAGCGGCTCGTCGCGGGTGAGCCCCCATACCTGACTGCCGAAGGGGGCGCCGGGCACCACGAGCGCTCGGGTGTCGGAGGCATTGTCGGACAACCACTGCGCCGTCTGCTTCCAGTATTCGGGCACCTCGTCGTAGGCGCCGCGCGGTGCGAGTTTCCCGGTCCAGGCCAGCGAGGTGGACAGCGCCAGCGCGGTGAGGATCAAGGCCGCGACGGCGACCGACTTATCGCGTTCGGGATGTGCGAAGGCCCTGCGCCATACCGGCATCGGGACGGACGCGGGCAGCGGCACTCTGCACAACAGATGAGCGAGGCCGAGTACCAGCGGAATTCGGATCAGCGGTTCCAGCTTGTGCACATTGCGCAGTGGCGCACCCCCGGCATCCAGGAACATCCGCACCGAATCCGCGAACGGTCCGCTCAGTTCACCGACGAATCCTGCACAGATCCCGACCAGCCCGACCAGCAGGATCAGCGCGAGTCGCCCGCGATACGGCATGGACCGCATCGCCAAACCGGCCATACCGGCCGCCGCGAGCAGTCCGGTGGCCAGCACCGCGGCGGGTTGGGTCACCAGCACCGCACCCGCGATCCGCTCCGGCGAGACGAACGGCGTCCAACTGCTGGTGCCGCGTAGTACTTCACCCAGCGACGCCCACTGGGTGGTCACCCCCGAGGATTCGATGTAGTCCAGGAACGGCGGACTCACCGTGCCGAGCAGCAGCAATGGCACCGCCCACCAGAAGGTGGCCAGCACCAGCAGCGGAATCCAGGCCCGGGTGAATCGCCACCAGCTGCGATTCGGCCGATATGACGCCCACCACAGCAGCGCGGGCAGAAATGCGGCGACCGTCGCCACCGCATTGACCGCACCCATCAGCGCCACTGCCAGCGCACTACCGGCGGGCGAGGCCGCGCCGCCGCGTCGATGGCGATAGACGGTGCCCAGCGCGGCGGGCGCGAGCAGCACCCACGGCGCGAGCATCATCGGCAGCGTCTCCGACGAGATCGAACCGAGGGTGGTCAGCACCCGCGGTGCCAGCGCGAAGGTGACCGCCGCGACGATCCTGGACCCGCGCGAGCCGATGCCGAGCGTTTCGCAGAGCCGGACGATGCCCCAGAACCCCGCGAGCAGCAGCAACGCCCACCAGATCCGCTGCGTGGCCCACGCGGGCAGACCGAGCAGATGTCCGACCGTGAAGAACGTGCCGTGCGGAAAGAAATACCCGTAGGCCTGGTTCTGCACCTGCCCCATCGGGGCCTGACTGCTCCACAGATGGGCGGCGCGTTCGAGGAAACCCAGCGGATTCTGCGCCAGGTCGTATTTGGTGTCGGCGACCGTCAGACCGGGCGCCTGGAGGAAGGTGAGCAGGAATGCCGCGATCACGGTCCCGAAGAACCAGCCGCGGCCCAGCCGGGCGCGGTCATGCCGTGCCGCGTCGGAGGAGGTGGGTGAAGCGGGCTGCGGTGGACGGGCGGTTCTCCCGGGCCGCTCCGTGGTCACGCTGGGCTACCGCCTCCGCGGCGGTCGCTCGCCCTGCGGCGGATCAGCGGCTGCCGTACTCAACGTTGTTGAGTAGCGAGGAGGAGGAGTCGCCGCGCTCGATATTCGGCCGCGTATTCTGCTGCACTGCCATCGTGATGACGAACACCGCGATCGCGCCCAACACGGAGCCGGCGACCGCACTCGCAACACCAGGGACAGCAAACTTCATCGCGGCACTCCAATACATCGATGCAGGCACATTCTGGGCCAACCTAGCAGGGCCGCGCGCGATCACCTACGTTCAGGCCACCGATTGCGGAACAGAATTTCGGGGCGTAGGTCGGTCAGCTCGGGATGGCGCACTGCAAACTGCCGAGCAGGGTGCGCAGCTTGGCGGTGGTCTCGTCCAACTCGGCCTGCGGATCCGAAGCGGCCACGATACCCCCGCCCGCGAAGGCGCGGATCGAGCGCCCGTCGGCGGCGATTTCCGCACTGCGAATCGCGACCACCCATTCGCCATCGCCGTCCGCATCGCACCAGCCGACAGCGCCGCCGTAGAAGCCGCGTTCCTCTTCGATACGCGCGATCGTGTCGAGCGCGAGGTCGGTCGGCGTGCCACAGACGGCCGGGGTGGGGTGCAGCCGAATCGCCAGGTCGAGCGCGGTAGTCGCTGGATCGCGCAGGCGGCCGGTGATCGGGGTGGCCAGATGCCAGACCTCATGGGTATTGATCAGCTGCGGGCTGTCCGGAACGGTGAGGTCCGCGCACACCGGCGTGAGCACCTCCCGGATCCAGTCGATGACGAATGCATGCTCATCGCGATTCTTGGCGCTGGCCAACAGTTCTCGCGCCTGCGCGGCATCGGCGTCCGGATCGGCAAGCCGCGGCAGCGTCCCCGCGAGCGGATGCAGCGTGACGATCGCGCCGTGCCGCGCGACCAGTACCTCCGGGGTGGCGCCGACCAGCGTCGCACCCGGCCGACCCGCGGCAGTCAGGTCGACCGCGAAAACATTCGCATGCGGATGTCTGGTCAGCAGATGTCCCGCGACCAGCTCCGGCTCCAGCGCGCTATCGGCTTCGGCCAGCACCGATCGAGCGGCCACGACCTTGCGCAACGGCTGCGCCGGATCGTTCAGCTGCTCGACCAACTTCGTCACCCGCGCGACATGCTCTGCCGGACTCGGTGATTCGGTAATCACCCGAACGGCGGGCAAATCCGGCAGCGCCGCCGGCCGCCACGGTCCGACCGTGCGTTCTGCCTGCTCGGGCACGCTCAGCGCGGCCGAATTCCGGGGATCGAACGGCAGGGCACCGACGATCAACTCGGCGGTCCCGTCCCGCAGCGCCGCGACCGCCCGCGCCGCCTCGTCGAAGGTGACCCGGGTCCCCGACGCACGGACTACCCCACCGGGCTGGGCGAGCAAGAAACCGTTCATGATCCCTCGACCCTAGCCCCGCAAGCCCGGAGCAGAGCCACCCGAGCGATCCACATCTCAGCGGCGCGGTTCCCTACCCGGCGGCACCATGAGCACCGGACGGTGGCAATGTTTGAGTACGGCGTCGGCGACGCTGCTGTGTATCAGCGCTCGAATACCGGTGGCGCCGCGCGTACCTGCCACGATGATGTCGACGTCCAGATCGTTGGCGGTTTCGACGATGGCATTCCAGATCGTCGTCGTGCATTCCGCGGTGCGCGCCTCGGCATTCAGACCGACGAGTTTGGCCAGGCGGACGCCCTCGATATTGATATTGCGGGCGTCGACATAGGCGACGTCCTCGATCTCTTCGTCGGGCACCCATTCCGGCTGCATCACCCCGGATAGTCCGGACAGCCGAGCGGCCTGGCGCACCATCGGTTCCCAGGCGGTGAGCACCACCGCCCTGTTCGCCGCGAGGAACCGGCCGGCGTATTCGATGGCCCGCTTGGCATTTTCAGAACCGTCATAGGCGATGAGCATGAGATCGCACGGCACGATGACCTCCAGTCGGGAGTCATTTGAGTATGCCATGAGATTACTCCGGACAACCCCGACCCGAGGTATTGCCGCGCGCGGATAATTTGCCGTGGGAAGGATTGAACAGCGGAAAACCGACATGGCGACACGGACCGGGAGCGGATATGCCCGATGTGAACGAACCGATGTTATTCGGCGGGCGCGAGATCGACCCGCGGACCCTGCTGTTCTATGAATGGCGACAGCGGCTCGAATCGGGCTATCCGGTAGCCGAGTTCGAGTCGCAGGTGCGCGCGTTGGTTGCCGCCGAACCTGGCGAACCGGCCGAATGCTGGGCGGTTTTCGATCGACTCGAAAGCGTCGAACGCGATCCCGACTGGGGTTATGACGAATCCGAAACCGTGGCACCGCCGTCGGTAATGCGGCCGGTCGCGCCGCTACCCGAGCTGTTCGAGCGTATCCATGGTGGTTGGCTCGGCCGCTGCGTCGGCTGCACGCTCGGTAAGCCCCTGGAAAACGGATTCGTCTGGGCGCCCGCGCGAATCCGTGCGTATCTCGAGCGGGCCAACGCCTATCCGCTGACCGACTATGTGCCCGCATTATTGCCGCCGTCACCGGAATATCCATTGAATCCGTCCTGGCCGGTGTCGGCGAAGGGCCGCATCGACGGTGTACCGCGCGATGACGATGTCGATTACACCGTACTAGGACTGCATCTATTGGAAACGTGCGGAACGAATTTCACGCAATCCGATGTCGCGGCCGCCTGGTTGCGGCATCTGCCATTTCTGCGGACTTACACGGCGGAGCGGGTCGCTTACCGCAATCTGATCGCCGGTCGGAAACCGCCGGAGGTCGCCAGGTATCGAAATCCGTATCGCGAGTGGATTGGCGCGATGATCCGCGCGGATATCTACGGTTACGTCAACCCGGGTAATCCGGTACGCGCCGCCGAACTCGCCGCCCGCGATGCCGGACTCTCACATATCGGCAACGGCATATATGCGGCGATGTGGGCTGCCGCGCTGATTGCCGCGGCCTTCACCGCCGACGGCATCTCGGATGCGCTTTCGGTTGCCCAACAATGCATTCCGGAACATTCGAGGTTGTATGCCGCGGTCGCCGAAGTGATCGCCGACCATAACAGCGGCATGCCGTGGGAGCGTGCCCTCGCGGCGATCCATCGCCGCCACGACCACTACAACTGGGTGCACGCCATTCCGAACGCCTGCCTCGTCACCGCCGGTTTACTCTGGGGCGCAGGCGATTTCACTCGTTCCATCGCGCTCACCGTACAGGGCGGTTGCGATACCGACTCCAATGGCGCGACCGCTGGTTCGGTCGCCGGAATCCGGGTCGGCGATAGCGGAATCCCGACCCACTGGACCGACCCGTTCCACGACAGACTGCACAGTGCGGTCTTCGGCCAGGACGGCAGCCGAATCTCCGATCTGGCCCGCCGGACGCAGCGACTGGCCGCTAGCCGGACCTGAGTCGAACCGGCCGGAGCGTGCCGATTACCCTGAAGTGTTATGCGGAAGACGCCTATCGTCCTGCTCGCAATCCTGGCCGCCGTCGCGACGGCGTGCTCGAACGGTGACTCCGGCTCCGCGCCGGCGCGCTCCGTGACGCACGACCCGACGACCGGTTCCTCGGCCCCCGCCACCACCCCCGCCAAGGCTCCCGCCACCACGGCCAAGGGCGACTGCGGTGCCGATTTTCTCGCGAAGCTCACCACCCGCGAGAAACTGGCCCAGCTGCTGACCGTCGGTGTCACCGGTGCCGACGACGCCACGAATGTGGTGCGCAATTCGCAGGTCGGCGGCATCTTCGTCGGCGGCTGGACCGATCGGTCGCTGCTGGCCGATGGCCTGATCACGCAGGTCAAGGCCGCGGCCAAGGTACCGCTGATGGTGACCATCGATGAGGAGGGCGGCCGGGTCTCCCGGGCCAAGGATCTGATCGGCGCGGCCCCGTCGGCCCGGGTGACCGCCCAGACCATGACGTCGCAGCAGTTCCACGACGCCACCGTGACCCGTGGCCGCGCGCTGAAGGATCTGGGCGTCACGGTGGACTTCGCCCCGGACGTCGATGTGAGCAGTCAGCCCGACGATTCCGTCATCGGCGACCGTTCCTTCTCCGACGATCCCGCGGTGGTCACCGAGTACGCCGACGCCTACATCCGCGCGATGAACGAGGTCGGTGTCGGCACGGTGATGAAGCACTTCCCGGGCCACGGCTCCGGAACGGGCGATTCGCACACCGGTGCCGTCCGCACCCCGCCGCTGTCGCAGTTGCAGACGGTGGACCTGGTGCCGTTCCGCAATCTGATCAACTCCGGTGCCGCGGTCATGGTCGGCCACCTCGACGTACCCGACCTGACCACCCCCAATGTGCCCGCCAGCATCAGCCCGCAGGCCATGTCGCTGCTGCGTGATGGGACCGGCTACGGCGCGGCCCCGTTCCAGGGTCCGATCTTCACCGACGACCTCGGTGGTATGGCCGCCATCACCAGCCGGATGAACATCGAGGACGCGGTCGAGGCCGCGCTGGTCGCCGGTGCCGACAATGCGCTGTGGATCACCACCGATGCCGTGCCGCAGGTGCTGGATCGCCTCGAGCAGGCGGTATCGAGTGGCCGGCTGCCCGCCGACCGGGTCGACACATCGGTGCTGCGGATGGCTCGATACAAGGGCGCGCTGGCGCCCTGCTGAATGCCGGCCTGGTCGAGCGACCTGCCAGCAGTAGCTACGGCGGTCGTATGGTGTGCAGCCGCGTAATCGCCGGGCCCGCGTAATATCGCTGCGCTGGACAGCTGAACAGCTGTGTCCGCGAATCCGAGGACATCGCGGGCCGAAGGATGCGAGCCGAGTGCCGATAGTTCGCCGAGCTTACGAATGCGCAATCCGACCCGCCGAACTTACCTTGGAGTAATATAAAAGCTTCACCATGCGGTAGGAGAGTGATGGCGGGCGGAACGAAGCGACTTCCTCGGGCGGTTCGTGAGCAGCAGATGCTCGATGCCGCGGTCGAGGTGTTCTCGCGTAAGGGGTTCCACGAGACCTCGATGGACGCGATCGCCGCCGAGGCGAAGATCTCCAAGCCGATGTTGTACCTCTACTACGGTTCCAAGGATGAACTTTTCCGTGCCTGCATCCAGCGTGAGGGACTGCGCTTCATCGAATCGGTAGCGCCCGCCGGCAACCCGCAACTTTCCCCGCATGAACAGGTCCGCACGGCCCTCGAGGGTTTCCTCGGATTCGTCGACCGCAACCGTACCTCCTGGCAGGTGCTCTACCGCCAGGCGATCGGCCAGCAAGCCTTCGCCTCGGAAATCGAGAACGCCCGCGAACGCGTGATCGAACTGACCGCCAAACTCCTCGAATCCAGCGCCAAACACGCCGAACCGGGTACCAACTTCGCTATTGTCGCCGTGGCTGTCATCGGCGCGGGCGAGGCCATTGCCGACAGCGTAGCCAGCGGCCGCATCGAAGTCGCCGAGGCCGTCGACCTCCTCGACGACCTCGCCTGGCGCGGTCTCGCGGGCCGCAAAAAGGCGGAGTAACCCCCGCGAGCTCGGTGTCGCGCATCAACTGTTCTCCCGCGCACGTGCTCGCACGCTAATTCGCGCGTGGCGCGCTAATTCGTGCGCCGGGCGGCCTGGCTTGCGGCCGTGGTGGCGGGCTGCGAGAGTGCGGGAGATCAATTGAGTGGACCGGCGGAGTGGTCGGGGAACGGGGTGGAGTTGTTCGGGATGTTGCGGCCGTGTTCGCATGGGGCCGCGAAATACGGGATCGATGCCGGGCAGTGGCGTACGCATATGTGTGGGCTGTGTTTGGGGTTGCGGGATGGGCATGGGCAGTTGGCGCGGGCGGCGACCAATACCGATGCGATCGTCCTGAGCGTGCTGACCGAGGCGCAGCTGCCCGGGGCGGCGGGGCGGACCACAGCGGGGCCGTGCGCACTGCGGGGGATGCGTCGCGCCGAGGTGGCGAGTGCGGATTCGCCGGGCGTAGTGCTGGCGGCCACCGCATCACTCTTGTTGGGAGCGGCCAAGATTCGTGATCACGTCGACGATGGTGACGGCTCGGTACTCACCCGGCGCCCGATGACGAAGGTGTCGACTCGCTGGGCCGACCGCGCGCGATCGCAGGCAGCCCTGATCGGCCTCGATGTGGAGCCGCTTGTCGCCGCGATCAATTCGCAGTCGCGCCTGGAAGCTCTTGCCGGTGCGGATCGCTCGGGCCCGGTCGAACCGAATGTGCGCGCATGGCTCAGCAGCAAGCCCGAAACCTCGGAAAATGCCTCTCGCACAATCTCTCTCGACGAGCTGACCGCACCGACCCAGCTCTGTGCGGCGGAATTCTTCGGGCACACTGCGGTTCTGGCCGACCGGCCGGACAACATCGCCGCTCTACGCGACGCGGGCAGGCATTTCGGACGGATCGCGCATCTCACCGATGCCGTCGAGGACTTCGACGACGACCGGACCCGCGGCCGCTTCAATCCGCTCGCCGCCACCGGAACCACTATGCCCGAGGCCTACGAACTACTGCGGCAATCGGATTCGCAGCTGCGCCGGGCGGTTGCGGAAGCCGAGCTGGACCAGGTCCCCACCGTCCGCTGGATGCTGCTCGACCCACTGCACTCCTTGGTGCGCGGAGTCGGCCGCGGCCTAGGCGTAACCGCCCACGCCTGCAGCACATCCCGGCACACCCCGGCAATGCAGTATCCGATGCCACCGGGAACCGGATTCGAGAAGCCGCCGCGCCGACCAGGGATCGGCCAGGCGCTGGCACTGGTCCTCGGCGTCTACTGCACCGGCTACGCCTGCTGCGCCGACCACACCAACCCATGCAGCGGCGAACGCAAGGACGCCTGGATCAAAAACTGCGACTGCAGAGATTGCTGCAACTGCTGCGACTGCAACTGCTGCGACTGCGACGGCTGCTGCTGCGACGGTTGCGGCTGCGACTGCTGACCCCGCTCTGCCACGCCGCGCACTGATTTGTCCCCCCATTCGCTGTGCGGGGAGAAGGATTCGTGCGCCGCAGATGGATCGGCCTGGTGCGCTGTGTTGGTTCTGCCCGCGCAGGTTTTGTCGCGCCGCGCACTGGTTTGCCCGGCTATTCGCTGCGCGGCGAGCGGATTCGTGCGCCGCAGCGGAATCGGCCTGCGCAAATGGGGCGGAAACGACGAAGCCGCACCCCGCTGCTCGAGGTGCGGCTTCGGGCTGGATCAGCGCAGAGTGGCCGTCAGGTGTGGGTAGCCCTTCTTCGGATGCAGCAGTGCTAGGTCCCAGCCGCCGCCGACCTGGTCGGCGTACACGTTCACGGTGGACGGAAGCAGGATCGGCTTGCCGAATTTGATCGCGTAGGTCGCGTTTTCGGGGATCCGGCCCTCGACATTCGAGAGGATATTCGCGGCCGACCACATACCGTGCGCGATTGCCTTCGGGAAGCCGAACGCCTTGGCGCCCAATGCCGAAGTGTGGATCGGGTTGTGGTCACCGGAGGCGGCCGCGTACCGGGTGATCGTTTTCTGATCCACCCGAACGGTCCGCATCGGCGGCGGCGGAACCTCCTCCGGCTTCGGCTCGGCCTTCGGTTCACCCGAGAGTGAGGTGCGCTGCTGGTGCAGGAAGGTGGTGACCTGACGCCACACCAGCTCCCGGCCGACATTCACCTCGGTGATCGCATCCACCAGCAGCCCCTTCGGGTGCTCGCGCAGATTCTCGATATGCGTGGTGAAGTCCAGCGGCTCGCTCACCGAGATCTCGCGACTGCGCTCGATCAGATTCTGCGCGTGCACCGCACCCACCGCGACGAACGGAAAGTCCCGTGCCACAACGAGTTGCATCGCCAGTGGGAAGCTGAGGATGAACGGATAGGTCAGCGGCAGCGAATCGCCGAACCGCAGCCCGGTCGCCCGGCAGTACGCGGCCAGGTGATCCGGATCGACGCGCAGGCCCGACAACCGGACGACGCGGTCGGGCAGCGTCGGTTTGCGCGCCGAGACCAGCGGCACCGGCACCGCACCGAGCGCGGCCTTGACGAACAGACTGCTGTTCTTGGGAGGTTCGGTGAGCGTGATCGTCTCGGTCATCATGCTCCGATCAGGCTCTGACCGCAGACCCGAACCACATTGCCGCTCACCGCATTCGACGCCGGGCTGGCGAAGTAGGCGATGGTCTCGGCGACGTCGATGGTCTGTCCGCCCTGCAGCAGCGAGCTCATCAGCCGACCCGCCTCGCGGGTGGCCAGCGGAATGGCCGCGGTCATGGCGGTTTCGATGAAACCGGGCGCGACGGCGTTGATGGTGATGCCCTTCTCGGCCAGCTTCGGTGCCTCGGCATTGACCATGCCGATGACACCGGCCTTGGACGCGCCGTAGTTGGTCTGGCCGCGGTTGCCGGCGATACCCGCGATGGAGGACACGTCGATAACGCGGCCGCCATCCTTCAGCGCGCCACGCGCCACCAGACCCTCGGTAATGCGGTGCGGCGCGGCGAGATTGACGTTGATGACCGAATTCCAGCGGCCCTTGTCCATGTTGGCGAGCAGCTTGTCGCGGGTGATACCGGCGTTGTGCACGATGATATCGATGCCGCCGAAGCGTTCGGTGGCGAATTCGGCCAGCTTCTCGGCGGCGTCCGGTGCGGTCACGTCCAGTGCGAGCGCGGTTCCGCCGACCTTGTTCGCGGTGGCCGAAAGGGCCTCGCCGGCGGCGGGGATATCGGCGACGATCACGGTCGCGCCATCGCGGGCGAACACTTCGGCGATCGTCGCGCCGATACCGCGCGCGGCGCCGGTGACCACGGCGACCTTGCCGTCGAGCGGCTTATCCCACGCGGCCGGGGCCACCGCGTCGGCCTTGCCGACCCGGATGACCTGACCGTCGACGAATGCCGACTTGGCCGAAAGCAGGAAGCGCAGTGTGGATTCCAGACCGGACGCGGTGGCGGCGGCCTCCGGGTGCAGGTAGACCAGCTGGGCGGTGGCTCCGCGCCGCAGCTCCTTGGCGACGCTGCGAGTGAAACCCTCGATCGCGCGCTGGGCGATCTGCTCGTCCACGCCCGCGGTCAGCTCGGGGGTGGTGCCGATGACGACGATGCGACCGGACGCCGCGATGCTGCGCATGGCCGGCTGGAAGAACTCGAACAGCTGCGACAGATCCTCGACCGTGCCGATACCGGTCGCGTCGAAGACCAGCGCGCCGTACTTCTGGCCGGAGGCGGGCGCGTCGGCGAAGGTGTAGTCCGAAAGCAGGGTGCGCACCGGTTCGGCGACCCGGCCCTTGCCGCCGACCAGCACCGGACCGGGCAGCGGCGGCTCACCGGCCTGGTAGCGGCGCAGGTGCTCCGGCTGCGGCAGGCCCAACTTGCTCGCCAGGAACTGGCCGGGAGCGGAGTGTACGAACGATCCGTAGAGGTTGGGTGCACTCTTGCTCTTGCTGGCTGCCACTGTTTCTCCCTTTTCTGTGTGTCGTGGTTCGCACCCGCCGGCGGCTGCGTTGCCGAATGGTCTGTGTGCTCATCATGACCGCACCTCGCTGGCGCTCGGCTCCGTCATGACCGAGCAATGCTCGGCTCTGTCCAGCTGTTCACTCGCTTACCTGCCCTGGCGCGAATTTACGCAGACTCGCGGGGTACGGTGTCGACAACAAACTTACTCCAGAGTAAGTTTAAAGTAAACCAATCGCGACGGGGTGTCGATCTGCGCGGACACGTCCACGCCGAACGGCCCACCGGGCACCCGACGAGACCTTGGAGACTCGAGTGACAACCAAAGCCCGTTCAGCGAAGAGCACGGCAAAGCAGGCCCCACGCCCGGTCGCCATCGTTGGCGGCAACCGGATTCCGTTCGCCCGCTCCGATAAGGCCTATGCCCACGCCTCCAACCAGGACATGTTCACCGCCGCGCTGGACGGTCTGGTCAGCCGGTTCGGTCTGCAGGGCGAGCGCCTCGGCATGGTGGTCGGCGGCGCGGTGCTCAAGCGCGTCGGCGAGCACGGATTGATCCGCGAGAGCGTGCTCGGCAGCAAGCTCAGCCCCTACACCCCGGCCCACGACCTGCAATTGGCCTGCGGCACCGGCCTGCAGGCGATCGTCACCGTCGGTGACGCGATCGCCGCCGGTCGCATCGATGCCGGTATCGGCGGCGGCACCGACACCACCAGCGATGCGCCGATCGGGGTCAGCGAGTCCATGCGCGAGTGGATGCTCGACGCCAACCGCGCCAAGAGCAATAAGGACCGTCTCAAGCTGGTCGGTCAGCTGCGCCCTGCCATGCTCGGCATCGAAATCCCGCGCAATGCCGAACCGCGCACCGGTCTGTCCATGGGTGAGCATGCCGCCATCACCGCCAAGGAATTCGGCATCGCGCGCGCGGCTCAGGACGAACTGGCCTATCTGTCGCACAAGAATATGGCCGCCGCCTACGACCGCGGTTTCTTCGACGATCTGATCACCCCGTTCCTCGGCCTGACCCGCGACGACAATCTGCGTCCCGGTTCGACCATCGAGAAGCTGGCCACCCTGAAGCCGGTCTTCGGCACCACATTGGGCGATGCCACCATGACCGCCGGTAACTCCACCCCGCTCACCGACGGCGCCTCCGCGGTGCTGCTGTCCAGCGAGGAATGGGCCGCCGAGCGCAAGCTGCCGGTGCTCGCGAATCTGATCGATTCCGAGGTCGCGGCCGTCGACTACATCCACGGCCCCGACGGTCTGCTGATGGCGCCCACCTACGCGGTGCCGCGCCTGCTGGCCCGAAACGGCCTGACCCTGCAGGACTTCGACTACTACGAGATCCACGAGGCCTTCGCCTCGGTGGTGCTGGCCACCCTGCAGGCGTGGGAGTCGGATCAGTACTGCAAGGAGCGGCTGGGCCTGGACGGCGCGCTCGGTTCGATCGATCGCAGCAAGCTCAATGTCAACGGTTCCTCGCTCGCCGCGGGCCACCCGTTCGCCGCGACCGGCGGGCGCATCGTCGCCTCCACCGCGAAGATGTTGGCGGAGAAGGGATCCGGCCGTGCGCTGATCTCCATCTGTGCCGCGGGCGGTCAGGGCGTCGTCGCGATCCTGGAGCGCTGAGGCTCCCCCGCCTCCCCGGATATTCCGGCGCCAGACTCGAGTGCCACGACTGTGGCGTCGGCGTCTGGCGGGCAGGCGGTGGCTGGGTTAGCCCGTACCCGATGAGTTACCCATGTGCTGGCGAGATCAGCTGTCGCCTTCGCGAAGGCCGATGTGAGCACAGGACATGGGTGGTATTCGGTCGTTTCCTCGACCGAATACCACCCGTGGCGTTAATCGCGTGCTGCCGCGGCTCGGTCCGCGACGAGTCCGCGAGTGATCTCGGCGAGCCGATCCGCTGGAACCTCCACGGCGCCTTCGGAATTGATGACGACTACGGTTGGATAGATGCCGCGGGTGAGGTCCGGTCCGCCGGTGGCGGTGTCGTCCTCGGCTGCGTCGAAGAGCGATTCGACGGTGATCCGAAGTGCCTGCTCCTCGTCGATGCCGCGGCTGTAGGTCTTCTTCAGCGACGACTTCGCGAACAGCGAACCGGAACCGACCGCGGCATAGCCGAAGCGCTCCTCGCTGCGACCGCCGACGACATCGAAGGAGAAGATCCGCCCGGCCTTTTCCGGATCGGTGGCGCTCAGGTCGTAGCCGACCAGCAGCGGGAGCACCGCCATATCCTGTAGCGCGGCAGGCAGATTGTCGCGCACCATCTTCGACAGTTTGTTCGCCTTACCCTCGAAGGTCAGTCCGACGCCCTCGATCTTCTCGTAGTACTCCAGCTCGACCGCGAACAATCGGATCATCTCGATGGCCATGCCCACCGTGCCCGCGAAACCCGCCGCCGAGTAGGTATCGGTGATGAACACCTTCTCCATATCCCGGCTGGCCAACAGGTTTCCCATGGTGCCGCGCCGGTCACCGGCGAGCAGCACGCCGCCCCGGTAGGCGACGGCCACGATCGTGGTGCCGTGCGGCGCGATGTCCTGCCCGCGCACCGTGACATTGCCGAAATTGTTGCCGGGCAGAAGTTCCGGGGCGTATCGGCGCAGGGTCTCGGAGAAGGAAGACGACGCGAACTCCATACCTCTCACCGTAACGACTTCCCACCCCGGGCGTCAGCGCATCAAACGTGCACGGGCGGTGGCGAATCCGGCCGGGCAGCAAGAGCTTCGGCCCGACCGGATCGCGGATAGTCCTACTTCGTGGGCAGTTCGTTGTGACCGCCGAACGCCTTGCGCATGGCCGAGAGCATTTTGTCCGCGTAGAGCGCCTCGCCGCGGGAGGAGAACCGCCCGAACAGTGCCGCCGCGAGCACCGGCGCGGGGACGCCGGTATCGATCGCGGCGTCCAGGGTCCAGCGGCCTTCACCGGAGTCCGATACCCGGCCGTCGAAGGATTCCAGGGTCGGATCGGCGTAGAGCTCGCTCGCGGTGAGATCCAGCAACCATGAGGCAACCACCGAACCGCGTCGCCACACCTCGGTCACCTCGGGCACGTCGATGTCGTATCGGTACCACTCCGGGTGTTCGAGCGGGGTTTCCTCGGCCGAGGCAACGGCATCGTGCGTCGCGCCGATATCGGCCTTGTGCAGTATGTTCAGCCCCTCGGCGTAGGCGGCCATCGCGCCGTATTCGATGCCGTTGTGCACCATCTTCACGAAATGGCCCGCACCGGCCGGTCCGCAGTGCAGATAGCCCTGTTCGGCGGGTGACGGCTCGCCGGTGCGGCCCGGCGTCCGCGCGGCCGCCTCGACCCCGGGTGCGATGGACCGCAACAGCGGATCCAGATGTGCCACCGGCTCGGCCTCGCCGCCGATCATCAGACAGAAGCCGCGGTCCAGTCCGAACACACCGCCCGAGGTACCGATGTCCACATAGTGGATGCCTTTGGGCTGCAGCGCAGCCGCCCGCGCGATGTCGTCGTGGTAGCGGCTGTTGCCGCCGTCGATAATGATGTCGCCGGGCTCGAGCAGCTCGGCCACCTGGCCGATCACCTGACCGGTCACCGCGGCCGGGATCATCACCCAGACCACGCGCGGGGTCTCCAGCCGGGACACGAAGTCCCGCAAATCGGTGGAGCCCTGAAAACCATCGCTGCCCAATTCCTCGGCGAGGGTAATGGTCATGTTGGGTCTGCGTTCGTAGCCGACGGCGGTATGGCCGTCCTTGACAATCCGGCGCACGATATTGGCGCCCATCCGACCTAGGCCGATCATGCCCAGCTGCATTCCATCCATCTCCCTCGTCGCGTATGGAGCCCTGGTAGGAAGGGTTCAGCTCGATTGTCCCGCGCATCTGTAACGCGCGGTGCGCCGCAGCGATAAACGGGGTGGCTCCGCGTAGTTACCAGACCCCCGACCCGGCAACTACGCGGGGCCTTTCCATATGTGACGCGGTCCGTGTGTGGGATTTGCTGCTGGACCGTACTGTGCTGGCGTTGTCGGTACCGACCGATATCGTTGGCGGTAGCTCGCACCGTGTGGGCTCCTTAGAATCGACGGGGAGGACGGTTCGTGACGAGCGAATCGAGTACCGGGCGGCATGGCCGACACGAAAGTGGTGAGGTCGGGCTACGACAGTTCCTCGATTCGGCTCGCTCCGCCACATCGCAACAGCCACCGCCGCCGCGCACGGTCGCGCAGCAGGCTTCGGGCATGGAGCAGCCGCGGTCGGCGCAGCAGCCAGGGGCGCACCAGGCGGCCGCGCAACATCAGTCCGGACCGCAGTCAGCGGCGTGGGCCGGGGATTCTGCGCCGACCCAGCCGCTGCGAACATCGCCGCGGCCCACAGTGCCCGACCCCACCGACAAGCGTCGGCAGGGGCGCAGTGCACCCGAGCAGCCGTCCGGACCGAGCGGGCTCAGATCACCTATCGCCCAACGCATCGGCGTCGGCGTCGGCGCACTGATCGTGGCATGCGGCCTGGCTTACGTTGCGGACCTGATCCTTTCGTCGGGTCAGGTGCCGCGCGGCGTCGTCGTGGCCGGTATCGATATCGGCGGCAAGGACACAGCGGCCGCGACTGCCGAACTGCGCGCCGCGGTGGATCCGCGCGTCGACCAGGAACTGCCACTGCAGATCGGCGACGTACAGACCAGGCTCACCCCCAAAACCGCTGGCCTGTCGGCGGATTGGGATGCCACCTTTGCCCGCGTCGGCGGTCAACCGCTCAATCCGATAACCCGACTGACTTCGCTGTTCATCACGCATACGGTGCCGGTCGTCAGCACCATCGATGAGCGCGCACTGGATGCCCAGCTCACCGCCTTGCGGGTGCACGACCGCGCGACGGTCGAGGGCACCATTGCCTTCGACGGCGCCCGCCCGGTCGCGGTGCCGCCGGTACCCGGGCGCATCCTCGATGGGCCGGCCGCGCGCACCGTGCTCATCGAAAACTGGTATCTCGGTGCGCTGCTCGATCTTCCGGAGACCGCCGCACCCATTGCCGTGCGCGCCGAGGCGGTCGAGCATGCCCTGCACACCATCGCCGAACCAGCGGTGAGTGCGCCGATTGTTTTCGCGGGCAAGAACAATGCCACGGGCCGGCTGGAGCCGGAGCAGATCGCGTCCATCATATTCTTCGCACCCGATGGCCAGGGCGGTCTCGCCGCGGCCTTCAAACATGAAGCCGCACTCGGGGTGCTCGGTCCGCAACTCGCGCCGTCCGAGGTCGAGGCCAAGGATGCGACCTTCGCCGTGACCGGATCGACCCCGACGGTGGTTCCGGCCGTGGTCGGCGACAAGATCAATTGGGCGAAGACATTGGAGCAGTTGCCGAATCTCATTGTCGCCGCGCAGGAGCGCACCGCGCAGGCCATCTACGAGAAGGTCGATCCCAAGCTCACCACCGAGGCCGCCAATGCACTCGGTGTCACCGAGGTGATGGGCCAATTCACCACCAGCGGCTTCAGCGGGCCGTCCGGTGTGAATATCCGGGTGGTCGCCAGGAAGGTGAACGGCGCCATCGTCAAGCCGGGAGAAACCTTCTCGCTCAACGACTTCACCGGGCCCCGCGGCACCGCCGAGGGGTACGTCGAATCCGGCATCATCGACCACGGCCGCCCGAGCACCGCGGTCGGCGGTGGCATCAGCCAGTTCGCCACCACCCTCTACAACGCCGCCTATTTCGCGGGTATGGAGGATGCCGGGCACACCGAGCACAGCTATTACATTTCCCGCTATCCGGCGGCACGCGAGGCCACCGTCTTCGACGGCGCCATCGACCTCAAATTCCGCAATAACAGCCAGTCCGGTGTCTACATCGAAACATCGACCACCGACTCGGAGGTCACGGTCCGCCTCTGGGGCACCAAGATCGTCAACGTCGAATCCATCACCGGCGAGAAGACCAAGCCCACCGAGCCCACCGAGATCAAACTCCCCAAGGGCAAGGAGTGCATCGCCACCGAAGGTGCACCGGGCTTCACCATCTCCGATACGCGAGTCATCACCGATCGCAAGACCAGTCGGGAAATCTCGCGCAGCACGCGGACGGTGAAGTACGACGCGGTACCCGTCGTGAAGTGCGAGTAGACAACTCCTACAACGGGGTTCGCATCAGCAGCACGTTGTACTGATTCCATACCGACAGCAAGAAGTACAGGTCACCACCGGTCTGATAGGGGAAGATCATCGGCGCGTAGGCGCTCGGCAGCGCGGGGCCGTCGACGAGCACCTCCGGCTCGCTCCACGGTCCCTCCGGCGCCGCCGCGGTGCGCAGCACCACCGCATTCCGGGAATCCGTGGTGAGCATGATGAATTTGCCGAGATGCTCGTTCCACATGACCGACAGCTCGCTGACATCCCCGACGATCGGTGTGGCGTCCTTGGCCTCGGGCTTCCACTCCTTGCCATCCCAGTACTCGTAGCGATCGAGATCGGCGATATCGGATTCCACTGCCCGCGAGACGAATCCGGGATTCAGCCGACCGGCCGGGGTGCCGTAGCGGTAGACGTAACCGGCATCCTTCAGGAAGGCGTTCTGCTGAAAGTTCTGATGTCCATCCACATTCGCGCGCCGGGTCGTGGTCAGCGGGGCCCAGGTCTGCCCGCCGTCACCGGAGGCGGCGAGGGTGGAGAAGTTGGTCGACCACTTGCCGTGCTCACCCCATTCGCGCACCGACATCAGGCTCATGTACTGCACCCCGCCGACCGAAATGCCCGCTGTCGGAATGAGACTGATCTCGATACCCGGAATCTTCGGGCTGGGCAGCGGATTGGTCACGGCGCCCTCGAAGGCGATCCCCTGCGCCGGATCCTTGGTCGAGCTGTGGAAAAGTACCTGGCTGCTCCAGGCGAAGGCGCTGCCGACGAGCAGGTTGGGGAAGCCGAGGCCCGCGCTGTCACCGAAGGCGGTGATCATCCGGCCGTTGCCGTCGTCCCACATGACGCCGAGGTCGGTGCCGAGCACATTGACCGTCTGGGTGCGATTGGGGCTGTCCATACCGGTCATCTGGAAGACCGCCTGGGTCCGTCCGGGTAAGTGCGGCAGGCCGCGTGGCTGTCCGTTGATGCCGGGGATGGGGTTGATGCCGGGAATGGGAATCAGGAGATTCGGATCGGCGGCGGCCGGGCCGGCCAGCGCGACCGCGAGTGCGGCGCCGAGTACACCGGCTCTGGTGAGTGCGGACAGCGATCGATTCATCCGGACGATCCCTTCTTGCGCGCGATCTGCCCGGTCATTGTGCCCGTTTTCGTGATCTCTGTCCGGCTCCTGCGCGGTAGAGGGTGACGTGTGATCATCGCTACACTGAGGGAAACCAGGAGAACGGGGACTTCGGCAGGGGCTGGCCTGTCCCCGCAGGCGAGGCGCATACCGGTCGTTCGATGCGACACCGTTGGCGATGGTTAATGGTCGCTCGAAATGGCAAAGCTGTTCGGTACATCGAGCAGGATTTCGTCAACGCTAGGGGGTGGCTCCATGGGTGACTGTCGCGCGATACTTCGTAGTTGGTGGCGCGATCCGGCGCACTATCGCTGGTTCGTGCGTACTCTCGAATCCCATTCCGGGCTGCGCCTGATCAAGGCGATCATCGGTGCGGGCAGTGCGTTGATGCTCGTGATCACTATCCTGATCTGGATGTCGCCGGCCGGTCCGAGCGGCACGGTGGGGCGCACCGTCTTCATGGCGGCCGGTGCGACGGCCGCGGTATGGACGATCCGCTGGTGGCTGTTCCCATGGCCCAGCGCCAGCACCTCGCTGGCCATGTTGACCTCTGCGGATCTTGCGATCACGGCATCGTGCCTGGTGGACAGCGATCGGGTGTACGGCGCACTGAGCGCGATGCTGCTCGTGGTCACCGGCGCCTACATCACGTTCTTCCACAGCCCGAAGGCGCTCGCCGCGCACGCCGGATGGTCGCTGCTCACGGTGAGTGTGCTGGCGGAATTGCTGGTGGTTGATGCGGAGAGCAACGATCTCGCCCTGGCGGGTGCGATCGTGTTGATCATGGTCGCGGCCATTGTCGTAGTGCTGCCCGCGCTGCAATTCTGCTATTGGGTATTGCGCATCGATGTGCTCTCCGACCCCTTGACCATGCTGCTGAATCGCCGCGGACTCGACTACTACCTGCACCGTTCCCGATACCAGCGCCAACTGTGCGTCATAACCCTCGACCTCGACCGTTTCAAGGCGGTCAACGACAGCTTCGGCCATATCATCGGTGACGAGGTGCTGGTCTCGACGGCCGAGGGGTTGCGCGCCGCGGTCGATCCCGATGCCGTGGTCGCCCGCACGGGTGGCGAGGAATTTGCGGTGGTGGACCAATTGGATCGCGCCGCCGCGCTGCGCCTGGGCGAGCGATTGCGTCGTGCCGTTGCCGAGACACCCGGCGTACCCGTTACGGCCAGTGTGGGTGTCGCGGTGTGTGACGGCGGCGCGGACCCCGGACGCCCGCAGCTGCTGCTGCGGTGTGCCGATGCCGCGATGTATCAGGCGAAACGGCTGGGCGGCAATACCGTTGTGCTGGCCGAAGATCCGGAACAACCGGTGATCCAGCTGGCCGAGCCCACCCGAGAGATGGTGCGGCGCACCAAATAAGAACAGCGGCCCCGGAAGTCCGGGGCCGCTGTGTGCGAAATCTATTGGATCAGAACGCCGCTTCGTCCAGTTCCATGATGTCGTTGTCCAGGTTGGACAGGATGGTGCGGGTCGCGGTCAGCTCCGGCAGCACATTGCGTGCGAAGAACTGTGCGACGCCGACCTTGCCCTGGTAGAAGGCCTCGTCGGCACCGACCGCGCCATTGTCGAGGGCCTTGATGGCGACCTCGGCCTGCCGCAGCAGTTGCCAGCCGATGAACAGGTCACCGACGGCGAGCAGGAAGCGCACCGAACCCAGACCGACCTTGTATAGCTCGGCCGGCTGCTCCTGGGCGCCCATCAGGTGCCCGGTCAGGGTGGCGGCCATGGCCTGCACATCCTCGAGCGCGGTGGCCAACAGCTTGCGCTCAGCCTTGAGGCGACCGTTGCCGGCCTCGGACTCGATGAACTTCCGCACCTGGCCGGCCACATGGGCCAGCGCGACGCCACGGTCACGAGCGATCTTGCGGAAGAAGAAGTCCTGCGCCTGGATCGCGGTGGTGCCCTCGTAGAGCGAGTCGATCTTCGCGTCGCGGATGTACTGCTCGATCGGGTAGTCCTGCAGGAAGCCGGAGCCACCGAAGGTCTGCAGCGATTCGGTCAGGTACTGGTAGGCCCGCTCGGAGCCGACGCCCTTGACGATCGGCAGCAGCAGATCGTTGACCCGGAAGGCCACATCCGCATCGGCGCCGGAGACCAGTTCGGCGATATCCGCGTTCTGGTGTGCGGCGGTGTACAGGTAGATGGCGCGCAGACCCTCGGCGTACGCCTTCTGCATGGCCAGGCTGCGGCGCACATCCGGGTGGTGGGTGATGGTGACGCGCGGGGCGGACTTGTCGGTCATCTGGGTCAGGTCCGCACCCTGGACACGCTGCTTGGCGTAGTCCAGTGCGTTCAGGTAACCGGTCGACAGGGTCGCGATGGCCTTGGTGCCGACCATCATGCGCGCGTTCTCGATGACGTCGAACATCTGCGCGATGCCGTTGTGCACCTCGCCGACCAGCCAGCCCTTGGCGGGCACACCGTGGCCGCCGAAGGTGACCTCACAGGTGGCCGAGACCTTGATGCCCATCTTGTGCTCGACATTGGTGACGAAGACACCGTTGCGGTCGCCCAGGGTCTGGGTCTCGAAGTCGAAGTGCCACTTCGGCACGTAGAACAGCGACAGGCCCTTGGTGCCCGGACCGGCGCCCTCGGGGCGGGCCAGCACCAGGTGCATGATGTTCTCGAACAGGTCGTCGGAGTCACCCGAGGTGATGAAGCGCTTGACGCCCTCGATGTGCCAGGAGCCGTCTTCCTGCTCGATCGCCTTGGTGCGGCCCGCGCCGACGTCGGAACCGGCATCCGGCTCGGTCAGCACCATGGTGGCGCCCCAGTTGCGGTCGGCGATGATCTGCGCCCACTTCTTCTGCTCATCGGTGCCGTTGTTGTAGAACACCTGCGTGAAACCTGCACCGGCGGCGTACATCTGAGCTGCGGGGTTGGCGCCGAGGATCATCTCGCCCAGCGCCCAGGCGACCGCGCTCGGGGCACCGAGGCCACCCAGTTCCTCGCGGACGGCGACCTTGGCCCAGCCCGCGTCCTCGAGTGCGCGGTAGGACTTCTTGAACGATTCGGGGAGAGTGACCGTGTGGGTCTCGGGATCGAAGGTCGGCGGGTTGCGGTCGCCGTCGACGAACGAATCGGCGAGCGGACCCTCGGCAAGGCGACGCACCTCGTTGAGCATCTCCTTGACGGTCTCGGTGTCGAGATCGCCGTAGGCGTCGCTGTCGAGGATGGCGCCGAGGCCGAGTACCTCGAAGAGGTTGAACTCCAGGTCGCGGACGTTGCTCTTGTAGTGGCCCATGTCTGTTACTCACTCTCCGTTGAGTTGGTGCGGTCGGTTGGTTGCCGTTCCCGCCCGTGTCCGTCCATCGGGTAGCCGTGCCGGCGTCCGTAGCGACTGCTTGCGGGTCGCTCGAAAGAATCCGACACATGCTACTCGCGGGTAACTTATCAATCATATTACCGGCAGGTAATGAGGTCGCAAAGGCCCCGGCCTGCAATGTGACGCGAAAAACACTCGAAGGCGTTGCTGTTTGTCTACGCCTCGCGTAATAGCCGAAGTGGCCGGGTTAGCCGACGCATATCTGGCGACCGACGCGTCGCAGGTGGCTTGGCATCTTCGGATAGCTGGGCGTCTTCGGATAGCGGGGGGCTACCGTGGAAATGTGCGAATCGAGACGAGCGCCGGGCCCGCGGAGATCGAGCTCGACAAGCCGCGCAAGGCGACGTTCCTGTTGCTGCTCACGCACGGATCCGGTGGCGGTGTGGACGCGAAAGACCTGCTCACCGTGCGCGACTGCGCCTACGAACTGGGCGGCGCGGTGGCGCGGGTGCTGCAGCCGTACCGGGTCGCCGGACGGCGCGCGCCCGGATCGGCGGTCAAACAGGACGAGGCGTGGCTGGAGATTGTCACAGCTCTGCGTAAGCGGGTGCGCAAGGTCCCGCTGATCCAAGGTGGGCGCAGCAATGGCGCCCGGGTCGCCTGCCGCACCGCTATCGCCGCCGAAGCGCGCGGCGTACTCGCGCTGTCCTTCCCGCTGCATCCGCCTGGTAAGCCGGAGAAAACGCGTCGCGAGGAACTGCTCGCCCCCGGCGATATCGAAGTCGTCGTGATCAACGGCGCGAACGACCCGTTCGGCATCCCGGACCCCGCCGACGCCGCCGAGGTGCGCGTAATCCCTGGTCAGCCCCACTCCTTCCGATCAGGATTCGACATCATCACCGACACGGTCACCCCCTGGTTGCAGCGCTGGTCCGAGTAGCGCGGGAGCGTGCCCGCACAAGCGGTGACAGTTCTGGTCCGCGTGCATGCGGAGGGCCTGCGGCGGGCCCCTTGATATTGCGCGGCTGCATTTGCGCGCCACGCATGAGGTTTCGGTCGAAACGCCCGCGCACGTGTGTGGGCGGGAACATTTCGTAGATCCGATGGCGGTTGGCCCACGTCCGGCGCGCGCACCGGGTCGGTGTGGCGATGACCGTCAGGCCGGTGGGGAGGGTTCGATGGCAGGCGGGGCGGCCGCGGGTTTGGTGGCGATGACCAGGGCATCGATGGCGTCGCGTGCCTCGGTGGGGCGGTAGACGCGGTCGGCGATGCGGACTCGGATGCGGTCGGTGTCCGGGCCTAGGTCGGCGACGATATCGTCGGGGGTGAACAGGACCGAGGGGTCCTGTGGGCCGCCGGAGCCTTCGGTGAGGTTGGTGGTGTCGTGGCCGAGGACCAGTAGGGTGCCGCCGGGGGCGAGGAGATCGGCGAGGCGGCGGACCAGCCGCCGGCGTTGTTCGGCGGGCAGGTGCAGGAAGACCATCAGCACGAGTTCGTACGGGCCGGTGATGCCCGCGGCGTCCAGATCGGTGACATCGGCACACTGCCAGCTGATCCGGCCGCGGACCGAACGGGACAGCCGGGTCGCTACGGTGCGGCCCTTATCGATGCCGACCTGTGAATAGTCGACGGCGCGCACCTGCCAGCCGTGCGTGGCCAACCACAATGCATTGCGTCCTTCGCCGCAGGCGAGATCGAGGGCGCGCGGCAGGGCGGGCGGATCGCCGTCGGGAGTGTCCGGCAGCAGCGGGGCGATCCGCTCCAGTCCGTAGACGTGTTCCACCACGGTGCTGTTCGGCGGTGCACCCCAGATCAGTTCACTCTGCGCATACCGCGTGTCCCAATCGGTCGCGTCCATACCGCGAGTCTATTTGCACCATGTGCCGTGCACCCGTCGTGCACCCGTCGATCCTCGTCGCCGCTACCGCTTGCGCCGGGATCGACACGGCGCGGGGCCTATGCGCTCGATTGCGGCAACCAGTGCACCGGCGTGGTCTCGCGGATATGGACGAGTACGTCGAAGGCGTCCACGAGGGAGCGCACGGTGGTGTGCGCGGTGGCGTCCTCGGCCGGATCGTAGACGCCGCTGATCGTGCGCAGCTTCGCCGGACCGTGCAGCCACTGCCGTATCGATTCCGATGCGTCGCTGTGTAGGTCGACATAAAAGGCGGACCGTTCCACCTCGCCGAGTGCCGCGTCGACCAAGTCCGACAGTGGCTCCGGCGCCACGGCCATACCAAGATTTCCGTGATGGAAGCCGATGGCCACCGAGATGTACTGCGCACCGAAATGTTCGCGCAAATAGCTACCGGTACCGCGGAATTCGGAGGTTTCCGCTGGACCGACACCGAGGGGGAGTGCCGCGGTGTGGGCGATGCCGTCCCAATACGCGATCTTCGCGCCGGTATCACGCTGCCATTCGATGACCCGGTCCGCGGCGGGTTGCTCGTCGCGCGCGAAACCACCCTGCCCGGCGACGCTATTCTCGTGGAATTCGACGATGAACCGCAGATGCGTCAGCGCATTGTCGAATTCAGTTGTCATCGGGAGCTTTTCGAATAGTGCCAGGGCGGCGCGTGCGTCGTCGATGAACGGGCGGCCGGGGTGAATTCCCTGATGGCGCTGGACATGTTCATCCACTTGATGCGCGGTGCGGATCGGGGTGAGGTGGGATTCCAAGGCGGCCAACCGATCCGGTGCCTGCCGCCGGACATAATCCAGCACCACTTCGTAATCCGATGATTCCGCGCGCGGCGGCTCGACGCCGAAAATCCGCACAGGATCGCTGGGGTGCTCGGTGTTGAATTCGCGAATCCACCGCAGTGCCGCCGCCATTTCGGCGGTTCGGGTCGGCCGCCACGCACCCGCGAGCACCGACTCGGGATCACCCGCGCCGGTGCGCACATAGTCATCGAGCCGCTCACCGGAACGGGCGCTGTCCTGTACCGCGAGCGCGCGGAAGCCGTATTCCACGACAAGCGATCGGAATATCCGCTCCCGCAGTCCGAAGGTCTGCCGGGAGAACCGGGTCGATTCCCCCAAGCCGACCACGGTCGCCGACCCGAGCTGCTTGGTCAATGCCGCGATATCCGATCCGGTGCTCTTCGAATGCGTATCGAAAATCGGCCGCGCCTGCGCGCGCAACCACTCGCGCAAATCCGAAGTGCCGGAATCTGATTCGCTAGGTGCGAAGGTGATGCCCATGGTCTCTCCTGAAGCTCGACGACGCGACACAGCTTTATACCTGAAGTGTCGTTGAGGTCAAGTTGGTGGAACATGAGCACATGCCCGCGCAATGCCGCGGCCATGCGCCGGTGGCGCGGCTAGAGGGTGGTATGCATCAGAATGACGTTGTACTGGGTGTGGACCGTGGTGAGAAAGTACAGGTCAGGTCCGGTTTGGTAGGGGAAGATCGACGGTGCGTACGCGGCCGGCAGTTCACGGCTGTCGATCAGCACCTCGGGATCGCTCCACGGACCCGTTGGCGAGCCGGCCCGTCGCAGGACCACCGAGTTGAACGGATCGGTGGTGAGCGAGATGAACTGGCCGAGATATTCGTTGTACATCACCGACAACTCGCCGACGCCCCACATGACCGGCGCTGCGGCGTCGACATCGCCCTTCTTGCTCCAACGCTCGCCCTCCCAGTATTCGTACTCGCCCAGATTCGCGATATCCCCTTCCCGGACCCGCGCGACATACGCCGCCTGATTGCGCCCGGACTTGGTGCCGTATTCGTAGACGTAACCGCCGTTCTTGACGAACGCGTTCATCTGGAAGTTGGCGTTACCGCCCTCATTCGGACGTCTGGTCCCGGGTAGCTCGCCCCAGGTCTCACCGTTATCCCCGGAGGCGGCGAGTCCGGAGAAATTCGTGGTCCACTGGCCGACATCGTCCCAGCTCTGCACCGACATCAGGCTCATGTACTGAACGCCGCCGGCCGAAATGCCCGCGGTGGGGATACGGCTGATCTCCACGAATGGAATCTTCGGGCTCGGAATCAGATCGCGTGCCTGACCGAAGATATCCCGCACGACGCTGTCGAAGTAGATGCCTTTGGACGGATCGTGGGTGTTGCTGCGCATGAGAATATTGCTGCGCCACGCCCAGGTGCTGCCCGCGAGCAGGTTGGGCAGGCCGAATCCGGCGGTATCGCCGAATGCGGTCAGCATCTCGCCGTCCCCGTTATCCCACATGATGCCCAGATCGGTGCCGAGCACGTTATAGGTCTGCGTGTTGTTGGGGCTGGCCATGCCGGTCACCTGGAATATCGCCTTGGTCCGGCCGACCAGATTGGGCAATCCATTGGAGCCGTTCAACACCGGGATCGGGTTGATCACATTCGGGTTTGCCGTGGCTGGCGTAGTCGCTACGAGGAGCAAGGCCGATGCTCCTGCCAGTGCCGAGAGCAAGGTGGACGCAGTCTTGTGCAAAGTCTCTAAGCCCTCCGGTTCTGGCCGAAGCGCCACGAAACGCAGGCCCCCACCCGTGTGTCGTGTCACATTTCGGCTGGCTGGCAAATCGTTCAAGATGCTAACAGCGAAACCGGGGAAATTGGTGGCATGCGTGATTCGTCTGGAAAATCGTAAGCGCCGCGCTACCTCAATTGTGATCAGTGCCGTCGAGATATGGCCTGTCGCAGGATCAATGGCAGCTGGGTGGCTCGCTCGATGGCGAAACTGCGGCGAGCCGAGGCATGCCAGGAACGATCGAAGAGTTGTTTCGCGCCCGCGACCGCGCGCGGGGAGCGTAGCGCGATGCGATCGGCGAGCCTTTCCGCCGCCGCGACCGGGTCCGCGGCCACCTCGGTGATCAGGCCGATCCGCTCGGCGTAGGCGGCGTCCACGATATCGGCGGTCATGGTCAGCAGCAGCGCCTTGTCGATGCCGATCAGCCTGGACAGCGTCGCGGCGCCGGTCATGTCCGGCACCAGACCGTGTCTGGCCTCCATGATCGAGAATTCGGCGTCGGGGCTGGCGAAGCGGACGTCGGCGGCCAGCGCGATCTGTAGTCCGCCGCCGTAGCAGTGGCCGTGGACCGCCGCGATCACCGGCACCGAGAGTCGACGCCAGGCCCAGCAGGCCTCCTGAAAGGCATTGGTGCCGCGCCAGGGCAGCGGGATGAAGCCGCGGATGACGGCGAGCGGATCGCGGCTCGCCCCCGAGATATCGAGGCCGCTGCTGAAGCTCGGACCGTTGCCGGACAGGATGACCGCCCGGACCGCCTGGTTGCCCGCGACGGTATGCGCCGTCGTGACGAGATCACGTAGCATCTCGATGGTCAGACCGTTGTGCTTATCCGGCCGGTCCAGCGTGACGTAGGCGCGGTCGTCGACAAACCGCAGCGCGATTTTCGAGGCCATATTTAAATCTTACCCGTGAGTCAGTTAGTGGGCTATTGCCTGGGCGTATGCGCTTTGTTCCAACAGGGTGAAATCGCGCTGTTCTCCAAGGATGCCGCCGAGGGTGCGGTCGCCTTCGCGCAGGAGCGCGAACCCCAGTGGCAGGGACGCTGATCCGGCGTCCGAACGCGCCCGGGAGACGCAGGGGCAGCGGCGTGCGCGTATGTGCACGCGACTCCTGGACGCCGCGGTGGAAAGTCTGGTCGAGGTCGGCTACGCGGGTACCACCACGCTCGAGGTGCAGAGCGGGCCGCGGTGCCGCGCGGCACACTGCAACACCACTTCCCGACCGAGGCCGACCTGCTCGCCGGTGCCGTCGAACATCTGGCCGAACGCCGATTCTCGCAGCTGACCAGGGAATTCGAGGCGACACCTGCCGATGCCGACCGCCTCGAAACGGCGGTCGAGCTGACCATGAGTATGTTCACCGGGCCGACCTTCTGGGCGGCGCTGGAAATGTGGGTCGCCGCGCGCACCGATCCCGAATTGCTCGCGGCCTCCCTGCCACTGGAGCACCAACTATTCGACCTGATGCACAACAGCATTCGCGACATCTTCCGGCGCGAATTCCCGGACGACCCACGCCTGCGGACCATTACCGAATTCACCATCGAGATGATGACCTGTCTTGCCATGCGCATACTGCTCACCGGCGATCTCGACCGTCACCGAATCCTGCGGCACCGCTGGGGAAATGCCATCCGGACCCTGCTCGGCGAGGCGGATCCGGCAACGCTGACGCGACCGGTCAGGGACGTGGGCTGATGGCGTCGAGCAGGACCCGCGCGCAGCCGGCCGGATCGTCGTAGAACGGGGTGTGGCCGCTGCCGTGCAGCGTGATGTGGCGGGCATTCGGCAGCGCGGTGCGCGCATGTGTGCTCTGGGTGGCGTAGGTCAGCAGGATGTCCCGGCTGCCCCAGGCGATGGTGACCGGAATGTCTGCCAGCGCACCGATTTCGTGCAGTTTCGCATCGGTGAAGGAGGCGAGCGCGGGCTCGAAAGCGAGGGCGTCGGCCGCGCCGTTGGCGGTATCCACGGCCACCTGTGGATCGATCGCCCACGGCTTGCCGAACACCAGGGTCAGGAATGCGGTGCGGCCCGCGGCGCTGCCGAGAATGACGGGCAGCCGCCGCCGCAGCGCCCGCGCGAGCTGGCGGGATTTGCCGAGCGACTGTTGGCACCACACCCGGCCTGGGGTGTCCCAGAATCCGATCGGGGAATAGGCCGTGACCGAGCGGGCCGAGCCGCGCGCGCCGAGGTTCAGGCTGATGAGTCCGCCCATCGAATTACCTGCCAGATGTGGCCGCTCGATGCCCTGTTCGGCAAGAAAGTCGCCGAGCGCGTCGGTGAGGGTGTCGACGGTGGTGTGCGCGAGTGGCGCGGACTTCCCGAAACCGGGCAGATCGACGGCGATGACCTCGAAGGATTCGGCGAGGGTGTCGATGATCGGTTCCCACACCTGCCAGCGGCTGCCGATGCCGTGCACCAGGACCAGTGGTTCCCCCATGCCGACTCGGTGGTGGTTCAACGTCGTCATGCTGTGACGGTAACAGCGATTCGCAGCCGTCAGACCGAGATTTCCGGTCCCGACGAGTGGCGGGTTTCCGCTGGCAGTCGGCCGAAACGTGGGTACGATAAATGGTATGGCAACGCGTAAGGTGACCCTCTCGCTGGACGAGGCGTCCTGGGCCTTCGCCGAACAGGCGGCGGCCCGCGCTGGGATGTCGCCCTCGGCGTGGATATCGAAGGCAGCGCGTCGCGAAGCCGTGCGGACCGGTGTCGGTCCGGTACCCGATGTGACGGCCCTGGCCGCGGCGGACGAGGCGGAGCTGACCGCCGCCGAGGAGGCGATGCGTGCGCAGGGGTGAACTGTGGACCTATCACCCACACGGTTCGCCGCGGCGCCGTACCGTCGTGCTCATCAGCAGTGATGGCATCAATGAATCGACGAGGCAGTGGCTGATCGCCGCCGAGGTCGTCGACGAGGATCCCCAGGACATTCTCGCTGTGCCCGTCGAACGGCACGGTTGGGTGCATGCGGGGAATATCGGCCGCATCTATCGGGGCTGGCTGGCCGAGCCCATCGATGAGATGGAAGCCGATGCGCTGGAGCGGTTGGACACCGCATTGCGTGCGGCCATGGACCTGTAACCCACCTCTCGACTGGGAAGCCGATCGTTCGGCTACCGCTCGGCGTCGTACGGCATTATCGTTGCGGCGCCACGCGGTGGCCCATTCACACACTGAATCGAGAAGAGGAATCAGGTGCGGACCTTCCTGATCGCCGCAGCGCTCGTCGCGCTGCCGGTACTGGCGGCCTGCGGTAACGACAAAGCCGCTGACCAGCCCGCGGTGACCCAAGCGGACCTCGCCAAGTCGCTACAGGACAAGGGGCTCAAGGATAAGAGCCTGGCCGAGTGCGCCGCCAAGGTCTATGTGGACCAAGGCATTTCGCAGGAGGGCCTGCGCAAGATGATCAGCGACGAATTCGACACCAAGGCCGCCGACCCCAATAACTTCGGCATGACCCAGTCCGATGCCGATAAGGCCCGCGAGGCCAACACCAAGATCTTCACCGAATGCCGCCCGAAATAACGGGTTGATCAGCCTTTACGTGCCCTGGAACCGTTAGGATCGTGGCGCGTGACCGACCGCCTTCGCCGGGCCCCTCAGCCTGGCGTTGGTGCCGCCCCGCACCCTCCTCGTTCCGGTCGGACGGCACGGTGACTGTTGCACAATAGAATTCAGCATTCTCCTGACAGGTCCGCCGCATGCGGAGGCCGCGCGAAATCTGTTGGTGGTCAACGCTTTCGGCGACAGGCGCCGCACAAAAAGGCCCCGGCAAGCTGCCGGGGCCTCGTGTGGAGCCGATGACGGGAATCGAACCCGCGCTGTCTGCTTGGGAAGCAGAAGTTCTACCATTGAACTACATCGGCAATCTGGTGTAACGCGCCAAACGATACCAGTAGGCACACCCCCGAATGCAAGTCTTCGCAGGCCACAGGGCCTGACCAGCGCAAACAGCACTCCGCTCGGCGGGTCAACGGGCAACATCCAGACATCGACGGATGAGGCGTTTGGTCGGTTTCGATCGGTTCTAGCCGGTAGATCTTTCCCAAATTTTCCCAAACTCGCGGGCCACGGACGCCGAAACCACCCCGTTTGGCGACCGGACAGCATCGGCACAACGGGTGGTTGCTGACGAGCGAGGAAGTTCACACCGGAACCGAATCCCTTTGCGTAGCAGCCGAAAGGCATGCGCCCGTGCTGGTTGTTGGTTTGGAGATGCCGGATCTCGAGATGGCGTCGCGCCTGGTGGCCTCGGGTGCCGCCGCGCACTATGGGCAGATCACCAAGCGTGACCTCGATGACCGTCAGTCCCGGCAAGTGCGCATGGTAGCCGGGAAAGAGTACCGGATATTCCTGTCCGACCTGATCAAACTCCTCGGCTAGAAATCGAAGCTGTCTGGAAATAGACACGCCGAGGCCAACTGACTTCGATCCGCCCCATTTCCTGGGAACGGGAAACCGCCATCGAGTAGCAGCGCCACCGGCAATCGAGCCGCGATCATGTGACTAATATCCCAATGATCAGAAGTAACGAATCTGCCTCCCAAAACGATTGCGTGCGAGCGCTCTCGCGCCAGTGCGGGCCGCGCTCGAATCGCGCAAATCGAAGCATGCCTCAAAAAAAACAAAGCGGCCCGGGGCGCCTCCGGACCGCTTCGTTCGAGCCTTATGCCTTACCCGGCGTTCCCACGCTGACTCGAGCCGGTGGTGAGGATCTTGGTCAGGTCCACAATCGCCTTGCTGGAACCGGTCCCGCCGCTCGGGTCGGGCTCACCGGGGGCAATGATGTCTTGGGCCTGCGGCGTATCCAGCGGAATAGCCGCCGCCGATGCCAGGCTCGATCCCGTGGCCACAATCCCGGCCGCCGCAATCGCCGCCGCGAACACTCGCAACTTGCTCATCTGACCTCTACTTCCTAAAACTCGCGCCGACCACAGTCGCATAGTCGGTCAAAGTTTTTCTACCACATAGAATCCCGATTTTCCCAATTCTGGGAGTCAATAACTTTGCCCATAGATCCTGGGTCTTGCCAGGGGCTGACGATTCGCTACCGAGAAGCGAACCCTGGTGTCCATCCGACATATTATCGCCAAGAAAGACCACAATTGAATAGGGAACGCGTCGCATGACTGAACTCGTGATCACTCGCGGCTACCCAGCAAGCGGAAAAACGACATGGGCACTTGCTCGAGCCCGCAGAGACGGGTGGACGAAAGCGTCGAGCCGGGATGGCCTCCGAATCGGCATGTTCGGCAAGGAGACGTGCACCGACGCCGAAGAGAAGACGATCACCGCCGTGCAGCTCGCGGCAGTCCGGCGTCGGCTCGACAACGGCGAGAACGTCATCGTGGACGATACGAACCTCCAGTACCGCACCGCGCAGGGATGGGCGAACCTCACCGAACGCTACGGCATCGACTTCCAATGCATTGACATCGTGATCTCCCGGCGGAGTGCAAGCGCTGTAACGAAAAGCGGAAGAGTGCAGGCGGACGTTACGTACCGCCTTCGGTCATTGATCGCATGGCGAAGCGGTATCCGATCAAGGACTGGAAGCGCGTAGAGCCGAAGTTCAGGCTCGATATCGAGCCTTATCGCCCTCCCGATATCGGGCCGTATGCGTACATCTGGGATATTGACGGCACCGTAGCCCACATGACCGGCTGTAGTCCCTATGACTACAGCCGGGTAAGCGAAGACGAACCGGATCCTTACGTCCGGGCGCTGTTCTGGGATATCCAAGAGGCTCAGCCTATGATTCGAAGGTTGTTCGTATCGGGCCGTTCCGATGACTGCCGAAACGTCACTGCGAAGTGGTTGCCCTCTAAAGGATTCAACTCCGATGAGCTGTTTATGTGCAAGGCTGGAGACGACCGAGACGACGCGGTTGTGAAGCTCGAAATCTTTAACGAACATATTCGGGATAACTACAACGTTCTCGGTGTCTTTGACGACAGAGACCGAGTTGTGAGTATGTGGCGACGCTTGGGCTTGAAGTGTTTCCAAAAAGCATCCGGGGGATTTCTGATCTAGAGCTAGGGAATCTGGCTCCCATTCACTTTAGAAGGCGGTAGCATATGGGTTTGTTCAGTAGTGGCAGAATGTAGTCTACGCAGTCATTGACGGATGAATTCGCGTCCGCCCCTAGAGTGATTGCCCTGAAGGAGAGTTCTGGTCCCGCTGTGGACCGTGAGACTGTACTCGGTTCCAGCGGAATCGACCTGAACAAGAAATTCGATAAGGCCGGTATCGCCGTGTTCGTCAAAGTCTTGACGCTGGTTAAAGCCCCATTCTGGGACAGCATGGACGACCTGGAAGTTCCGGGACTGATCGACAATCTGGACGCTAAACGCATCGCCGACCCGGCGGGAATGTCGGATCTCGATTTCGCGGACGCGATGGTCTGCGAGTGGAATTCGTGGGTTAATCTCGCAATCCGTGCTGGAATTCTTCGGGAGATGACGCACTGAGTTCACCTATGCCATTCCTTCCGGCAACGTGCTGATGGACAAACTGGCCGAAGCCATCTATGAACAGCTGGGATATCGGATCCCGGCATCCAGCAGCTACCGGGATACCGCTCAGCAGATAGCGGACCATCTCCGGTCTAAGGGTTTCGAAGCGTGACATGGGAGCGGGTTCGGGAACTCGAACGCGAACTTGCGTCAGCGCAATTGACGGAACGCGCTATCCGCGCCCAATATCAAGCATTCCGAGCCCGGCAGGCTCGGCGCTGAAAGACAGATAGGCGCAGACAATTGAATATCGGTAAGCCTCGCGACAAGAATTATGTTTTTCCCCGCGGAAACGCAGCTGACCGAAGGCTATGCGGCGGCGAACAACATGCACAAGCATGCCGACAAGAACGCCGACCCGACAGAGGTCGGCTACCTCGAAGACAATCGGCGCATCAAGGCAATCAAGCTCGGTGGGCATCGCTCCGACGCGATCTTCATGCCGTTGAAGTCTCTGGCCTACACCGGGATTGACGTTACGCGGCTGCGAGAAGGCGACACCTTCGACTACCTCGGCGAGCATGAGATCTGCCGCAAGTACGAGATCGTGCAGCCGAAGCAGGCCAGCACCGAGGGCAATCAGGCTCCGAAGCCGCGCCGCGTGATGGAGCCTCACTTCCCGCTGCAAGTCGACACCTCGAACTATTGGCGCAAAGCACACCCGCGGGGGAAACTCGCGCGTCGGGTTCGACGGGGGAGCCTGCGCAGCCGCTGTCCCGAGGGATCCTTCGGGGTCGTCATGGATTCCAGGGCAAGTACAGGTCGATCGGCACGCCGTCAGGCAGGCTACGATTCCGGGTGGGCCGACCCAGTTGGCTCAGCCAGACCCACTTGCAGCTCGGTGGTTGCCGCCGAAAATATCGACCCGTCCCAGTCGCCGATTGTCGGCTTCTGGCCACTGCGCAACCGGGTCGATCGCGTTCGCGGCGGGTAGCCGATCACCGCTGGTGGGAATCGCACGCAACGGCGGAACACGCTATGCGACAGCTACCTTGAACGTCGTGCTGTACGGGCGGGGCGAGGAAGTGGCGAAGATCCGCGCGCTATTGGACGGCGCGGCGGCAGGACACGGGGGTGCATTGGTCATCGTCGGCGAGCCCGGTGCGGGGAAAACAGCACTGCTCGATGCGGCGGTCGATATTGCCGACGCGTCGTGGCAGGTGTTGCGCTGCGCCGCGATCCGGGACGAGGCGGAACTGCCGCTGGTCGGGTTGGAGCTGCTGCTCTCATCGACAACGAACGGCATCGCCGCACTGCCGAAGCGCGAAACACTCCGCGCGGCGTTCGACTTATCTTCCCCATCGCTGACCGACGACCGTCTCCTACTCGGGGCGGGCACACTGTCGCTGCTGACCGAGCTTTCCGCGACCGGACCGGTGCTGTGTCTGATCGATGACGCGCAGTGGCTGGACCAAATATCTGCGGACGCATTGTCATTCGCGGCACGAAGACTGGGGGCACGGCAGATTATGATCCTGCTCGCCGGGCGCACCGAATTCTCGACACCCGTCCCGGACCAGCTGCGGCTGGCGCCGCTCGATTCCGCCGCCGCGCGGGCGCTATTGGCCGAACGAATGCCCGAACTGTCGCCGCAGACGCGCGATCGAGCGCTCGCCATAGCGGCAGGCAACCCGTTGGCGCTGATGGAACTGCCGCGAATCATGGACGACGCACTGCCGGTCGGACTACTCGCCCTGCCGGATCGGTTACAGCGCGGGTACCAGGGACGAATCGGCGAGCAGCCGGACTCCGTCCGGCTCGCCTTGCTGGTGGCAGCTGCCGACGACAGCGGCGACCTGGCGCTGGTGTTACGGGTGATCGCCGATCTCGGCGTGACGGCCGAAGCGCTCGACGGCGCCGAGCGATCGGGCATAGTGACCATCTCGGGTCAGACGATCGTTTTCCGGCACCCGCTCGAGCGCGCGGCAGCGTATCGGATCGCATCATTCACCCAGCGACTCGCTGTACACGCAGCGATAGCGGCGGCCAGCCGCACAGATTCATACGGCCGGGCCTGGCATCTCGCGGCCGCTTCGACCGGACCGGATGAAACGGCGGCAGCGGCGCTCGAGACAGCAGCAACACGGGCGAACAACCGCGCCAGCCGCACAACGGCTGTGATGGCATTGGAACAAGCCGCCCGGCTGTCACCGGAGCCGACCGACCGCGGTCGACGGCTGCTGCTCGCCACCGAAGCGGCAGCCGATATCGGTCAGTGGAAGCGCGCGCTCGAGCTGGCCGCGAAGACCGAGGGGGCAACGCCGACCGGGCCGGAGGAACGTGCACGATTGGCCAGTGTGCAGGCACGTATCGAATTCGAACGCGGCGCGCTGCCGGTCGCGCACGGGCTATTCCTCGATGCGGCAGCCCATGCCGCGGTCGCACAACCCGATCGTGCGGCGGCGATGCTGCTCGATGCGGCGGTCACCGCGTGGATCGCGGCGGATCCGTCCGGGGTCGACGTGGCACGTACCAGGCTGACCGAGCTGTCCACGAGCCCCCAGCACACCACCTTGCGTGCCGCGGTGGACTATGTGTTTGCCATGCCTTACGGCAACCACCTCGGGCGCAGGCAAAGCACCCGGACAAGTGGACGCCGCGACGGCTCGCGCTTCAGCGACGCTCCGTCGGTGCGACTGGCACTGGCGATCCAGGCGATCGGCGCGGGGGATGTCGACCGCGCCCGTGACATCCTGATAGAGGTGGGCCTCCGATGCCGGGATCGGGGAATGGTCGGCTGGCTTCCCGCGATATACAGCACATTCGGGACGGTCGAAATGCTCCTCGGTCACCTCCCCAAGGCACAGCTCATGCTGACCACCGGTCTGCGGATCGCACATGAGATCGATCAACCGAACCGGGCCAGCCACGCCGAATCCCGGCTGGCCGTGCTAGCGGCGATCCATGGCGACGACGCGAGATGTCGCCGGTTCGCGCAGAGCTCCCTACGCCGATCCAGTATCGATTCGAACGCCGTCAATATCGCGCATGCGCAGTGGGCGCTCGGACTGCTCGACCTCGGTCACGGCCGCTACGACGAAGCCACCGACCGGTTCGAGGCACTGGATCGCAGCTCAAATCGCGTGCTGGGTCGATGGACTCATATGATGAGCGACGCAGTGGAGGCTGCGGTGCGACTGCGCGATCCGCAACGCGCGACCGAACCGATGGCCGCGCTGGAACGGTGGTTCGCGGCCACCCGTGCACCGTGGATCGAGGCGCATCTGTTGCGCTGCCGTGGGCTACTCGATGGTGACGGCAAATGCTTCGCGCGCGCCCTCGCCCTGCATGCCGCCGCGCACCGCCCGCTCGACCAGGCCCGTACCGGTCTGCTCTATGGCGAATGGTTGCGTCGCGAACGCTGCAAGACCGAGGCCCGCGCGATGCTACGTGATGCGCTGCGCACCTTCGAGTGGCTCGACGCCCGGCCGTGGGCAGAACGAGCCCGCGCCGAACTGCGGGCGGCCGGCGCCACGGTAGCGCCGGCGGCCAGGTCGAGTGCGGCCACGCAGCTCACGCCCCAGGAGTTCGAGGTGGTTCGACTGGCGGCCAAAGGCGCAACCAACAAGGAGATCGCCGCCCGGATGCTGCTGAGCCCCAAAACCGTTGCCCACCACCTCTATCGGGCCTTCCCCAAACTGGGCGTCACCAATCGGCATGCGCTGACCCAGCTCGACCTGGACCACGACGCGACTGCTGGCCCTTGAGGATTGTCGAACCAGCATTCCGTACAACGCGACCGACGGTCAGACCAGAAACCTGTCCGATACCGCTGGGCGTTCACCTCGCATAGCGTGGTCAACGGGGATAAGCAGCAACAGCTGCCGCACCGGAAGCAGTGACAACCCCTGCGTCACCCGGTCGTCCACCCCGAATCCGCCACCCGAAATCCGGAATCGGCGGGCCGCTGTGCCGGTGCCTTTCACGACGCCCGGTCGAACGAAAAGAGGAATCTGCCATGACAATTCACACCACTTCGAACGGCGTCAACCTTGCCGACCTGGCCGGGCGTGTGCCGACCGACCGGGCCGTTCCCGCCGCGCTGCGCAGCCACCTGACCGCCAGCGTCCGCGGCCGGAACAACTTCAACTCCTTCATCGGCACGAACCGATAGCAGTGCTGCCGGGCGCGTCCGCCATGGGCGCGCCCGGCTTCCGGTAACGATCCACCAGGAGGCGCAGTACATGAATCAGCTCGGGCACTGGCCGACAACCGGATTGGATGTCGAGAAGCTGCGCCGAATCGGCTGGCAGCCACAGCCTTTCGCAGAGTTCATCCTCAAGATCCACAGCCGCTGCAATCTCGCCTGCGACTACTGCTACGTCTACGAGATGGCCGACCAGAGTTGGCGCGATCAGCCGAAAACCATGGCGGAGCGGATCTTCGAGAACTCCTGCCAAACCATTCGGGAACACGCCGCCCGTTTCTCGGTGCCGGCGGTGAGTCTCGTCTTTCACGGCGGAGAGCCCCTGCTCGTCGGGCCGAAGACCTTCGAGCGCTTCGCCCGATACGCGCGCGAGACACTGGAGCCGGTGACCGAGGTGAGTCTGGGCATCCAGACCAACGGTGTCCTGCTCGACGAACAGTTCCTCCGAATATTCGACGGCTCGCGAATCCAGGTCGGCGTCAGCATCGACGGCGACAAGCGCGGCCAGGACCGGCACCGTAAGTATCGCAGGGGCGCCGGAAGTTACGACGATGTCGCCAAGGGACTGCGACTGCTCACCAGCAGCGAACACCGCCATCTGTATGCGGGCCTGCTGTGCACGATCGACATCGCGAACGACCCGATCGACACTTACGAAGCCCTGGTCGGATTCGAACCCCCCGCAATCGATTTCCTACTGCCGCACGGCAACTGGACCAGCCCACCGCCGTCCAAGGATCCCGCGACCGCGGAAACGCCGTACGCCGACTGGCTGATCGCGATATTCAACCGCTGGTATGACGCGCCCGCACTGGAGACCCGCATCCGGCTCTTCGACGATGTCATCGAGCTGTTGCTCGGCCGTCAGGGATCGTCGGAATCCGTTGGGCTGTCGCCGATTCGGCTCGCCGTGTTCGAGACAGACGGAACACTGGAACAGGTCGACGCGCTGAAATCGGCGTTCGCCGGCGCGGCCGAAATCCAGACCCGGGCCGACGGCGGCAATCCGCTCGACCGGGCGCGGTGGGATCCCTCGGTGATTGCCAGACAGATCGGCGTCGAAGCGCTGAGCGACACCTGCCGCGCGTGCCCGATCCACACCGTCTGCGGCGCCGGGCATTACGCCCACCGGTATCGAGAGGGCGCCGGCTTCCGCAACCCATCGGTCTACTGCGCCGATCTGATGAAATTGATCCGACACATCGAATCGCGAGTACGGTCGGACATCACCACGGCGACCACCGGATGAGCAGACCGGCGATCTACACCCACCGGGACTTCATGCTGCTGTGGTCCGGCAACGCGACCTCGGTGGCCGGCTTCCACTGCGTTCGCATCGCCTATCCACTGCTGGCGCTGTCGATCACCGAGTCCGCCGCGCTCGCCGGCTGGGTCGGGTTCGCGATATCCGCACCGAGTCTGATCTTCCAGCTCCCGGCAGGGATCGCCGCGGACTACTCGGACCGGCGCAGAATCCTGCTCGGCTGTCAGCTGATCGGATTGGTGGCGGCGTGCGCGGCCGCGCTCGTCGTCGTGTTCCGGCTGCCGAACCCGGGGCCGGTGTTGGTGGCCACCGCCTTCGTCGAAGGCACGATCTTCGTCTTCTTCAACGTCGTCGAACTGGCCGCGATCCGCGATATCGTCGACGTCGAGCAGCGCCCGGCCGCGTTCTCGTTCTTCGAAGCCGAGCAGCCCATCGGACTGGTGGTCGGCCGCGCCGTCGGCGCGGCCATCTACGCGGTGGCCCGATGGCTGCCTTTCGTCGTCAACGCGGTGTCATATGTGTGCTGCCTGGCCACGCTGTGGGCGATCCGCGGCAGATTCGCGCAGCGAAGCGCGCCCCGGCAACAAACCAACGACGCGAGCCGATGGCGGGTGCGCGACGGCGCGCGCATCGTGTGGACTGAACCGTTGCTGCGTGCCTCGACAATGATCAGCGGGGCATCCAACGTGGTCATCCAGGTGGCCATCTTGCTGACGATCCTGCGGATCGAGCGCTCCGGCAGGCCGGTGTGGACGGTCGGCATTGTGCTCGGCGCGGCGGGAGTGGGCGGAGTACTCGGTTCGTTCGCGGCGTCGTGGCTGACCGCACGGTTCGGGTCACTGCGTATCTACCGCGGTACCCTGTGGGCCTGGACAGTACTGTTGCTCCCGATCGCGGCGAGTTCGAATCCGCTGGTCCTCGGTATCGCCTGGTTCGGCGTCGGCGGGGTCGGGACCGTCGTCAATGTCGCGATGACGATCTACAAGGTGAACGTCGTACCCGAAGACACCCTCGGCCGAACGTTCGGCACCGTCGCGATGGCGAACGGCGGCGCCGTCGCACTCGGCTCGCTGCTCGCGGGATACCTGCTGAGTGTCTTCGGGACGACAACCACCGGATGGGCGCTGGTCGGCGTCATGCTGATCGCGGCGGTCGTCGGGAGCTGCGTCGGCAATCCGGCGCAGCGGCTCACCGCGCCACTGCACTGAGTAGCTCGCACTAGCTGCGTGCACTGGTCGACCTGCTCACGGGCCCCGCAGCGGGTACGGTCCGGTGGCGGGGCCTGCTGGTGTGCGCGATCGACGGCACCTGGATGCTCACCCCGGACAGTCGGGAGAGTCGCTTCTGGTTTTACTCAGCTCGCCGAGCAACGCCCAGGTTCGCTCCTCGTCGCGTGCCGATCCCAGGGCAGTGAGCGCGAAGATCAGCTCGTCCGCGCCGGCCTCGGCGTAGCGGGCCACGGCGTCGGCCATGGTTTGCTCATCGCCGATCACGGCCAGTTCCACCGGGTCGGATATGTTCTCCCGGTCCAGCAGCGCTCGATATGCCGGCATCTCGCCGTATCTGTCCATCTGTTGCGCCGCGCGGTCGCGTGCGCCTGCCACGTCGGCAGTGACTACGCCACCCACCATGCCGATTACCCGGGGCGTCGGTCGACCCGCGGCGGCGGCGTGTCGGGCTAGTGTGGGAATCGCGAAGTCCGCCAGCGTGTTCGGGCCGGTGAGTAGAGGGAGGGCGCCGTCGGCGAGTTCGGCGGCGACCCGCAGGGTCAGCGAGCCGGAGGTGGCCAACAGTATGGGCACCGGCGAGTGGAGTGTCGGCATCATGCTGGGTGTCGGTGACTTGGCCAGCAGTGTCTCGCCGGTGTAGTCGACCGCTCCGGTGTGGAGCAGTTCGCGCAGGGCGGTGAGGTATTCGCGTAGGTAGCGGATGCGTGGGTGGGTGTTGCCGTAGCCGGCGGCGATCTCCGGCAGGGACAAGCCGAGGCCGAGTTCGAATCGACCTCCGCTGGCCGCCTGTGCTGTTTGCGCCTGCATGGCCAGTGCGTTGGGGTGGCGCGGGTGGATGGGCACGATTGCGGTGCCAACTGTGATGTCGGGCAGTTCGCGTCCGATCAGCGCGGCGACTGCCAGCGCGTCGTAGTCGAACCGTTGAGTCAGCCAGACCGCGGGAACGCCGAGTTCGGCCAGCTTGCGGGCCTGGTCGAGCAGGTAGTCGACGGGATTCACGTCGGGGGTGAGCTGTTTGTAGTAGTCGGTGGGCAGGGCAACGCCGATTCGCATGGGACAAATGTATACCAAGTTTACTTATCTACTGGGTTTATCTTTCGGCTATACTGCTCGACATGACCCCCGAGTTGGGCCTGCGTGAGCGCAAAAAGCGGCATACCCGCGCAGCCATCTCCGATGCCGCCATCCGGTTGTTCCTGGCCGACGGGTTCGACGCGGTGTCGGTTGTGGACATCGCAGCTGCCGCGGAGGTGTCCAAGCGCACCCTGTTCAAATACTTCCCAACCAAGGAGGACCTGGTCGTGCACCGGTTCGCCGACCACGTCGACGAGGCGGCCCGCGTGGTGCGGGACCGGATGCGCGGACAGACACCGTTGGACGCGCTGCGCGCCGCGTTCCGCGCCGGTCTCGACAATCACGAACCGAGCACCGGCCTATGCGACATGCCCGAGGTGCTGGCCTGCTATCGGTTGGTGCTGGATACCCCGACACTGACCGCGCGGCTGGCCCAGTTCCTCACCAGCGGCGAGATGACACTGGCCGAGGCGCTCGGCCCGCCGGGGGAGCTGGATGCACGGTTGGCGGCCAGCGCGATCATCGCGGTACGGCGCAACCTTTGCGAGGCCAATTGGCGCGAGCTGGCAGCCGGGCACAGCGCGGCGCAGCGGCACCCGGTCGCGGTCGCCGAAGCCGAGCGCGCCTTCGACCTACTTTCCGGTGGTTTCGGCGGCCGGTACTGAATCGCGGATTACTCCGGATTTTCAGCTGAGGTCGGCGAAGTCATCGAGGTGTAGTCCAACGAAACCAGGCGTTCCAGCGACTACTTCGCCGTTGTGGTGACCGCCGTCTCGGGAGCTGGCGAAGTGGTCACAATGGACGTTGGCGCCGCCGATGTGGTCTCGGTCGTCTGCGGCGCGGTCGGTGCCGTGGTCGTGGGCGGAATCGGGTCGGGGCACTTGCCATCCCGCTCACCGATGGTGTTGATCTCGGCATTCGAGCGTGGATCGCCCGCATAGTTGATCCGGTCCGTGCACTTCGGGGTCTCGCCGCATTGGACTGTTCGGTCGCAGCCGTCGGTGCCACCGACCGGGGGAACGCCGCATTGGACTGTTCGGTCGCAGCCATCCGTGCCGGGTGCGGCTTCCGGCTGCGATCCGTCGGCGCCTTGCGTTCCGCCCGTGCCTTGCGTTCCGCCCGTGCCTTGCGTTCCGCCGGCGCCTTGCGATCCGCCCGTGCCTGGCGATCCGCCCGGATTTCCCTGCGCCGCACCGGCACCCGTACTCGTCGGCGTTACCGGTTTCGCTCCAGTGGTCGACGTTTTGGCCACCGTACTCGACGCCGGCGCACCGGAGTCGGACTCTTTGGTCGTACACGCTGACAGCGTCAGGACCAGCGCTACCAGGCCGAGCAATAAACCCACGGCCGCACGCGGCCGACTACCCATCCGCACCATTTACCGTCCTTCTCCTCCGGCTGCCACCGCAGCGCATCACTATCCGGTTCGAATCTAAGCGGGCACGGCGACCGGAGGTATTACTTACGGTGGGTATTCGGCCGGAGTTCGTCATGACAGTACGGTCCCGACCCACCCGAATCGCGGTCCGCGCGCATCGACGGCCCCTCAATCGCCCTCCGCCACTGCGCAGTCGCCTGCTTCCCCGCCAATTCAGTTGTGTTCCAAACAAATACGGCCCGATCAATCGGAAGCCGTCCGGCTGTCGGATGCAGAGGTCGTCTGATCCTGTTGCGTCCCCGAGTACCAGGCATGTGCGCGGCAATCCGGCCAGTGACTCGTTCTCATCGAGAACACGCGCCTGGGATCTCGGAGTATGCCTGCATCCGTCATGGCTGGATGGCGTCGCGGTACATCTGCCGGGCCTGCTCGCGCGTATCGCTCCGATTCCGAACGGTTGAGTGGATGCCGGTTCGGCTTGTCTGCATGCGGCGGCTGAGGAGCGGTATCGAGCAGGCGCTACGCTCGTCGGCGTGCTGCTTTCCGATCGTGACATCCGTGCGGAGATCGCCGCTGGGCGTCTCGGCGTCGAGCCGCTCTTGGAAAACCTGATCCAGCCGTCGAGTATCGATGTGCGGCTGGATCGGCTGTTCCGGGTTTTCGACAACACCCGCTACACCCATATCGATCCCGCACAACGCCAGGATGAGCTGACCAGCCTGGTCGAGCCCGCTGAGGGTGAACCGTTTGTGCTGCATCCGGGCGAATTCGTGCTCGGCTCCACGCTCGAGGTGTGCACGCTGCCAAACGATCTGGCCGGTCGGTTGGAGGGCAAGTCCAGTCTCGGGCGGCTCGGTTTGCTGACTCATTCGACGGCGGGGTTCATCGATCCGGGCTTCAGCGGGCACATCACACTGGAACTGTCGAATGTGGCGAATCTGCCCATCACCCTGTGGCCGGGTATGAAGATCGGTCAGCTGTGTCTGTTGCGCCTGACCAGTCCGGCCGAGAACCCCTACGGCAGCGCATCCGCGGGCTCGAAATACCAGGGCCAGCGTGGCCCGACCCCCTCCAGGGCTTACCTCAACTTCCCGCTGCCCACCTAGACCGCGGTCCTATCGGGCCACAGTCAGGGCCCTCCGAAAAACAAGGGAACCTCAATCGCAGGCCTTCCGGCCGCCTGGATGACCGGCTGCCACGACGTCGATCCGTTCGGCGGCAGGCACCCGGGCACGGCACCCGGTCGCCGGTTTCATGACGCTCACCCAGCAGGCATTCGACGTCGCCCGCACATCCGAACAAACACTGATCGCAATGACCGCGCCGCCCGGCTCGTCGTCTCACCACGCCCTCGAGCTACTTCGAATGTCCGATGTCGAAACCGGTGACGCGCCGCAAGACCCCGGCAGCGGGCAGGTGGGACTTTCGAGCTACGCAGCGGTGGATGACACTCAGTAGTCGACGATATCGTCCCCAGTCACCGATTCGTCCTTGGATCGTTGTCGAGTTCGCCGAGGAAATCGGCAACCGCTCGGGCCATGCCGTCTGGGTCGTCGTCGTGGATCCAATGCCCCGCGCCCGAAAACTGCACCAATCGACTGGCGGGACGGCGGGCGACCATGTCGGAAGCCAGTAACTCGGGCAGGAGCGTGCTGTGTTCGCCTCGCAATACCAGTGCGGGGCAGGTCGAGCCCAGCCAATCGGTCCACCAGTCACCCACACCACCGGCTTGGACAGCCATCATCTCGTCCCAGTCGAACAGTAGCCGCCAGCGACCATCCGTGGTTGGTACAGCACTGTGCATGAAATAGCCGGGATCGGGAACTCCCCGCGCTCGAATCGCTTCGGTCAGCTCACCTTTCGTGGCTGCCATACTGGGCCAGCCGCGCACGTCCAGCACCGGGTGTTCGATCTCTGGCGTGCGCATCAACGGCCCGACATCCTCGATTACCAGTGCCGTCACCAGTTCTGGGTGGCGTGCGGCCAGCTGGTAGGCGGTGATACCGCCACGCGAATGCCCCAAGACCACAACCGGTCCGAGATCGACATGCCGTACCAGCCCCGCGATATCAGCGACGAAGTCGTCATTGGTGTAGCTATCGGTATGGCTGCTGTGGCCATGACCACGTTGATCGGGTGCGATCACCCGCGCGCAGCCGATGAGGTCGCGGGCGAGGCGACTGAAAATTGTGCCCCGACCGAAACTGCCGTGCAGGGCGACAACCGGCCGGCCGGTGCCGGCAAAGTCCACATACGTCATCTCGATGCCGTTGACCGCTGCTGATTTCAGTTCTGCCACTTTATCTATGCTGCCGGTCGGCTGTATCCGCCCCTGCGCCGGCGGCACCGCCGTTACGGACGCCGATTCTCGATCACCCCGCGGTTACCGCAACCCAAGCCGAGCATCACAACCGAACTCCGCCAACCTCATTCGACGAATACCGCCACCAGCGTGCTCGACGACCTGATACCGCCTTCCGCGACAAAATCGCGGCCGATCTCAGTAGAACCCCCGACAACCGCCGCGCCGCCAATGGCATCTGCACGCTGTGCATTCGGCCGTCTCGGCTCGTCGTTCAATCGCGCTGAACCGGCTCGAGAACACCCGGCCGAGTCCGCATCTGTCGACCTGTCGATAGCGGGGCGGACTCAGTCGGCCCGGCGCCGAGCGGCGCCGGGGACCGATGACGCATTCAGTCCCCGCCACCCGCCCCCACCGCGAGTGCCGTCGTGAGGATGACGGATAACGGTGGGAGCGTGTCGCCGTGACTCGGTGGGGCGACCCAGTAGCACCCTTCCCGGGTCCACCGCCCGAGCCCGGTCGGCAACATCACGGCACTACCGATGGCCGGTATGCCGATATCGAGCCGGTTCAGCACCTCCAATACCTGCGCGCCCGGCCGGCTGTCCGGCTCGGCGAGGAAGCTCCAGCGGATCTGCCTGGCCAGCATGGGACCCCTCGTCCCGTGCTGTTCCAGTGCCGCCCTGACCTTTTCGGTCCGAGTCGTCGGCAGGTGGATAACGCAGACCCGGCCGGTGATGGGCAGCATCACGAACCCGCCGCGTTCGGTGACCGGTAATCCGAACTCGTGCCGGTAATAAGCCACCCAATCGTCGACTGTTCTGAGTTTCTCCACATTCACGGCCGCCTCCTTGCCTCCTCGCATCCAAGGGTCCTGTGCCGGATGGCGATTCGGGAATTGCCCACCTGCTCGCCTTACACTGCCATTCCGCTGCCTCTGATAGCGGAATGCTTTTGCTTATGGCCGCCTTCACATTCCACTCGTACTCTGGGAACAAGTTCGTACGGAAGGGAGGGCAACGTGGTCCGGCAGTGGTCAGGTAGGGAGGCCCGTGCCCTTCGCGATGCCAGGCGGATGAGCATCCGGGAGTTCGCGGCACATCTGGGAGTACACGAGCGCCTGGTATCGAAGTGGGAGGCCGGCGGCGCGCGGGTCCATCCACGTCCGGTCAATCAAGCCGCCCTCGATACCTCCCTGGCCAGGTCCGACGATGTTGTGCGGGCGCGGTTCGCGGCCATGATCGATCAGCCCATAGTCGATCGACCGGCAGCGCCCGCATTCGACAGGCGGGCCGATGCCTCGGCCCGCGCCAATTATTCGAGTGACGCGGACCTTTTGGCTCTCATAGACGCCGGTGCGATGAGAGGTGATGCGTTAGCGGCGATTTCGGAGAGGGATCTGATCATGGCGGCTGCCCACGAGGCGAGCGAGCACGCCGGCCGGGCCGAGAGCACCAATGTGGGTGCCAGCACCCTGGAACAGCTCGATGCCGATGTCACGCGCATCGCGAACGAATATGTGCACGTCCCGCCGGTACCGATGATGGTGGAGATGCTGCGAGTGCGACGCCGGGTGTACCGGCTGTTGGAGGGGCATCAGCGCCCCGCCGATACCAGCCACCTGTATCTGCTCGCCGGCACGTTGTCGGGATTGCTCGCCAATGCGAGCACCGACCTCGGCTATCTCGATGCCGCGGGCGAGCAGATCAGAGCGGCCTGGGCCTATTCGGAATTGTGTGGTCACAACGGGTTGCGCGCCTGGACCCGCGGCATGCACGCGCTGATCGAATACTGGTCCGACCGGCCGCGCCGCGGGGTGCTGCTGGCCCAGAGCGGGCAGGAGTTCGCCGAATCGGCCACGGCCAAGGTTCGGCTATTGAATATCGAGGCCAGAATCTGGTCCCGATTGGGCAGTGACGCCGATGCCGACCGCTGCATTCGGGCCGCCAACGATGCCCGCGAGGCGGCCGATACCGACTCGCTGCACGACGAGGTCGGCGGCGTCTTCGGCTTCAACGAGGCCAAGGCCCATTACTACGCGGGCGCGACCTATATCCATCTCGGTCAGGCCGAACCCGCCTTGACCGCGACGCAACAGGCCATCGAGTTGTACGCGAACGGCCCGTCCGAGCGGCGTTCCTATGGCACCGAGGCAATGGCCCGGGTGGACAGCGCCGCGGCGCATCTGATCAACGGCAGTCTGGACGGTGCGACCGCCTCGCTGGTTCCGGTGCTCGGCCTCGCCGAGGACAAGCGCATCGCCCAACTGGAGGAACGGCTCATCGGGCTGCGGCGGCGGATCGCCGGACCGGAGTTCCGCGATGCCGTCGAGGCGCGGTTCCTCGATGAGAAAATCGAAGAGTTCTGCGGATCCACCGCAGCCAAAGGCATCCCGCCGGGCAACTCGTCGTCTTGATTCGGCGAAGCGCACTGGATCGAACCGCGGCAACAAGCACTGTCGACTACCAGGAGCGAGGTTTACAAGCGAGGAGTTCGCGGCCCGTCTCGCGTCCGCGCGGATGCGCGGCCATCGACTCCGCCGGTGGCCAAAGCGCATGCGACGCACGTCTCACCCCGGCGTACCCAGGTGCCGACACCCCTCCATCAGCGGAGTCTTACCAGCAACCCATTCGCGGCCCGTCTCGCGTCCGAGTCGCGAGGTGCGTGCGCGTCGTGCGAATCTCAATGCGCGCCTCAGGTGCCGAACGATCCGCCATCGCCGACCACAACGGAGCGAGTCTTACCAGTGATCCGTTCGTGGCTCGTCTCGCGTCCGAGTCGCGAGGCACGCACGCCGTACGTGCGAATCTCAATGCGCGCATGAGGTGCCGAACCATCCGCACATCGCTGACCACAACGGAGCGAGTCTTACGAGCGACCCGTTCGCGGCCCGTCTCGCGTCCGAGTCGTCGAAGCGCATGCGACGAAGTCGCGAGTCTCGACG
>NZ_JBFANN010000042.1:0-67626 GCF_040674855.1 Nocardia sp. NPDC049707 | reverse complement strand
TCCCCGACACCGCCTGGATCAACCAGCCCGCCCAGGAGACCGATACGACAGCCGCATAACACACCCACCGGTCTCATTCAGCTTGAAAAATTCCGTGGCGGCAACGCCGATGCCCGTCCAGGCTGTAGTCCGTGTTCTCGTCGTTGTAGGGGTGCCCTTGTGCGCAGGCGAGGATCACCATTGCAGCACGCCTGAGGTTCTCGCCGATTGTCACGGCTTCTAGATGACGCCGATTGCAGCACAGTGGGACGCCGCACAAGTGGTCGATCGTGAGGTTGAGCGCTGAACCCTCCCCGTTCGCAAGCTCATAGGCGAGACGGTGAACCTGTACGTTGCGCCCCTTGCGCTTCTGCCCCGACACCCACACATACATGGTGCCGTACCCCGCCTTGTTCTTGGGGCCAGTCCACACTTGACAATCACCCGTGAGCCCGTAAAAAATCTTGCCGCGCTCCGAGACCGGCTGGGGTACGAGTCCATTCCTCAACTTCACCGCCGGAGAAACCGCGGGCCCACTCATGACGCCGTGACCATCGAGATATAGGACAGCGATAGCGATGCTGGCCGCGACGGTTATCAGTTCACCGCACCCACAACCGCATTTGACCTTGTTCGGGTCGCTGTACTTCTGCAAGCGGCGGAGGTGCGCTTGGCACAGTCCGCGCCCCGCGACAGGGCGCGGGCACCCATTGAGCTTGCACTCACGACTGACCACCTGAACCTGCCGCGCAGGTCTGTCACCGGGCAGCCCCGTGCTAATCTCGGCTCGCTCAATGTTGAATTTGCGAGCATTACACGTCCAATGAGCAGCGCGACAATTTTCCATCGTGTGAGGGCCGCCTTTGGACAGCGGAATCACATGATCGACTGCCGGGGAGAGCGGGTCATGTTTGCCGCCAAGAATCCGGGATGTTCGCAAGTGATCCGGGATTAGCTCGCCGCACAGGTGACATATCCAGCCGTCTCGCTCGAATACCTCTCGCGCGATGACAAGTTCCGTCTCAACCCCCCATTCCTTGGCGCGGTTGAGCGCGTCACGAGCCCGGATCAACTCCGCCTTACGGAGCTTGACATGCTCCTCGCACCGCTGACGGCTCGGCCCCCGCCCCGAGGGTCGAGGGTTGAACATCGCGTCACAATCCGCGCACTTAATGAGCATGAGGCTCCTCGTCCCATTTGGACCATCGTTCGGTGACAATTCGATGTTGATGCCCAGGCCAGACAGCCCCTAGCCGCCGATATAGGACGCCGCCTCCATCGACGTCGCCCGAGTGCTCATCGGGTGAGCGCTGGAGCGGGGTAGGGCCAGTCCTTGATCAACCGAAGTCTGCCCACCCGAGCATTTCTCGGTATAGAACCTCGCCGGGTAGTGGTTCTGGAATAGGACGGGGGTCGCCTGTCCAGCACCCGAGTACCGGGTGCTGGACTGTCTTAATACTGGCAGCGGTCCTATTGCGGACAATGAAACGAGAGAACTCGTCCAAAAATCGCAGGGTCTCACTGAACAACGTGGTTGCGAGAGTCGCAATGTCGGCCGCATACGCTGTTGACCCGAACGGATTGGACGACTGCGCGTTCCAAACACCCAGCCTATCCAGTTGTTCCTGGTTTAGCGGAGTACTGGCAGGGTCCAGCTCGTCAATGCCATCCAAAGTAACCGCGACCGTGGTCGATGACCCGTAGCTACGCGATAATTGGTGTTGGGTATCCAACGGCAGCGCGTGAATTCGGTTACGCAACTGGCCAATAACCCAGGCATAGGAGCCCAGCGATTCGAGCAGCTCAGTGTTTGTTGGTTCGAACTTTTCGATCACCGCCCGCAATTCTGCATCCGAGGTGAGCGAGCACCGCTGTTTGTCAGGATCGAGTTTGGTATCGAATAGAGTTCGAACCACGCGACCGTATCTATCCATCGCTGCGCAGAGATACAGCAAGACTCGTTCGAAAGCCTCCGCGGTGGCCTCTGCCGTGTCTGTACGCTGCATGTTGGACGCACTGCCGTTGCTCAGGGCGGCGAGTAGATTATCTACAGCTCGCGCGGCCCGACTCAGCCGCATGGCTATCGCTTCCACAGACTGAACCAGGCTCAGATCACGGCCCATAATCGACATCAGCCGGATTGCTGCTAGGTGCGGGACGGATGCGTAGATCCCAGCGAGGTACAGCTCGGTGACCGAAGACGCGACGGTTCGACGCTCCGACGTGCCACCATTTTGCAAGCGAGTCTTATTCGACTCAAGAACGTGGTTACCCGTAACGCGAAGATAGTGGCCGAATAGCGGAATTAGCTGATCAGGTGAGATGCTGAGAACAAGGTCGTTATCGGCAACGTCGTCGCGCCCGGCGGTTGGTGCCACCGTAACGATTACATCGACGCCGAGCGCTCCCGCTGCGCACGTGAGCGCTGCCGCACGGTGTCGATCTGCGAGCGTAAGTCCTGAATCGTCAGAGAACGCGTCGCGGGCAGCTTGATCGAGCTGTGCGTACACGCTGAAGAAATGCGCTGACGACCACATCCATCGTTCTCCGTCGTCATAGCCCGAAATGCCGACGGTCGATGCATCGGCGAATTTCGGGGCATCCTCGACCGTTGTGAACGTGAAGAGATACCACCGGCGACACCCGAGAACGGTTGTCCACTCCACAGGCTCGACTTCGTCGTTCTGGACGAGCAGAATCGGCTCAACCTCTTCGTCCCTGCCGACGATGCGCAGCAGTTCTGGAGTCGGCTGCTTCAACGTCTCCACGTCGATTCCCACACGCATCTTCCGCATGTTCGGCTGGATCGGAAACAGCGGGCCGACGTTCCGTTGTTTCGTTACGTCATCGACAGGAGGACGGACGTACCTCATGTATCGGTAACGCGGCACATCGTCAGGCACGGTCAAAGTCATCGCTAACTGATAGCACCCCGCACCGACATGGTTGCCCCGCTTCGCACTGCAAGGCCGCTTTGTGCACAGAGTGCTGCCGATACCCAACGCGCAGCCCGCAGCTCCTTGTGACAAGTTCCCATGTCAGCTTCACTTTCCGCCGTCCCGCCAGCGTCCCTAGAGTGTCCCTAAACGGGCAGATACGGGCCGGACAGTGCGACACAGGCCGGACACGAAATAGCCTCTGACCTCGACGATGCCGAACGCGGCAACACCCGCCGGACGGTTCAGCACGCTTTTACACACCAGCGGTCGGGGGTTCGAACCCCTCTGCGCCCACAACCGAATATTCAGCTCATTGGCTGTTTCCCTTCACTCCGTCACCGCATAACACCCGCCGCGCAAGCTGATCTTGCCTAGAACTTGCCAACGGGTCGGCAACCTAGGTTCCGGTCTCTTCAGTTTCGTCGTCGAACACGGCCGCACCCGCCGCCTCCAGCGCTTCGGGGTACGCGTGCCCATAGACGCGCGGCAGCACAGCTGGATTATGGCCGAGCGACTTCGCCACCACCGATACCGCAGCGCCGGAATCCAAGAGGATCGTCGCGACGGTGTGACGAGCATCACACAGGCGGATCACGGGCCGCCGGAGTGGGGCTTGCGGATTGTAAGGGGCGGGGATGTTCAGGGTCTCTACGAGTGCGGCGACGATCTCCCTCGGCGGGTTGCTGACAGGCTGCGTCAGCCGAGCAGCGGCAACGCACCGACGAGTTTGTTGACCTGCTTGCGTGGGCCGTACAGGCCGACACCGACACTGGCCAGGTCGGCGGTCGGGGTGGCCGCCATCTTGTCGATGTATTCCTCGTATGTCTTGCAGCCCTGAGCCAGGGAACTGAAGCTGACGAAGAACATCCCGTCCCGCTCGGCCGCGGCCTGCACGATGGTGTCGACCTGCTTGCGCGGCGCCACCAGGATCGGCAGCGGGGTGTAAACGATGCCGGGGTGGATCACGCCGTCGGCGTCGTTCACGTCCACGCCGACGAGTTCCTCGATGCGGTTCCCCATGGTCAGCGAGAGCACGCTCGCCGCATTGACCGCGAGTCCCGTGGGCAGCTCGTCGCTGACCACGATCGCGCACTTCAACTCTGGCCGGCTTGTCATTCGTTGCCCTTCTCTGTGTTCGATATTCTCTGTGTTCGACATTGCCGCGAACCTGTCGCCGTTTCGCTGGTACAGGCCGCACACCACGCCAGCGATGACGACCGCACCGCCGATGATCTGTTGCACGCCAATGGATTCCCCGGCCAGCAACGCCGCCCACACCAGGCCCGCTGGCGGGACGATGTTGAGCAGGTTGACCGCCACGCTGGGCAGCAGCCCACGCAATCCATAGTTGTAGAGCACGAACGCGACCACCGAGCACAACCCGGCCAGGAACAGCATGCGGCCCAGGGCGGCTGGGGACGGCCAGGCCCAGCGATCCGTCTCGAGCAGCGACATCGCGAAGAAACCGAGCGCTCCGGCCAACGTCTGGTAGTACGTCACCACGACCGGCGAGGCTTCCGAGGTGTCGCGCTGCGCCACCAGGTTGTACCCGGCCCAGATGAGCCCGCCGAGGATCAACAGCGTGTCGCCCCACCACCGGTTCCCAAGGTCGCCGCTGCTCCCGTCCTGCACAACCAGCCAGACTCCGCCGATGGCGATGACCATGCCGGCCAGACGGACGACCGACAGCGTGGCCCGCCGCAGGATCAGCTCCACAGCGAGGGTGATGATCGGGTACGAGGCGACGATCAGCGTCGCGTCTGACGCCGTCGCTAGATCGACACCGAGATTCTCCACGGCGAAGTACGCCGCGACGCCCAGCAGTCCGGCCGCGCCGATGACCAACCGCTGCCGCACTGTCGGCAGCGGTTGGTTCCGCCTGGCATGAACCACTGCCGCGAGGATGAGGGCCGCGACGCTGAATCGGATCGCGCCGATCGTCAGCGGCGGGATCTCCGCCAGCGTCATCTTGGTCACCGCGTACGACGTGCTCCAAATCAGCGCCGCCGCGAGGACAGCCGCGACCGCCAGAGCGCGCTCGCGCCGGCACACGGGTTCCGCTGGGGCGGCGGCGAGTTCAGCGGCGCGGAGGATCACGGCGCCCAAATTAACAGCCGCTGCGGGCGTTTTCGCATCTCATCGTGATAAGTTCGGCTATTCGTCAAAAATGTCGAATTCTACACGGAAACGAGATTCTGATGATGGCGCTGGACGAACTTGATACGGCGTTGCTGACACTCATGCAGGAAGACTCCCGGCTGACGAACAAGGAACTGGCCGCCCGCCTGCACGTGGCACAGTCCACCTGCCTGGAACGCATTCGCAGGCTGATCAAGCGCGGCATACTGCGCGGCCAACACGCCGATGTGGATCTGCGGAAAATCGGCCGCGGCACCCAGGCGATGGTGGCCGTGCAGTTGCGTCCCCCCGACCGCACGGTGATCGAGTCGTTCCAGGCCTTCGTCGCGAACCTGCCGGAAGTGCTGTCCTACTTCGTCATGTCCGGCGGCGACGACTTCCTGCTGCACATCGCGGTAGCCGACAACGATCAGCTCAGCTCCTTCATCCTGGACCGCCTCACTCAGCGGCGGGAGATCGTGCACGTGCGGACCTCGGTGATCTTCAGTCACGTCCGACGTTCCGTGGTCCTTCCCCTGCCGATCAGCACCGACCTCACGAGATAACCGAACAGACTGCACGGCGCATGGCGGCGGGGCTGAAATAGACCCTAGGCGTGCGTATTTGGACCATAACCGCCTTGTCGCCCACAACCGTCTACCTCGGACGACAACGCACGGTTACCGTTTGACTCATGTACCCGGACGGGGAGAACGTCACAGGTGAGCGGCTGCGTGCTGCGCGTGAAGCGGCGGGACTCAGCCTGTCCGCTCTGGCCGCGCGCACGCACTACAGCAAGGCTCTGCTCGGGATGCTGGAGAACGGGCAGCGCCGGATCAGGTCGGAACATGTCCACGCCTACGCCGATGCGCTGGGGATCGGCTCAGCCCTGTTCATCGAACCGGCCGATGGTGAGCAAGCGGCGGCGGAATGGATCCACCGAGTCGCTGCATCGGACCTGGGTGGGGACACCTTGGACCGCCTGGAACTGGCCGTGGACGATCTGGCGGCGAGCTACCCGACGACTCCGCCGGGCGAACTGCTCATGCGCATACGGCAGCATCTCGGCTACGCCGGTCGACTGATGGACAGTCGGAAGACTTTGACGCAGCACCGCCGATTGCTCGTCACGGTCGGCTGGCTGTCGCTGCTGGCCAGCACATGCCATATCGACCTGGGCGAAACCTCCGCCGCAGCCGCACGGGGACATCTGGTGTGGAAGCTCGCGGACGAAGCAAGACACCGTGAGATCGCGGCATGGTGCCTGGAAACACGAGCATGGCAGCAACTGACGAACGGGGAATTCGTAGCGGCGGCGGAGCTGTCGCGGGCCGCGCAATCCCTTGCCCCAGCGGACAGTTCGGCGTTCATCCAAGCCACCGCCCAGGAGGGCCGCGCCCTGGCACGGCTCGGGGACAGCAACGGCACGTACAGCGCGCTGCGGAGGGTCGCCCGGCAGGTATCCGTACTGAGCACGCCCGACCGGCCGGAGCACCATTTCCGGTACGACCCCGCGAAGTCGGATGCCTACGTGGCCACGACGTTGGCCTGGCTCGGTGATCCAGCGGCGGAGTCCTACGCTCGGCACGTTCTCGCCGATCTGGCCGGCGCTGCGTCCGTCCGGCCGCGTCGAATCGCGATGGCGAATCTTGATTTGGGCCTGGCGCTCGTCGCGGTCGACAAGCCGGACGAGGCAGCCGGCGCAGCGCTCACGGCCATCACATCGGGCCGACTGGTTGCGTCCCACTACTGGCGTGTCTCCGAGATAGTCACAGGCATCGAAGGCCGAGGCGCGCCGGATGCGGCCGTGGTGCGCGATGCGTTCCGCGACACCTACCGGGCTTAGCGGCGAAACACTGGGACCGCTCACCAGCGGATCCGCATCAGCAGGCGAGACGGTGTTTGCAGCGTGGCGCCATCTTTGCCGAGAGCTTGGCAGGACAGGCACATACGGGCCGGACGGGATACGGCCCCTGACCTGGACAGGATGGACGGGTCGGTACTGGCTGGACGATACGGTGCGCTGACACATCAACGGTCGGGAGTTCGCCCTCTGCGGCCACTCGTGATTTTCCAATTCCGGTCATCAGTGCGCCCGCACCGCAGGCCATCACCAATGTTTCCGTGCCTTTGACTCGAGCTCACAGAGGGGGAGCCGGGCCGTGTGATAGCGCGCCCCGGTTAGCATCGGTCGTCTTACAGATCCAGGAAACCCCGAGGGGCTTGTGTTGACTACCGACCATCTTGACCGCTGGAACGCTCACGAGGCTTCGGCGGAGGCGATGATTCCGATCATTGGCAGGCTGTATCGCGAGAAGGGGGTGACCATCCTCCTGCACAGCCGGTCGCTGGTGAACAAATCGGTGATCAGTATTCTGCGGACGCATCGGTTCGCGCGGCAGATCGAGGGTGAGGAGCTGTCGGTCGAGGAGACGCTGCCGTTCCTCGAAGTGCTCGGCGAGTTGGATCTGGGGGTGTGCAAGATCGACCTCGGCCGGTTGGTGATGGCCTATCGCATCGACGATCGCGGACTGTCGATTCCGGAGTTCACCGCCGCTGTGCTGGCCGATGTCACCGATAGCAACAAGGCCGAGCCGCAGGGGCCCAGGGATGTGGTGTTGTACGGCTTCGGGCGGATCGGTCGTCTGGTCGCTCGGCTGCTCATCGAGAAGGTCGGATCCGGCAACGGGCTGACCCTGCGGGCCGTGGTCGTACGCAAGGGTGGCGAGGGTGATCTGGCCAAACGGGCGTCGCTGCTGCGGCGGGATTCGGTGCACGGGAAGTTCAATGGAACGATCAAGGTCGACGCCGCGAACGACACGATCATTGCGAACGGCAACGTCATCAAGTTCATCTACAGCGACGATCCGACGACTATCGACTACACCGAGTTCGGGATCAACGAGGCGATCCTGATCGACAACACTGGTAAGTGGCGTGACCGTCACGGCCTGTCGCAGCACCTGCGTCCCGGCATCGCGAAGGTCGTGCTCACCGCGCCCGGCAAGGGCGACGTTCCGAATATCGTGCACGGCGTCAACAATCGCGGCCTGGATCTATCGGAACAGATCTACTCGTGCGCTTCGTGTACGACCAATGCGATCGTGCCGCCGCTCAAGGCAATGGATGACCAGTTCGGCATTGTCCGCGGTCATGTGGAGACGGTGCATTCGTTCACCAACGACCAGAACCTGCTGGACAACTTCCACAAGGCCGACCGTCGTGGTCGGTCTGCGCCGTTCAACCTCGTGCTCACCGAAACCGGCGCCGCATCCGCGGTCGCGAAGGCCATGCCGGACTTCAAGGCCAAGATCACCGGCAACTCGATTCGCGTTCCGACCCCAGATGTTTCGGTCGCGATCCTGAATCTCCAGCTCGAGCGGGAGGTCACCAAGAGCGAAGTGCTCGAGTACCTGCGCCAGGTATCGCTGTCCGGACCGCTGAGTCGCAACCTCGACTACACCGCGGCCACCGATGTCGTCTCGAGCGATTTCATAGGATCGCGTGCGGCATCCATCGTCGATGCCAATGCCACTATCGTCGACGGCGACACCGCGATCCTCTACCTCTGGTATGACAACGAATTCGGCTATTCCTGCCAGGTAGTGCGAACGGTCCAGTACATCTCGGGCATCGAGTACCCCACGTACCCGCAGTTGGACACGGCTCGCGCCGACGACGTCCACACAGCGGCAGCGGCCGCCGCGCGGTAGTTCGTACGGCGTCCTTCAGCCGAAACCTGTTCGGCCATCGCGGTTTCCACGATGGCCGTGGAAACCGTGGTCGAGGAGCCGCAGCTCGGGGTGCGAGCGCATCAGCCGACGCAGGTCCGCGCGTATCCCGACCCGGGCTAGCGTCGCGCCCGGGCATGGTTCATCCGGCGCAGCAGCTGCTGGCGGGCCGGCTCGACCACGTCGAAGAGCCGGACCCTCCGCCCCCTGGGATCCGGTGTTCCTGGCTGCCTCCCACCCGCGAAAGTCCACGCAGGTACCGCTCTTTCGAGAGCCCACCGAATACGTCCGCATCCCGCGCGCCTGCGATATCACCCTCGACCAATCCCGAGGTGGACGCCATCAATGCCCGAAGCTCGCGCGCCGCCACCGCACAGCCCGCATAATCGGATCGTGGTCAGGTGCGCCGGGATCAGCGCGCCCGGCTGTTATCCGCGTCTCATTGCCGAGACAACCGTGCGACCCAACAATTGAATCCGACGTCAACTTCAACTAACCTCTGAGCCATCCGGCAACCGGCGCTCCATCGGGGACGCCCCGGTCACGCATGAACATGGAGGTTTCTGGTCGTGAAGAGCCGAGAGGTACACCTGGTGGCCCGACCCACCGGCGAACCCGCACCATCCGATTTCCGGATGGTGACCACGGATGTCCCCGATCCCGGCAGCGGGCAGTTGCTGGTCCGCAACGACTGGATGTCCGTCGATCCCTATATGCGCAATCGCATGAACGACGTGAAGTCCTACATTCCACCGTTCCGGCTCGATGCTCCCATGGATGGCGGTGCGGTCGGTACCGTCGTCGCCTCGGGCGTATCGGGAATCGAAGTCGGCGCGACCGTGCTGCACGACCTCGGCTGGCGGGAGTACGCGCTGCTGGCGGCGAAGCAGGTGCGAGTGGTCGATACGGGGCTGGCCCCGGCCGAGGCCTACCTCGGCCCGCTCGGCATCCCCGGACTGACCGCGTATGTGGGGCTGAAGGAAATCGCACCGGTCCGTCCGGGTGATGTCGTATTCATCTCGGGTGCGGCGGGCGCCGTCGGTCTCGCCGCCTGCCGGGTGGCCAGGCACTTCGGCGCGGCCAGAATCATCGGGTCGGCGGGCGGTCCGGAGAAGGCACGGCGGCTGGTCGAGGAATTCGGCTACGACGCCGCGATCGATTACCGGGCGGGCAGTCTGGCGAAACGGTTGCGCGAGGCGGCCCCGGACGGCATCGACGTCTACTTCGACAATGTCGGCGGCGACCATTTGCAAGCCGCGATCGGCTCGATGCGCGACTTCGGCCGAATCGCCCTGTGTGGAGCCGTCGCTCAGTACAACGCTGCAACCCCGCCGCCCGGCCCGAGGAATCTGGCGCTGGCGGTGGTTCGCCGACTGTCGTTGCGCGGCTTCATCGTCACCGATCACAGCGACCTCGCATCGGAATACGGGGCGCTCGCGGCGGATTGGGTGCGCGACGGCAGTCTGCGTGTCCCCACCACGGTGCTGACGGGTATCGACACCGCCGTCGATGCCTTCCTCGGCCTGCTGCGCGGGGCCAATGCCGGCAAGATGCTGGTTCGGCTGAATGCCGAGGCGAACTGATGCGGGTCGAGAACGCGGTCGCGATTGTCACCGGCGCCGCGGGCGGCATCGGTGCGGCCATCGCGCAACGCCTGCTCGAGCACGAAGCCCGGGTTCTGATTACCGACCGCGACGCGGACCGGCTCGCGGCAACGACGCGCCAACTGGCCCAAGCATTTCCCGGCGCGGTGTCCGGACAGGCCGGGGACGCCGCGTCCGAATCCGATCTCCGCGAGCTCATCGACACGGCCACAACCGAATTCGGCCCCGTCGATATGTTCTTCGCGAACGCCGGTGTCGGCGGCGGGCCCGGCCTGGACGCCACCGACGCGCAATGGGAGCAAGCACTGGAGGTCAACGCCCTGGCCCACGTGCGCGCGGCGCGGCTGCTCGTCCCGGGCTGGCTGGAGCGCGGCAGTGGCTATTTCGTGAGCACCGCGTCGGCGGCGGGACTACTCACCCAGATCGGTTCGGCCACCTACACCGTCTCCAAGCACGCGGCCGTCGGGTTCGCCGAATGGCTGGCGGTAACCTATGGAGACCGCGGCGTACGGGTCAGCTGCCTGTGCCCGATGGGTGTCGATACCGCTCTACTCACCGGACTCGGCACAGACGGCGGACCCGACGGTGACCTGGCCACCCGGGCTGTCACCGGAGCCGGAGCGGTGCTGGCTCCCCTCGACGTGGCCGATCGGGTGCTCGAGGCCATCGAAGCCGAACGTTTCCTCGTGCTACCGCATGAGGAGGTCCGAGAATTCCTGCACCGCAAGGTCTCCGATCACGACCGGTGGATCGGGGGCATGCAGCGTTACCGGAGGTCGCTGTCATGAGCGGGCCTGTGATGAGTGGACGCAGCGCGGTGCTGTTCGATTTCGGCGGGGTGCTCACCACCGCCGTACTCGCCGCCTTCGCCGAGTTCGGCGCGGAACTGGGCGACCCCCGGCTACCGCTGCGACTACTCACCCGCGATCCGGAAAGCAGCACGCTGCTGGTGGATCACGAAGAGGGGCGCATCGGTCAGCGCGAGTTCGAGGCCGGGTTCGCGCGGCGGCTGCGCGCGCATGGGGTCGATATTGCCGATGAGGGCCTTATCGATCGCATCCAGTCCCGACTGCATCCCGACCCGGAAATGATCGAACTCGTCGCGCAGGTCCGCGCGGCGGGCCATCGCGTGGGGCTGCTGTCGAATTCGCTCGGCGACGACTGCTACGCGGGCTTCGACCTGCCCGCCATGTTCGACGCGGTGACCATCTCCGCGGAGATAGGTATCCGCAAGCCATCCCGACAGGCCTACCTCATCGGCTGCGAACGACTCGGCGTCACACCCGAGCAGACCGTCATGATCGACGACCTCGAGCAGAACATCACCGCGGCCGAACTCCTCGGACTCGGCGGCATCGTGCACCGCGACGCCGCATCGACGGCGGCCCGATTGTGGCCCGCACTAACCCCCAGCTGATACACCCACTGTGCGGCGCAGTCGCTTTCGACAGCTCGCACCGACGATCGGAGCCTCGATGGACCTGTTCACCACGTCCGAGCGCACCCAGCAGTACCAACACGATCTGCGCGCCTTCATGGACGAATGCGTGTACCCGGCCGAGTCGGAGTACGAGAAGCAGATGGCGGCCGCCGGCGATCCGCACCACCATCCGCAGATCGTCGAGGACCTCAAAGCCGAGGCACGCGGCCGCGGCCTCTGGAACCTCTTCCATCCGCATCCCGAATGGGGTCCGGGCCTGACCAACCTGGAATATGCCCCGCTGGCCGAGATCATGGGCCGCAGCGCGCATCTGGCGCCGGAGGCGTGCAACTGTTCGGCACCCGACACCGGCAATATGGAGGTACTCACCCTCTTCGGCACCCAGGAGCACAAGGAGCGCTGGCTGGAACCGCTGCTGCAGGGCACCATCCGCTCCGCCTTCGCCATGACCGAGCCTGCCGTCGCCAGCTCGGACGCCACCAATATTCAGCTGCGCATGGCACGCGACGGCGACCACTACGTGCTCAACGGCCGCAAGTGGTTCGCGTCCAACGCATTACACAAGAACTGCAAAGTGCTCATCGTCATGGGCAAGACCGATCCGGACGCACCCAAGCACCGGCAGCAGTCGATGATGGTCGTGCCCATCGACGCACCCGGTGTCACGGTCATGCGTAATCTGCCGGTCTTCGGCTACGCCGACCGCGAGGGCCACGCCGAGATCGATTTCACCGATGTCCGGGTCCCGGTCACCGATGTATTGAAGGGCGAGGGTGAGGGTTTCGCCATCAGCCAGGCCCGGCTCGGTCCGGGCCGCATCCACCACTGCATGCGCGCCATCGGTATGGCCGAACGCGCGTTGGAGCTGATGGTCGCCCGCGCCGAATCGCGAATCACCTTCGGACAGAAGCTGAGTGAGCGCGCCAATATCCAGGATTGGATCGCCGAAGCCCGCATCGAGATCGAGCAGGCGCGGCTGCTGACGCTCAAGGCCGCCTGGATGATGGATACCGTCGGCAATAAGGCGGCCCAGATCGAGATCGCGGCGATCAAGATCGCCGCACCGGATGTCGCGCTGCGGATCGTGGACCGGGCGATCCAGGTGCACGGCGGCGCCGGTGTCACCGACGACTTCCCGCTCGCCAGCATGTACGCGCACCTACGCACATTGCGCCTGGCCGACGGACCGGACGAAGTGCACAAACGCGCCATCGCGCGCGCCGAACTCGGTAAGTTCAGAGCCAGCGCCGGCGGCGGGGCGTAGGACGGACCGGAACGAATGCAGACAAGTAACGGGCTCATTCAACCCACCTCGGACGCGACCGGCTTCGATATCGATGCGGCCGCGTTCGCGGGCTGGGTGTCCTCGCTCGGTTCGGCGTGTACCGCGCCGGTGCGGGCCGAGCGGGTGGGGATCGGCCAGTCCAATCTGACCTTCCTGATCACCGATGCGGACGGACGGCGTTGGGTACTGCGGCGTCCGCCGCTCGGCCACCTGCTGGCGTCCGCGCACGATGTGGCGCGGGAGGCTCGGGTCATCTCGGCCCTGGCGCCCACAGATGTCCCGGTACCGCGCGTCCACGATGTCCGGCACGAGGGCGATATCGCGCTCGTGCTCATGGAATTCGTCGACGGACTGGTCATCGACGGAGTCGAGACCGCCGAAGGACTCAGCGCAGACCTGCGCCGCAGCGCCGGGCTGTCACTGGTGCGGACGCTGGCCCAGATCCACGCCGTCGACCTGCAAGCCACCGGGTTGACCGACCTCGCCAGTCACAAACCGTATGCGGAGCGACAGCTCAAACGGTGGTCGGCACAGTGGGAGAAGTCGAGAACCCGAGATCTGCCGCTGGTGGACCGCCTCACCGAACGGCTCCGGGCCGCCGTTCCCGAACAGCGCGAACTCGCGCTCGTGCATGGCGATTACAACCTTCGCAATGTGATCACCACACCGGAGACCGGTGCGATCGCGGCCGTACTCGACTGGGAGCTGTGCACCCTCGGCGATCCGCTGGCCGATATCGGCAGTCTGCTGGCCTACTGGCCGATGCCCGGCGAAGCGGCCATTCCGGGCACGGAAATGTGCATGCTCCCGGGTTTTCCGTCCCGCGCCGAACTGGTCGAGGAGTATCTCGCGATCACCGGACGAGATCGGCGGGCAGTCGGCTTCTGGCATGCGCTCGGCCTCTGGAAACTCGCGATCATTGCCGAGGGTGTGTTCCGCCGCACCCTCGACGACCCCCGCAACCGTGCGGCCGCGGGCATTCCGACCACCGGTCTGGTCGACGGACTCGCCCAGACCGCCGATCGAATCGCCGCCGAAGCCGGTTTCTGAGACGAAGCGGCCTGTCTCCCCGGCGATATCGCGGGGGAGACAGGCCGTTTCGCATATTCGCTGGAACGAAGTGACCGCCGGACACCGGATGTCCGGCGGTCACACTTCTATCAGGGCACGAGCACCGATAGCGCTTCGGCAATACAGGCGGGCTTGTCGCCGCCCTCGCGTTCGATGGTCACCCGAGCCGTCACCTGGACCCCCGCTGTGATCGGCTCGAGCTGCACCAGTTCCACGCCCGCCCGCACGCGACTACCGGATGGCACCGGCGACGGGAAGCGAACCTTGTTGCTGCCGTAGTTGATTCCCATCTTCAGCCCGTCGACGCGATATACCTGCCAGACCAGCATCGGCACCAGCGACAGGGTCAGATAGCCGTGGGCGATGGTGGTGCCGAACGGTCCCTGCGCGGCCCGCTCCGGATCGACGTGAATCCATTGACGGTCACCGGTCGCCTCGGCGAACAGATCGATCTGCTCCTGGGTGACGGTGTGCCATTCGCTGTAGCCGAGATGGGTGCCGACGGCCTGCTCGAGTTCGCCGATTCCATTGAATACCTTCATATTCGCGCCTCAGACCGTCGGTGCACCGGCGACGTAGAGCACCTGGCCAGTGACATACGACGCGCCCTCGCTGACGAAGAACGACACCGTGTGCGCGATATCCTCGGGCTTGCCGACGCGGCCCACCGGAATCTGTGCCACCAGGGTCTTGCTGAACTCCTCGAACGAAACACCCATGCGCTCGGCGGTGGCGGCGGTCATCTCGGTTGCGATGAAGCCCGGCGCGATGGCATTCACGGTCACGCCGAATTTGCCGAGTTCGATCGCGAGCGTCTTGGTGAATCCCTGCAATCCGGCCTTGGCCGCGGCGTAGTTGGCCTGACCGCGATTGCCGAGTGCCGAAGTGCTGGAGAGATTGATGATGCGACCCCACCCGGCCTCGGTCATGTACTTCTGCGCCGCGCGGCTCATCAGGAAGGATCCGCGCAGGTGCACACCCATGACCGCGTCCCAGTCGTCGACGGTCATCTTGTACAGCATGTTGTCGCGGATGATGCCCGCATTGTTCACCAGGACGGTCGGCGCGCCGAGTTCGGCGGCGACCCGCTCGACCGCCGCGACGACAGCCTGTTCATCGGCGACGTTCGCGCCCACCGCAAGTGCCCGGCCACCGGCCGATTCGATCTCGGCGACAACGGTTTTGCAGGCCTGCTCGTCGAGATCCAGCACGGCGACCGTGAATCCGTCCGCCGCCAACCGTTTGGCGACGGCCGCACCGATACCGCGCGCGGCACCGGTCACGATGGCGGTACGGGTTGTTTCACTGCTCATTACGGTTCTCCTTGTCGAATTCGATTGGCACCGTTCATGGTTCGAAAACCACACGACCGACGGTGTTACCGTCGGCAAGACGCTGCAGTCCGGCGGCCACGTCATCCAGTGGCAGCCGCTCGCCGATCAGGGGTTTCACCGAACCCTGCTCGGTCAGTCCGGTCAACTCCAGATGGCAGTCGTGTACCGCCTGCGGATCCTTGTCGCGGTACAGGCCCCAGTGCAGACCGAGGATCGAATAGTTCTTCACCAGTGCGTGATTCAGTGCGGCGGACTGGATCTGCCCGCCCGCGAAACCGACGACAACGATGCGCCCTTCGAAGGCGATGCACTTGGTGGATCGCTGATACACCGCACCGCCGACCGGGTCGTACACCACGTCCGCGCCGCGGCCGTCGGTGGCCTCCCGCACAACCGAGACGAAATCCGCCGCGCTGCGGTCCACCACGATGTCGGCGCCGAGCGCCCGCGCGACCTCGGCCTTGGCCGCATTGCCGACCACACCGATCACCGTGGCCCCGGCCGCCTTACCCAATTGCACAGCCGCACTGCCGACACCACCGGCAGCCGCATGGACCAGCAGCGTCTCCCCCGCCCGTAGACCGGCGCGCCGATGCAGTCCGAACCAGCCCGTCTGGTAGCCGATGAAGAAGGCGGCCGCCTCGGCATCGTCGAGCGACACGGGCGCGGGAAAGACATCGGCGGCGTCCATGACCGCCAGTTCCGCGAACCCACCCGAGGGCAGCGCCGCACCGCCGAGCACCCGGTCACCGATCGCGATGCCGTCGACGTCGGCACCGACCGCGACCACCTCACCGCACAGTTCCACGCCGGGAGTGAACGGGAGTTCCGGCTTGATCTGGTACTCGCCCCGGCACATCAACACATCTGGGAAGTTCGCCGCCGCGGCGCGGGTCCGCACCACCACCTGGCCCGGACCGGGTTCGGGCTCCGCCAGTTCGACCAGCCGCAGTACCTGCGCCGGTTCGCCCAATTCGGTTACCCGCCAAGCCTTCACGCCAAGCCCCCGGTGAGGGTGACGCCACCGTCTACGACGATCAGCTGGCCGGTCAACCAGGCCGCGTCATCGGAGAGCAGGAAGGCGGCAACACTACTGATGTCCTCGGGCACGCCGAGACGCTCGAGTGGATACGCCTGGGCGACCTGGTCCTCGCGACCGTCGTAGAGTGCGGTGGCGAATCGGGTCTTGACCACGGCGGGCGCGATCGCGTTCACCCTGATCGATGGGCCGAGTTCGACCGCCAGTTCCTGGGTGATGTGCACCAGCATCGCCTTGGTGGCACCGTAGAACCCGATGCCGGGCGCGGGCTTGATGCCGGCCACCGAGGCGATATTGACCACCGAGCCACCGTGCTCACCCAGCCACGCCTTGTGCGCCTGCTGTACCCAGGAGATTGCGGCCAGGCAGTTCACCTCGAAGATTTTACGGGCGGCCGCCAGGTCCAGTTCGACCATCGGCCCATATACCGGGTTGATTCCGGCATTGTTGACCAGGTAGTCGACCGAACCGAAGGTCTCCAGCGTGCGCTCGATGGCCTCGATCTGATGGTCGACGTCATCGGCTCGTCCCGCGACGGCGACGGCGCGCTCGGGTCCGCCGAGTTCGGCGACCACCGCGTCCAGCGCGTCCTTATTGCGGGCGGTCACACAGACCCGCGCGCCCTCGGCCACCATCCGCTGCGCGATGGCAAGCCCGATACCGCGGCTGGCTCCGGTGACAATCGCCGTTTTTCCGTCGAAACGACCCATTACGTATGCCTTTCCTGATGCCCGACCTGCGTGCCCCAGACTCACCGAACTTGATTCCGACGTCAAGTTCAGAAGTTGCCGCACGCTAGGTGATACGGGTCACACGAATGACAGTGGTGCGGCGTCGGCCACCTGGCCAGCGCTCGCTCAGTCGGCTTGCTTCAGCTGAAGAGCGTTGAACCACAACTGATTCAGCGTTTTCACCAGCTTCTCGAAGGAGACCTTCCGCCCCTCGACGAAGACGAAGTAGGCCATCCGGCTCACCATGCTCGACAATGCCAGCGACGTGACGTCGGGATCCAACTCGGCGTCGACCAGACCCCGTTCCTGCAGATTCCGGATCATCTCGGCATTGCGATCGACGAATGCCACGGCGCGCTCGAAGCGCAGCACCCGGAACTTCTCATCGATCTTCGAAACCTGCTCCAGCACAGCCATCAGCCGCGCATTGCGCCGATAGGAGAGCAGATACTCGCGATTGGCGGCCGCGATCAGCTCGCGCGGGTCATCGATGCCGACCCGCTCCCGGATGTGCGGGTGCAGCATTTCCTCGCGTACCTGCTCGACGACCGCGGCGAAGATCTCTTCCTTGCTGTCGAAGTAGGTGTAGAACGATCCCGAGGCGACCCCGGCAGCCTTGGAGATATCGCTGATCCTGGCATCGAGGAAGCCATCGCGTTCGAATACCTCGCGCGCCGCGGTCACCAGCGCGGACCTGGTGCGCATGCCACGCTTACTCCGCGGACGCATCCGACCGGACTGATCCTCGGTGGCTTCCTCGGCGTTCACTGCCTCACTCGCTGTCGTCCGGCTCGCTGACGTGGTGGATCGTAACAGCGGATGCGGCCCCCATGACCGCACGACGCCGGGATCAACCGGGATCGGCACCACATCGGTTGAACATGACGCCGAATTCACGTAGCGTTCCGATCCGCTGACGTGTCATCGGTCACATCGGTTCTCGCCCACTCGTGTATCTGGAGCAAGCCATGCCTGCGAATCCGGCTTCCTCGACCGCATCGGATCAGCGGACCAATGTCGCCGACCGCTGCTGGCAGCACGCCACCGAACGCCCCGAAGCCATCGCGCTGCTCACCACGGACGCACAGGTCAGCTACGGCGAATTGGCCAGCCGCAGTGCTGCTTACGGTGGCATGCTGCGCGAATCCGGTATCGCCGCCGGCGATCGGGTACTGCTGGTCGCGCCCACCGTCGGTGAATTCGTCGTCGCGTATCTGGGCGTCGAACTCGATCCGGCGGATCTGCGAACCTGGGCCAAGGAGCGACTTTCCGCATACAAGGTGCCGCATCGCTTCGCCTTCACCGACCAACTCCCCAAGGGCGCCACCGGCAAAATCCTCGAGCGCGCTCTCGATCCGAACCTCTTCACAGAAAAGGCAACACGATGACCGTCATCCCCACCGCGACCGGAACCGTCGACTCCGCCGAACTCGGCCGCGTCCTGGTGCACGAGCACGTCTTCGTACTCGGCGAGGAATACCGGCAGAACTACGCCGACTGGGACGAGGACGCCCGTGTCGACGACGCCGTCGAACAACTCAACGAGTTGAAAACCCTCGGCATCGACACCATCCTCGATCCGACCGTGCTCGGGCTCGGCCGCTATCTGCCGCGCATCGAGAAGATCGCGGCCAGAACGGATTTGCGGATCATCGTCGCGACCGGAATCTACACCTACAATGATCTGCCCTTCCAATTCCATTACACCGGCCCGGGTTTGCTGTTCGACCGGCCCGAACCCATGGTGGAAATGTTCGTCAAGGACCTCACCGAGGGCATCGCGGATACCGGCGTGCGCGCCGGATTCCTCAAGTGCGCCATCGAGGCACCCGGGCTGACACCCGGCGTCGAGCGGGTCATGCGTGCGGTCGGGCAGGCATCGGCGCAAACAGGTGCGCCGATCACCGTGCATACCAACCCGCACACCCGATCCGGGCTGGTGGCGCAGCGGGTGCTGGCCGAGGAGGGCGCCGACCTGAGCCGAGTGGTGATCGGCCACTCCGGCGACACCACCGATATCGACTATCTCATCGAACTCGCCGACGCGGGATCACTGCTCGGCATGGATCGATTCGGGCTCAACGTCCTGCTGCCGTTCGAGGATCGGGTCAACACCATTGTCGAACTGGTGCGGCGCGGGTACCTGGACAAGATCGTTATCGCCCATGATGCCTCCTGCCACATCGACTGGATGGACCCCGTTGCCAAGGCTCAGGCCGTACCGCAGTGGAACTACCGCCACATCAGCGAGGATGTGATTCCGGCACTCATGGCGGGCGGACTCACCGAGGACGATATCGAGGCGATTCTGGTGCGCAATCCGCGCCGGTACTTCGAGAATTGATCCGAATGATGCGCGGCCACAAGCAGATACCGGAGCATTGACCGCCGTCACCCAGCGTAGTGCCCATCTCGCGTTCCGGGCGCCGATCCACGGGATGATCGACTTCACCCCGCACGGCCAGACGCCTGCCCGCGAGTTGGGCATTACGGATCCGCGCATGATGTACTTCGCGTCTCTCCGGGCACAGGCGATCGAAGCCGACCGAGGTGGCGGCCATCATGTCCGACCTGCGGGCTTCTATCGTCGTGGACGGGCGCGACACTGGATTCAACGGCAACGCGCCGCCGAAGTCAGCGCCGCGCTGATCGACTTCGCCCGCAGCGTCGGCTGAAAGGTTTACGTGCCTTCTGCCTGACCCGCAGCAGTGTCGACTTCCCACTGCCAGACGGTCCGACCAGCGCGATCACCGCACACGGCGCGATCTCCCATTCGATATCGCGCAGGACGGTACGGGCGCCGAAACTGCGGCCGAGGCCGCGCAATGCGACCCCGGCAGCACGACTGGCAGTGGGTAATCCGGGTACGCCGAATTACTGCACGGCCGCGAATCCGACGCGGAGATCGGCGAGGATATCGTCGATGCCCTCGATGCCGACCGCGAGGCGGACCAAGCCCGGGGTGACACCCGCCGCCAGCTGCTCCTCGGGAGTCAGCTGGGAATGGGTGGTCGAGGCCGGATGGATCACCAGCGAACGCACATCGCCGATATTGGCGACGTGGCTGTGCAGTGTGAGCGCCTCGACGAAACGCTTACCCGCATCGACCCCACCGGCCAATTCGAAGCCGATCACCGCGCCGACGCCCTTGGGTGCGAGGGTGCGGCCGCGCTCGTACCACGGGGAGGACGGCAGCCCGGCGTAGGACACCCCGGTCACCTCCGGACGCGCCGTGAGGAAATCCGCCACCGCCTGGGCATTCTGCACATGCCGTTCGATCCGCAGACTCAGCGTTTCCAGCCCCTGGCTGATCAGGAAAGCATTGAACGGCGAGACGGCCGAGCCGAGATCGCGCAGCAGTTGCACCCTGGCCTTGAGGGCGTAGGCGGGAGCGCCGAGGTCGGCGTACACCACACCGTGGTAGCTCGGGTCCGGTGTGGTGAAGCCAGGGAAGCGGCCACCGGTCCAATCGAAGGTGCCGCCGTCGACGATCACACCCGCGATGGCCGTACCGTGGCCGCCCAAATACTTTGTCGCCGAATGCACCACGATATCGGCGCCGTGGGCGAGCGGCTGGATCAGATACGGCGTCGCGACGGTGTTGTCGACGATCAGCGGAACGCCTGCGGCATGGGCGATTTCGGCAATGCCGGGGATATCGAAGATGTGGTTCTGCGGATTGGAGACCGTTTCGCCGAACAGCGCCTTGGTATTCGGCCGGATCGCCGCGCGCCACTGGTCCAGGTCATCCGGATCGTCGACGAAGCTGACCTCGATGCCCAGCTTCGGCAGCGAGTAGCGGAACAGGTTGTAGGTGCCGCCGTATAGCCGCGGACTGGACACGATGTGATCGCCCGCACCGGCGATATTCAGGATCGCGATGGTCTCCGCGGCCTGCCCGGAGGCCAGCAGCAGCGCCGCGACACCGCCCTCCAACGCCGCAATGCGCTGTTCAACAGCATCCTGGGTCGGATTCATGATGCGGGTGTAGATATTGCCCGGTTCGGCGAGACCGAACAGCGCCGCCGCGTGCGCGGTATCCCGGAAGGTGTAGGAGGTGGTCTGGTAGATCGGCAGGGCGCGGGCATTGGTGGTGCCGTCCGGCGCCTGTCCGACGTGGATCTGCTTGGTCTCGAAGCTCCAGTCGGCGCTCGGGTCGGTCTGGGTCTCGTCGCTGGTGGTCACAACGACGCATACTAAGAAGCGCCGGACGTGGTGTCGATAGTTATATTCAGCAGGAACCGAATCCGGACCTCGGTCGGCGTCGCGGTTTCATGGTCCGCCGCGGCGGATTGTGGTGTTCGACCTCCATGCGCTGATCGGCATCGCAGATCTCGGGCCACGGTTTAGCGGACGGTCCAGTGGCAATCCGCAGAGTGACGCTGCTCGGCGAGTACGAGGGAACAGCGCGGACCTCGGACTCCGGGCGGCTTCGCACCAGCAAAGCCCGTCGACCGGAGGAAAATGATGCCGAACACCAGCCACCACAACGCCGTGCAACGGACGCCGGTACGCGCGGAACTGCACAGTGCCGCGTTCTCCGACCACGCGACAATTCCGGACCGCTACTCCTACGACGGCGGCAATATGGCCCCGCCCCTGGAGTGGAGTGGTATCCCCGCCAACGCCGCGGAACTCGTCCTGCTCTGCGAGGACGAGGACGCACCCGGCCGACCGTTCACCCACTGGCTGCTGACCGGCATCGCGCCGACCACGACCGGTATCCAGGCGGAGGCGCCACCGCCCAGGGCGGTCGCGGGTCCCAATGACTTCGGGGAAATCGGCTGGAGCGGTCCGCGGCCGCCGGTCGGCGACGAACCGCACCGATACTTCTTCCGCCTCTACGCGCTGGACCGATCGCCCGGATTCACCCCGGACACCACAGCCGACGTGGTCCGATCCGCCATCACGGACCACGTCGTCGCCAGTGGCACCCTGGTCGGCCTGTTCGCCGCCTGATCTCCCCGCACCGCGCATTCTTACGCCGCGATCGCCGCGGCGCGCAGGCGTGAGTAGTTCTCGCGCGACATCGGTCCGACGTCCATATCGTCGGACTCGATCCGGAAACCGGCCGCGAACAGATGGCCAACCTCAACTACACCCCATGCCCTCGGCCAGCACCTGATCGACTGAACCACACCTCGCCATCGCCGCACGCGCGGACCGCGGCCGCTGGCCGCTCAGCCGACGTCGCGGCGCAGCCAGGTCACCTCGGCGCCGGATTCGGTGCCGCAGCGGTAGATCTCGAGATCTTCGTCCCAGGCGGTGCCGAGGGCGCGGTCGAGTTCGGTATCCAGGTCGTAGCCGGTGTAGTTGCCGAGTTCGCGGTTGGCCCGCAGCATGGCGCGCAGGCGCATTTCGCCGATGGTGACATCGCCGTTGGCGGAAGTGGAGCCGTGCCAGAGGCCCAGGGTCGGCACGAAGCTGTAGCGCGTGCCGTCGACACCGTCGCTGGGGTCCTCGGTGACCTCGAAGCGCAGCACGGGCCACGACCGCAAGGATTGGGCAATTCGCGATGCTGTACCGACCGGACCGATCCAGTCGGTGGTCGCGCGGAGCTGACCGTCAGCGGGTTGGGCGGTCCAGCGCAATTTCGCGGGTGAGCCGAGGGCCGAGGTGAGTGCCCATTCGATATGTGGGCACAGCGCGGCCGGCGATGAGTGGATATAGACCACACCCGCCGTCGCGTCGGCGAACTGACTCGATGCGCGCACCACTGACACCTCCAGCTTCGACGAGAAACGTCTTCCCCAACGATCCGTCGTACTGGCGTTGCCCGAGTGTACTGGAGTGCCCCGAGTTACACATGTTACTTCGGAGGCGTGTTCCGACCCGTTACTTCTACTTCGCAACCGAGTTCCGGGCGAGGATCACCTCGGCGATCACCGCATCGGAAAAGACGGGCCATGCCTCCCGCGCCCAGTCGCCGAAATTCTCGTCGCTCAAAGCGATACTCGCCACCCCTAATTCGGGATCGACCCAGAGAAATGTGCCAGACTGCCCGAAATGGCCATAGGTACCTGCGGAATTCGATCCGCCGGTCCAGTGCGGTGATTTCGCGTCGCGAATCTCGAATCCGAGTCCCCAATCGTTGGGACGCTGCGATCCGTAACCCGGCAGCACACCGTTGAGTCCAGGGAACGCGACCGTGGTCGCCGCGGCGTGGGTCTGCACCGAAATCAGCTGGGGGTCCAGCAGTTCGGCACCGAAGCGCACCAAATCGGCTGCGGTGGACCGGGCCGCATGCCCGGCCGGACCGGCCAGCACCGAGGCCGTCATACCGAGTGGCTCGAATACGGCCTCGCGCAAGTACTCCGGGAAGGCGATGCCGGTCTGCTCCGTGACGAAGGCCGCGAGGATTTCGAATCCGGCGCTGGAGTAGATGCGGCGCGTACCCGGCGCGGCGATCACCTCGGTGGTATCGAAGGCGATGCCGGAAGTATGTGCGAGCAGATGCCGGGCGGTAGCTCCCGGCGGGCCGGCGGGCTGATCGAGTTCGATCGCGCCTTCCTCCACCGCGACGAGCACCGCATAGGCGACCAGCGGCTTGGTCACCGAGGCGAGTGGGAAGACCCGCTCGGCATCACCCGCCGTCCGCGCTCCATCCCGGGTGACGACACCCACCGCCGCATGCCGAACCGGCCAGTCCTTGATCTGCTCGAATGCCCGCACGAATTCAGCGTACGAGACGTGCGTTCCGGACGTTCCCGCACCGCCCGCACGGGACGGTCGGTACCGCCGCCGCGCCGCGCGCGCCATCAACTGAGCGGACGCAGCCGCAACCTGCGCGCGGCACTACTGCGCTGCCCCGTTCAACCGAAATCTCCGCTCGGCAAGCCGGTTCCGCAATCGCGACCGAGCTTACCGAGCGGTGACCCGGCGGTTTACCAGTCGGCTTCGGTGTACTTGATGATGCCGCGAATGTTCTTGCCGTCCAGCATGTCCTGGTAACCCTCGTTGATCTGCTCCAGGGAGTACTGGCGGGTCACCATGTCGTCGAGGTTCAGTTGGCCCGACTTGTACAGCGAGAGCAGGTGCGGGGCGTCCTGGCGGGCGTTGCCGCCGCCGAAGATGCAGCCCTTGACGGTCTTCTGCAGCATGGACAGCAGGAAGCTGTTCAGCTTGACGTCACTCTCGTCCATGCGGCCCATGGACGTGACGACCAGGGTGCCCGCCTTGGCGGTGAGGATGAGGCCCTCTTCTATGTATTCGCCGTGCATCTCCCCCATGGTCAGGATGACCTTCTGCGCCATCCGGCCCTCGGTGGCCTCGATCAGCGGCATGATGGCGGCGGCCATGCTCTCGTAGGCGTGTGTCGCGCCGAACTTCTCCGCCTGCTCGCGCTTCCACGGGTTCGGGTCGATGGCAACGACTTTGGACGCGCCGGAGAGCACCGCGCCCTGCAGCGCGCTCATACCGACGCCGCCGATGCCTGCGATCACCACGGTCTCGCCGGGCTCGACCTTGGCGACGTGGGTGGAGGAACCGAAGCCGGTGGGGACGCCGCAGCCGACGAGGCAGGCGACCTCGAACGGAATGCTCGGGTCGATCTTGACCACCGAGGTGTGGTGCACCGTCATATACGGCGCGAAGGTGCCGAGCAGGCACATCGGGATGACATTCTCACCGCGCGCCTGGATGCGGTAGGTGCCATCGCTGATGGCCTGACCCATCAGCAGACCCGCGCCCAGATCGCACAGCGCCATATTGCCGCTCACACACGCCGGACAGCGACCGCAGGCCGGGATGAACGACAGGATCACGTGGTCGCCGACCTGCAGATCCGCGGGGCAGTTCGGTCCGAGCTTGGTGATCACGCCCGCGCCCTCGTGGCCGCCCATGACCGGGAAGGAGGGCATCGGCGTCGCACCGGTCACGATGTGGTGGTCCGAGTGGCACATGCCGGCGGTTTCCATCCGGATCTGAACCTCACCGGCTACCGGATCACCGACCTCGATCTCCTCGACCGACCACGGCTGCTCGATCCCCCACAGGATCGCGCCTTTCGTCTTCATTCCTGTCGACCTCTCGCACGCACGGGCTTCTATGTGACTGCACCCACACTACGAGAAAACTGGAACGCGTTCTAGTACTCGGTTGAAAATTCGTCGACACGGATTGACAGGACCCCCGAACGAGTTCCAGTTCTCCCCGGCCGCGAACCCGTCCTGCTCCGATATTGCCCGACTTCAGCCACGCACGTCGTACACATGGTGGATGACGTCGTGCAGAAAGTAGAAGGCCAGGGATTCGACCGTGAACACCCAGCCGTCGCTGCGCCGGGCCTGGTTGCCGAGGGCGGCTTCGGGAACCGATTCGAAGGCGCGCGCGACGGCCTCGGCCGCATCGGTCAGCTCCGCGGCGACCTTGCGCGGATCCTGCTCGCCGTATCGATCGGCGATGGCAGTGACATCCTGATCCCAGTTCGAGAACACCGGGACACCGTCGTCGGCCTCGACGCCTTTCGCGCCGAACCCGGGAACCTTCGGATCCACCGCCTCGGTGCGGGCCGTGACAGCCGCACGATAGGTGAAGATTCGGCAGACATCGCGGACATGGGCGGCATATTCGAGCGCCGACCAGGTCGAGTCGTCGGGGCGAGCGGCGGCGTCGGGACGCCCGAGCGTTGCCGACAAACGGCTCGCGTATTCGCGGGCCAGCGCGGGCACCGCCGCGTAAGTGATCGACTCCGGGTCGAATCCGCATTCGGGACAGGAGCGTTCGAGGACCCAGGTCCAGTTCTTGGCATCGGGAACGATTGGCATGCGGACACCCTAGATTGGCCGAATATCTTCAGCGATAGATATTCAGCCAGCTACCGGCAAGATCCCGACAGACCTGATCACTGCATCAGACGATGCGCCCGCTCGAAGAGTTCGAGTGTGATGGCATGCAGGAAGTCACCGACCTGCTTGGGCGCCTTCCCCGCGAATGCGCGAGCATGTGTGCCCTCCAACACAATTCCCAGTTTGAAGCAGGCGAGCACGGTGTACCAGGTGACATTGCTCAGGTCGCGACCGGAGAACTTGCCGTAGTGCTCGGCCATCTCCTCCGGGGTCGGCAGACCGCCGACGGCACCGAGCTTGCCGATCAGCGCCGCGCCCGCGGTACCGGGCTCCGGCCGGGTCGCGATCTGCCAGCCGAGGTCGAGCAACGGGTCTCCGATGGTCGACATCTCCCAGTCCACCATCGCGGCCACCTCCGGGCCATCGTAGGAGAACATCATGTTGGCCAGGTGGCAGTCGCCGTGCAGGATGCCGGGTGTCCACTGCGCGGGCCGATTCCGATCCAGCCACTCCCCGACCTGGTGCACACCGGGAATCTCCGGACCCGGATAACCCACATTGGCCGAATAGGACTCGAGTTCGCCGAGCCAGCGCGGGACCTGACGCTCCAGGAACCCTTCCGGTTTGCCGTAGTCCTGTAGGCCGAGTGCCTGATAGTCGAGCGCGCCGAGGCGGGCGATGGCCTCCACCGCGGACAGGCCCATCTGGCGCCGGATCTCCGGATCGCCGGCATGCAGTTCCGGCAGTTCGTTCTGTGGGTTGAATCCGGTAATGGGCTCCATCAGGTAGAACACCGCGCCGAGGACGGACTCGTCCGGGCAGGCGGCGATCACCTTCGGCGCGCGCACACCGGTTCCGTCGAGCGCGCCGAGCAACCGGGCCTCGCGACGGATGACGTCATTGCTCTTGGCGCGCAGATGTTTCGGGCCGCGGCGCAGCACATAGTCCCGACCGCCACGGACGAAGCGCAGCATGATGTTCTGCGTGCCACCGCCGAGCGCGGTCACCGCCTCGAACTCGCCGCCCGGCAGGCCCTGCTCATCCATCCATGTGCCGACGACGGCAAGGTCGACGGCTCCCCCGCCTCCCCAAACCTCTGGCCGATCGGTGAGCACCCCACCAGTCGCATCGCGGACCGGCGGTTCAGCGGGCTGCTCGGTTCCGGACGTACCCGATGAGTTACCCATGTTCTCTCCCAATCAGTTGTCGCCTGAGAGCATGGACGTCAATATCCATCACGCTGTCACACGCTGCATCGCTCCCGCCATAGTAGGGCGCAGGCGTAGCACACCAACGGCGTAATGTTGCTGGACAAATGCGCACCCTGCTGATCGACAATTACGACTCGTTCACCTACAACCTGTATCAGCTGATCAGCGAGGTGAACGGGGAAGAACCCACGGTCGTGCGCAATGACGAGGTCGACGATATCGCGCGGTTGCGGCTGGAGCGCTTCGACAATGTCGTCATCTCCCCCGGGCCGGGTCGCCCGGATGTCGGCCGGGATATCGGCATCTCGGCCGCGGTGATCCGCGAGACCGAACTGCCGCTGCTCGGTGTCTGTCTGGGACATCAGGCGATCGTCGTCGCGGCGGGCGGCATCGTGACGACCGCGCCCACCGCGCGGCACGGCTATCTCGATCACATCGAGCACGACGGCGACGAGTTGTTCGCCGGGCTGCCCGAGGGTTTCACCGCGGTGCGATACCACTCGCTCTGCGCCCAGCGGCCGTTGCCGGACAGCCTCGAGATCACCGCCGTCGCCGCCGATGGGGTGATCATGGGTGTGCGGCACCGGAGCAGACCGCAGTGGGGGGTGCAGTTCCATCCCGAATCGATTGCCAGCGAGTACGGTGCGGCCCTACTCGGAAATTTCGCGAAACTTACTGCGGGCCAGCGGATTCGGTCGAGCATCAGCGCGCCGTTCGAGCACGCCGAGCCGCTGACGGGCAGACATGAGTTTCGCGAATCCCGGCGCTCCTGGCAGCTGCGGCATTCGGTGATCGAGCGGGCGATTGATACCGAGGCCGCGTTCCTGCGGCTATATGGCAACTCCCCCACCGCATTCTGGCTCGACAGCGAACATATCGAACCGGGACTCGATCGGTTCTCCTTCCTCGGCGATGCGAGCGGGCCACTGGCCGAGGTGATCCGCTACCGCGTCGGAGAGAACAAGGTCACGGTGGAATCCTCGGATGGAAATCGGCGGACCGTACCCGGCAAAATTCTCGACTATCTCGCCGGCCAGCTACACCTGAGACATACCGAACTACCCGATCTGCCTTTCGATTTCGCTTGCGGATTCGTCGGATACCTGGGTTACGAGGTGAAGGCCGATTGCGGCGCGAATGCCGCACATCGTGCCTCGACACCGGACGCGCAGTGGATATTCGCCGATCGGATCGTGGTCGTGGACCATGTCGGCGGGCGCACCCATCTGCTCGCGCTCACCGATCCCGCGCCGGAAGCCCTTCGGGCGGGCGCGGATTGGCTGCGCGATACCCGCGAGATCCTGGAAGCTCTACCGACGTGGACGAATCCGCCCACGCTCGACGTGTGCTCCGACACCGCCGCCGTCGCACCGCTGTTCACCCGAGGGCGGGAGCGGTATCTCGCCGATATCGCCGTCTGTCAGGAGCGGCTGCACGCGGGCGAATCCTACGAAATCTGCCTAACCGACACCGCGTCCGTGGCGGCCACCGAATCGGACGGACTCGATTTCTACCGCACCCTGCGCCGCTGCAATCCCGCACCATACGCGGCGTATCTGCGCTTCGACGATCTCGAAATCGCCTGCTCCTCACCGGAACGCTTCCTCAAGGTGGACCGCGCCCGGATGGTCGAGAGCAAGCCGATCAAGGGCACCGCGCCGCGCGGGGCCACAGCCACCGAGGACGAACGGCTGCGACGCGAACTGGCCGACAGTCCCAAGACCAGGGCCGAGAATCTGATGATCGTCGACCTGTTACGCAATGACCTGGGCCGGGTGTGCCAGATCGGCAGTGTGCACGTGCCGAAATTGATGGCCACCGAGACATATACGACCATGCACCAATTGGTTTCCACCGTGCGCGGCACACTGCGGCCGCATGTCGATGTGATCGATTGTCTGCGTGCGTGTTTCCCGGGCGGCTCGATGACCGGGGCACCCAAGTTGCGGACCATGGAGATCATCGACGAACTGGAAACCGAAGCGCGCGGCATCTATTCGGGCACCATCGGCTTCCTCGGCCTGGCCGGCACCGCCGACCTCAATATCGTCATCCGCACCGCGGTCCGCCACGACGGCCACTGGCGCATCGGCGCAGGCGGCGCCATCGTCCTCGACTCGGATCCCGAGGACGAATACCACGAAACCCTGCTCAAGGCCGCCGCCACCCACCGCGCCGCACCCCATTGAGCCCCGGTTATTTGCGGCGAATGCGTTTCGGGCGTTCGGGGGGCGCGGGCGGTTCGGCGGGTTTGCCGGTGAAGCGGCCGAGGAGGGAGACGCCCGGAAGTTTGGCGAGGGCGGTGAAGAGGTCTTCACCGAGGCCGATCATCGCCTCCAGGCGGGGCAGCAGGCGATCGTAGGCGGCGAAGGCCGGATCCGCCAGCGTCAAGGTGCGGTCCAGCCGATCGATGGTGGAGTTGAGCCGTTCGATGGCGATCGAGAGGCTCGCGATCAGATCCGGGAGTTGCGCTGCCAGCTGCGCCGAGGCCGGTGGCAGGCGCACCGCCGCATCGAAGGCCTGACCAGCCGTGAGTTGTGCGGCATCCAATGCCTGACTCGCCGCCGACTGTGCCGCCTCCACCGCCGATTGCGCGGCCGCCAGAATATCGCCGGGACTCGGCACCCGCCCACCCGGCACCTTCGGAGTCGAGGCCTTCCGGCCCCCTCCCTTCGGGGTAGTCATCCCTCCACTCTGCCGCACCCACGGCCCTTCCGATCGGATATCCCCGACCGACCGGTCTGTGTCGCGATTCGCCGACGTCGGCGTGCACTCGCTCGCATCGCCGAAGATGCGGACCGCCGAAATCGGCGTGTCGGTGCTTCGTGGCATAGTTCGAGCACGATGAAACTCAGTAAAGGGGCCAATGCGGCGGTGCCGACTTCCCTTCTTGCCGTGGTTATTTCATGGCGGTCGGGGCATGCGGTGGATGCGCATGCGCTGTTGCTGGCGGCGGCGGGCACGGTACGCACCGATCGGGATCTGGTGTTCTTCAATGCGCCCCGGCATATGTCGCAGGCGGTGACGCTCGATCAGCAGCCGGCACCGGGAACTGCGCGACTGAGCGTATCGTTACCGCGCACCGAATCGGATGTGGCGCGGATCGTGGTCGCCGGCTCGGTCGACGACGGCACCTTCGGCGATGTCACGGGTCTGACCCTCACCATCGAGGCCGCACACGGGCCGGTCGCTCAGTTCGAGATCACCGATCCCGATGCGGTGTCGGCAATGATGCTCGGCGAGTTCTACCGCCGCGAGAGCCAGTGGCGCTTCCGCGCGATCGGCCAGGGTTGGGCCAGCGGGCTCTCCGGCCTCGTCACCGAATTCGGAATCACCATCGACGATGGCGCTCCCGAACCAGCTGCCATGCCCACTTCGCCAGTGCGACACCGTGTCTCGGCCGCCGGTTCGACCGGCACGGCGCTGGCCGGTCCCCAGCAGCTCGACCCCGCACCCTCGAACCATGACGGCACTCGCCCCGCCCACGCCGACCGGCGGTATCACCCCCCTGCCCGACCACCTGCGCTGGGAGCAACTCGCGGAGATCATGCTGGGCAGCACACCGCCGCCGGGCCCCGGTCCGCCCGAACCACCGAATCAGCCGACGAACGCCACGCCCGGCCGCGACCAAGCAGGCCGGTCGAGCTGCAGCGCCAGCGCCACGAGGTCGAACCGCCGATACCGGCACCGCCGAATCCCGAACGCGCGAACTGGCATTCGGATCCCGAGAATCCATCGCGAATGCGTTGGTGGGATGGGGCCGAGTGGACCGGTGCCACCGTCGATCGGCGTCCGCCTAGCCCGCGCAGCTGCGAGCGGTGCGGAAATCCCCTGCGCCGCAAACTGTTCGGCGGGGTCGCGTCCTGTCAGAGCTGCGAATATGAGATCGAGGAATTTCTGACGCACTGGCATACCCGGGCCCGGCGGGCGCTGACCACAGCCGGTCCGCGCGGTCCGGAGTGGGATGCGGTGTGGGCGTCGTTGCGGTATCAGCGAATTGATGAGGGCCTGGGCCGGGCGGCGCTGCGGGATGTGGCGCTCACCTACGTCGAGCGACTGGTCGCCTTCGCATTCGCGGACGGCGAGATCGAGCAGACCGAGTTCGAGGCATTCCAGTACGCGATCGCGGAGTTGGCGCTCAGCGGAGCGCAGGTCGAGGATCTGCGCCGGCGGATGTATCGCGGCCACACCCTGTCACGGTTGCGCGGCGGGGATCTGCCCGTAGTGCGCACGCCCGGCCTGCACCTGGATCCAGAGGAGAAGGTGCATCTCGATCTGCCCGCCGTGCACGTCCGCCAGCTCGCCAGGGGGCCGAAGCTCACCGATGGCAGGCTGATCGCCAGCAATAAGAAGCTGCGATTCGTCGGTACCGATACCGGCACCGAATTGCCGTGGAATCGCGTGGTTTCGGTGCATGTCGAGCAGCGTTCGGTGGTCGTCGCGGCGACCTCGGCCCGCGGTGGCGCCACCTTCGATGTCGACGACCCGGACTACGTCGCGGCCGCACTGGAGGGTGCGCTGCGGGTCGCCAAACGCCTGGTCCTCACGCCCGGCCAGCGCGATACCCGCAGCATCTCCCAGGAGGTCAAGGCCGAGGTGTGGCAACGCGACGGCGGCAAATGCGTCGAATGCGGTGATGGCCACTACCTCGAATTCGACCACATCATCCCGCTCAGCCGCGGTGGCGCGACGAGTGCGACCAATCTGCAGATCCTCTGCCGCGCCTGCAACCGCGCCAAGGGTGCCCGCATCTGATCCGAATCGCCGATACCGCACGCGCCTACGCACCGAAACGCCGATGTGGCGAAGAATGCCTATGCGAAGAAGCACGTTGAGCGGACCCGTGTGTCGCCGTAGCGTGCGATACCGAACAGCGTCGTTTGGGAGGATCAATGCACGTAGCGGTCATCGGCGGAACCGGGGTACTGGGGGCCGCGGTGGTACGAGAGCTGAGCACGCGCGGACATCAGGTCCGTGTGGTGAGCCGAACCGCCCCGGCGGATCGAACGCTGGAGCACCGGTCCGCGGATCTCGCCACCGGCACCGGTCTGGATTCCGCACTGAACGGCTGCGACACCGTCGTCGACGCGGTGAGCGCCCGCAGCCGGACCCGATCAGTCATGGTGGACGGCGTGCGCCGGCTACTGGCGGCCGAAAAACAGGCGGGTATCGGCCACCACGTCGAAATCTCCATCGTCGGTTGTGATCTCGTCCCCTTCGCCTACTATCGCGCCAAGGTGGACCAGGAACAGGTGGTCACCACGGACGAGGTTCCCTGGACACTGTTGCGCGCCAGCCAATTCCACGAACTCGTCACCGAAATCCTCGCCGCGGCGGCGCGCTGGCGGCTCGCACCGCGCTCGACCGCGAAGATACAACCGATCGACGTCGACGCCGTCGCGACACGACTCGCCGACGCGGTGGACAACGGCCCGGCCGGACGCATTCCGGATATCGCCGGACCGACCGTGCACACCCTCACCGAACTGGCCGATATCTACCGCGAACACACCGGTCGCACGCTGCTGCCGCTCCCGGTGCCCATTCCGGGTCGCGTCGGACGTGCCCTCCGGTCCGGCGCCCTCTGCCTGGACGGAAAGGGCGACGCGATCGGCATCGGCTACGCCGAATGGCTGTCGGGCCGACTCACTCGCTGATCAACCCGGCGGTGCGGCCGAGATCGGCCAGCATCGCATCGAACAGGATCTCCGGATTCGACAGCGGGATCGGATAATTCCCGAATACTTCGAGCGTGACATGTCCGTAGAGCCGGGCCCAGATCTGGATCATCAGATACGTCACGCCGAGATCGAGTTTTTCGGCCGGAAACTTCTGCCCGGACTCCGAAAGCGCTGCCAGCAGCTCGGTTTGGAACAGCACGAGGTCATCGCGCAGTTCCGCCGGAATCACATCGGTCGGCGGCGTCACGACATCGTAGGTGACCAGCAGCCGACCGGCGGCCGCGAGGAAGATCCGCCCGAACGGTTCGTCGAACCGGCGCAGCATGCGCGCGCGGCCCGCGCCCGGCGAGGCGAACACCAGGGTGAATTCCCTGGTGTGCGCCAGCGCCCAGCGTCGGAATCCCCGGCAGATGGCGAAGAACTGCACCACGCCGTCATCGGGCAGCGTGGCGATCTGTTCGGACAAATCGGCGGCGAGGTCCGCGCAGAACTCCATGCGCAGGCTCTCCAACAGGTCCTCGCGCGAGTTGTAATACCGATACAGCGCGGGCGCGGTGATGCCGAGTTCGCGCGCGATGGCTCGCAAGGTAACCGCGTCGGGACCGTGTTGGACCAGCAGTGCGCGGGCCACCCGGCGGATATCCGCATCCGAAACCACCGGTGCCCGCCCCCGCGGCTTGGCACTGTTCATACCGGAATTCAAGCGTATTCGACCTCCCAGCGCTTGATGCCGTTCAACCAACCCGAGCGCAGCCGCACCGGATCGGCGACCTGACGCAGATTCGGCATCGCATCGGCGATGGCATTGAACATCAGATCTATCTGCAGCCGAGCCAAATTGGCGCCGACGCAGTAGTGCGTACCGGTGCCGCCGAAACCGACGTGCGGGTTGGGGTTGCGCAGCACATCGAAGGTGAACGGATCCGCGAATCCGTCCTCGTCGAAATTGGCCGAGCTGTAGAACAACCCGACGCGCTGCCCCTTCTTGATCTCCTGACCGCCGACCTCGGTGTCCTGCGTGGCGGTGCGCTGGAAGGCGATCACCGGGGTGGCCCAGCGCACGATCTCGTCGGGCGCGGTGCGCGGGCGTTGCTGCTTGTAGAGCTCCCACTGTTCCGGATTGTCGACGAAGGCCTTCATACCGTGGGTGATCGAATTGCGGGTGGTCTCGTTGCCCGCGACCGACAGCAGGATCACGAAGAACGCGAACTCGTCCGAGCCCAGGTTCTCGCCGTTGATATCGGCGTTGATCAGCTGGGTGACAATGTCATCGGCCGGACATGTGCGGCGCTCCTCGGCCATATTCCAGGCATAGCCCATGACCTCGGCGGTGGCGGTGTGGTGATTGCCGTCGAACTCCGGATCGTCATACGAGATCATCTGGTTGGTCCAGTCGAACAGCTTCTTGCGGTCGTGCTGCGGCACTCCGAGCAGTTCGGCAATGGCCTGTAGCGGCAATTCGCAGGCGACCTGTTCGACGAAGTCGCCGCGGCCGGTCTGCTTGGCCTCGTGCACAATTCGGGCAGCACGCTCGGTGAGCGCCGCACGCAGGCTCTCCACCGCGCGCGGAGTGAAACCCTTGGAGATGATGCGGCGGGTCTTGGTGTGCTGCGGCGGATCCTGGTTCAGCATCAGCATATTGCCGAGCATGTCGATCTGCTCGCGGGTGGTTTCCTCGTTGAACCGGATGATCGCGGTGTTCTCGTGCGAGGAGAACACCTCCGGATTCTTCGAGATCTCTTTGATGTGGTCGAGCTTGGAGATGACCCAGTAGCCGCCGTCATCGAAACCGCTGGCCCGTCCGGACTGGGCGCACCACCAGACCGGGGCGGTGCGGCGCAGCTCGGCGAATTCCTGGATGGGCAGGCGGGTGGACAGCAGATCCGGGTCGGTGAAGTCGAATCCCGCGGGAATCGATGGCGTGGTCACGGTCACGGTTATCTCCTACCGGTCTGACTTGGGATGCAGACCTCACGACGCTCGGGGGATGGCAAGCCGACGGGGTCGGCGGGGTGGGTAAGCCTCGGGGATGGCAAGCCGACGGAGTCGGCGGGGTGGGTAAGCCTCGGGGGACGGTAAGCCGACGGAGTCGGCGGGGTGGGTAAGCACTGGGTGGGGACGTTCCGATTCCGATCGAACCACACAACGAAGGCTTTGTGAATAGCGTTTAGTAAATGCCGTTAACTTCAATCGAAGTTGCCACCCAGTCGTCAACAGTAGATAGCCAACTGCTATAAATCTCTTCCGATCGCTTATCACGAAACCGCGGACGCGACCGGGCAGACCAGCCTGTAATGGACACAACAGGTCACTATTCGGAGGTCCTTCATGCCCAGCCTGTACGAGCACGCCGGTGGCGACGAGGCATTGCATCGTGTCGAAGAATCCTTTTACGACAAGGTGCTCGCCGATCCGGTGCTGAAAACCCAGTTCACCGAACGCCGCCCGACGCACGTCGACTATCTCACCTGGTTCACCGCCGAATCCTTCGGCGGCCCGGACCGTTTCACCCGCAACCTCGGCTTCGACTACATCATCGCCGTGCACCGCGGCCTCGAAATCACGGACGAACAGCGCGATCGCTTCGCCAAGCTGTATCTGGAAGCGTTCGAGGAGGCCGGGCTGGTCGACGACCCCGCCTTCCGTGCCGCGGTACGCGAGCATGCCGAATTCGGCGCCCAAGTGGCACAACAGAATTCGCATGCCAAGACCGACGACGAACTGCACCCGATCCGCGCGGTGCCGCACTGGACCTGGGACGGCGACGACTGACCGCCACCTATCCCGTCATGCGTGCCATCAGCGACATCAGCACGTATGGCAAGGTGGCGCCGACATCGGCGGTTTGATCCTCGGGCGTGCCGCGGGTATGCGCCGCGACCGCGAAACTCTCGCCGAACGATGCCGAGGCCACCTCCAGCGGTCCGCTATCGGACCACCCCCATTTGGTGCCCTCGACGCCGGGCAGCCGCGCGGTCCCCCAATCCTGGGAGGTGCCGTCGGCCGCCCGCTCACTCGCCGCGGCCATCCACAGGAAGATGGGCGAACCGGGTTCAGTGCGCTTCTTGGTCGCCAGGAAGGTGGCCACATCGGCGGTGCTGGTGTACGAACTCCCCCAGTCCGGACCCGATGTGGTGCCGGTCAGGTGGTACTCCGCGGCGATGGCGTCGATCGCCTGCGGATACTTCACGCCGAGTGCGTCGGCCGCGGAGTCGTCGGAATAGCGGATCATCCGCTCTGCCAATGCCAAATCCGTCGCCGACCGATCGCCGCGCCGCAGCGCGTAGTCGACCATATAGAGCTTGACCAGCGACAATCCGCTACGCGTCTCGTATTCGTTGGCGGTGCCCCACTGGATACCGGGCAGCACCGAACGGAAGGAGAACGCGGTTCGCGACGGCACACCGTCCGCATCGATCACATCCGCGGCGGCAACAGGCGCGGCGAATACCAGCGCCGCCGCAGCGGCGACCGAAATCGGTAAAGCCAAGCGCCCCATGGTGTCTCGCTTCCTACAGAATTACCGTCAGAACGGATGGCTGCCAATGCCCATCGATGGCATCGTCTTTCGGCGCGTACAGCCGCGTGGTCAACGAGAACTGGCCGGACATGTCGCGCGCCTCATCGGTTGCCACGGTCGAACTCGTGGCGTCTTGTCCGAGGACTTTCCGCAGGCCGCCAGTCCGATACCGGTCCCGGCAAGCCCGAGCGCGGTTCGGCGCGAGACGTTCATGCATCTGCTTCATCCGACTCGGATCAGACTCGGCGGTAGCCAGCGCCCATCGAGCGCCCGCTCCTCGGGCACATATAGGCGCAGCGCGAGCCGGAAGGTGCCGGTTTCCGGGATCGGCAACCAATTGCCGTATGGCACATCACTTCCCGGGTCCGCGGCCTGGATGGCGAGTTCGAGCGAGCCGTCCGGCAGCGGCACGACGGGACGTTGATGACCAACCGAGTAGATACCTGCCGGATTCGGCACCAGAAAGCGCTCCGCGGTGTAGGCGGTCAGCGACCAGAAAGCCCGCGCGGCCGGCATGTGGCCCGCGGAGAAGTGCAGCCGGTACGAGCGCGGCGCACCCTGCTCCCCAGCATCCGCGGTGATCAGCGGATAAACGGCGTCTTCTGGCAGATTCGCGCCGAGCGCGGTCCAGGCGGTCACGGCACGCAGCGAGTAATCGGTGCCATAGGTGCCGAGGTTCGTCGCGAAACCCCAGCCGTTCACACGTCTGGCCTGAGGATCGGCGTAGTCCGGGATGCGCATCTGGCCCGCGGCCACCGCCGCGTCGAGATCCGCGACCGAGGCAGCGCCGACCGTGCCGCCCGGCCGAATTCCGATCTTCGAAAACCGCTGCAGCGCTGGGGCATCGTCGCGGGCGGGCGGATTGGTGAGCATGAGTGCGCAGAGCCGGTCGAAGAAGGTGCGCCCGTCCATCCGCGCGACCTGCTGCGGAGGTGCGATCGGGGCGGTCGTATCGGGATTGATCACCGGGGTCGGCCGTTCACCGCGCAACCAGGCGCTCAGCGGTGCGAGCAGCACCTGCTGCTGCACGCTCTCGGCGGCGGCGAGATCGGCCTGACCGCGCAGTTCGATGCGACCGATCAGCCATGCGGTCGCGGTGGGCATCGCCAATCTGGTCAGGTTATCCGGCAGCGCGCCAGACCAATTGGGGCCGGTGATCACGTAGCCGTACGGCGGGTCCTGACCGGCGCGCACCCGTGGTGCGACACTGCTCGGATTGTGGGTGGTATTGGTCCAGGCGTCCATGACCTGCATGAGCCAGTACCGGTCGCCGTCCATCGGCGGAACCTGCAGCACCACCGGTTCGGCGCCCACGTCGAGCCAGGCGGTGGCATAAAGGGTGTCGATATTCGGCATGACCACCGAATTCATTGTGGGATTCACCGGGCCGACGGCCCACATCCGATTGGCGGGTACAGCTGCGCTATTCGACTGCAGCGTGACATCCATCAGCACCAGCGGATATCCATAGATATAGGCGTCGGTCGCGACCGAACGCGAATCGCTGGGCAGCACACTGCCGGAACTCGCCGCAGGATCGGAATCCGTCGATTTGCCACACGCGACCAAACCCGCGCCCGTAACGGCACCGGCCAGCAGCACAGATCGCCGCGACAGACTCATGGCTTTCTCCCTACTTCCCGACAGGTCGGACAACTTCGAGAGAGATCAGCCGGAGTATAGCCAGATATTTGCCATAAATCGGTCAAGCGGCGACACAACCGGGTTCGGGGATCAGCCGGTGCCGAGAAATAAGTGGTCGCGCGAGGTCGCAGACATCGTGACTGCATGGTCGCCGAGAAACCGATACCATCCTCGGAAGAGTGCGTTAACCCCCTGTCCCACATCCAGAATGAGCAATACGAGATGATCCTGGCCGCCGTTTACGACACTTGGGCGCAGCTCGGCAATCCCACCCCCGAAGCCCCACCGGTGTCCGACAAGATTCTCCAACTCGTCCGCTACTTCACCTGGTTCGTGCTGCTCGCCGGCGTTTGCGCCATTATTTACGCAGGTGGCCGCTTCGCCTGGGAGAAATGGACCGGCGGCGGTCTGGAATCCCCGAAGATGGTGGCCGGAGCCATGATCGGCGGTGTCGTCGCCACCAGTGCGGGCACCATCATGAATGCCGTCATCGGCTGAGTCCGCGACATCCACCGCGGACCGGCACGATTCAGCGCAGGATTCCGCCTGTCCGGCCAGCCGTAGCCAGTTCGGGAATGCGCCGAGCAGACCGGCATACAGCTGCGCGCCGTCCACCTGATCTATGTCGTGAGGGCGAAGAAGCCCGCATTGTCTACGACTCGATCCGACATTTCGTCCAGGGTGCGCAGCAGGTCATGGTTGGCCCGGCCGACCTGGGCGCCTCACAGACCCCTGAACAGTGTCAACATATCCAATGCCGCATCGACGGAATCGCTGAGCAGCCGGATCTCCGCCGCGGTCGCGTCGTGCAGTCCGGGATCCTGTAGGGCCAGACCATTGCCGTAGACCACCACGTTGTATCCGAGATCGGCGGCCCGCAGCAGCGGACCGGTCGCGACCCCCGCACCGAGCAGCTGGTCCAGCCCCTCGCCGACGAAATAGAACCGCCACAGCGGACCGAGATCGCCGTTGTAGATCTCGTTGGTCCGATCGATGATCACCTGGCCGGCGGCCGCGATGGCATCGACAATCTCGAAGTAGTCGTGCGCGTTGTCCGGCGTACTCGCGACTGTCGCCACCGAATACGCGAGATCCACGGTCAAATGCGCGTTGTAGCCCGCCATGGCGGCGCGAGCGGGCGGTACCTCGCACCGGCGAGCGAGCTCGAAATACCGCGCCCAGTGCGGCTCGACCGACCCGCCGGTGAAGGCCGCATGCATAGTGACAAGAAACCGCCGCAGCAATTCGAGGCTGATCGCATGCGCGTATTCCCGATCCCGAAAGGCACCGGGATCACGCTGCAATGGCATCACCGCCGACTGCTCCACACCGTCGAGCCCGATCGGAAACAGCCCGCGCCGATCCCGATGCGCGACCAGGATTTCGGTAATCTCATGGTGGCGCGCTACCGCGGTCTCCAACCGCTGTAACGCATCTCCGGTCAGCGTGCTGGTATCAGAGAGACGAGCGATGGTGTCCAGTTCGTCCGCCGACAGCGGCGTACCACAGAACGCCGGATCAATCGGCTCCGCGACCGCCACCGGCATCGGCCCGGCAGCCATCGCGATTACCGCGGTGATCGGTCCGAGGACGGCCGTTCGCAAGGAAGTTCGCACCGCCGAAGCCTAAAGCAAGATTCAGGTTTGGCCGAGCGTGACACGTCACCCAACGAATTCGCGGTCACGATAGTGGGCGATATCCGGATTCCAGATGCCGCCGGCACTGGTGACGAAGCGCCGGGCCAGGGCGACATCCGCGAGGTCGGTCAACCAGGATGAGACTGCCGGATTCGATGACGGACCCGCCGACCACATGCTCGCGCGCCTCCGGATCGGCGAACTCCGCACGATCACCGCACACTATCGCCTCGACCGCGACCAGCCGAAGCTCAGGGCGACCGCGCGTTTCCAGTTGTCGTATTCGTCTTCGCGGTGGATGGGGTCCATCTGGGGGACCCATTGTCCGGCCAGGCGCCAATTGCCGCGCAGACCCTCGAGATCCGGCCAGTAGCCGACGGCCAGTCCGGCGGCGTAAGCGGCGCCGAGCGAGACGGTTTCGGCTACGAAGGGGCGCATGACCGGGATATCGAGGACGTCGGCGACGATCTGCATGAGCAGGTTGTCGGAGGTCATGCCGCCGTCGACGCGCAGGGTGCGGGCGTGGAGTCCGGAGTCGGCGTTCATGGCGTCAACGACTTCGCGGGTCTGCCAGGCGGTCGCCTCGAGGACGGCGCGGGCGAGGTGGCCTTTGTTGATGTAGGAGGTCAGGCCGATGATGAGCCCTCTTGCGTCACTACGCCAGTGCGGCGCGTAGAGGCCGGAGAAGGCGGGCACGATATAGCAGCCGCCGTTGTCTTCGACTGTGCGAGCGAGGGTTTCGATCTCGGGTGCACTCGAAACCAGACCGATATTGTCACGCACCCACTGCACCAGCGAGCCGGTAACGGCGATCGGCCCCTCCAGCGCGTACACCGGTTCGGGTTCGATCTGATAGCCGATGGTGGTGAGCAGACCATGCGAGGACTGCACCAGCTCGCGCCCGGTATTCATCATCAGGAACCCGCCGGTACCGTAGGTGCATTTGGTTTCCCCACGGGCGAAACAGGTTTGACCGAAGAGTGCGGCGTGCTGGTCGCCGAGCGCGGCGGCGATTCGGATGCCGGGCACCACCCGGCTTGTCGTTCCATAGGACGCGGTCGACGGCTGAATGCTCGGCAGCATCGCGGCCGGAATCCCGAAGAATTCCAACAGTTCTCGATCCCAGGCGAGTGCGGCGATATTCATCAAGAGCGTGCGGCTGGCATTGGTGACATCGGTGCGATGCACACCGCCGTCCGGTCCACCGGTCAGATTCCAGATCAGCCAGGTCTCCATGGTGCCGAACAGCACGTCCCCGTGCTCGGCTCGATCCCGCAGTCCCGGAATGGTATCCAGCAGCCAGCGCAGCCGCGGCGCGGCGAAGTAACCGGCCAACGGCAGGCCGCACAGTTCGCGAATCCGTTCCGCACCGGGCTTGCGCTCGAATTCACACACCAGCTCATCGGTGCGCACGTCCTGCCAGACAACCGCCCGCCGGATCGGCACACCGGTGCGGCGATCCCATACCACGGTGGTCTCGCGCTGATTGGCGATGCCAAGGGCCACAACCTGTTCCGCGGCGATGCCGGAATCCCGCAGGGCCTGCGGCACGATCCGCTCGACATTGCGCCAGATCTCCAGCGCATCCTGCTCGACCCAGCCGGGCCGCGGATAGTGTTGCCGGTGTGCGCGCTGCGCGACGCCCACCAGGCGGGCGCGCTGATCGAACAGGATGCACCTGGTGGATGTGGTGCCCTGGTCGATCGCCAGCACATAGCGTTGCGCCATCGGTTACTTCCTGTCGGGCGAAAATTCGGTTCGGTGCATACGGTCGAGCCGGACGAAAGTCAGTGTCCGGCGACGAGATCCCGTGACACCGCGTGCGCGGCGTCGCGGACGTGCCCGACCAACGTCGGCCGGGGCCGCAGTTGCGGATCGCAGAGCCGGTCGACCGGACCGCTGATCCCGATCGCACCGACCACAAGTCCACCGTGCGTCCGGATCGGCGCGGCAATACCGGCCACCCCGGGGCGGAATTCCTCGGTCTCCCCGGCCCATCCGGCCTGCCGGACCGCGGCAAGCGCCCGGGTGAACGCCACCCGGTCGACAATGGTGCGCCGGGTGTGCGGCGCCAATTCACCACGGCGAACGGCGGCGGCCAGCTCGGCGTCATAGGCGAGCAGCACCTTGCCGAGCGCGGTCGCGTGCGCCGGTAGCAGTTCACCGACCTCGAGTGCCTGTTCGGTGTTGTCCGGCCGGAAGACGTGGTGCACGACGACCACGCTTTCGTCCGCCGCGGCACCGATGCGCACCGACTCCCCGGTCCGCGCGGCCAGGGCATCGGCCCAGTTGATCGCCCGCGAGCGCAGTTCGTTGCTGTCGAGATAACTGGTACCAAGATGCAGTACGGCCGCGCCGAGCTGGTACTTGCCGCTGGCCTGATCCTGTTCGACGAATCCGACACCCTGCAATGTGCGCAGGATGCCGTGTGCGGTTGGTTTGGCCAACCCGAGCGCACCAGCGATTTCGCCGACCCCGAGACGGCCCGAACCCCGAGCGAGCAGCTGCAAGACGGCCGCCGCTCGTTCGATCGACTGAATCGGGCCGGGCATACGCGGAAACCTATCCCGGAACCTGCCGATTCGACAATGTCGAACACGCACGGTCCGACGAGCAACACCCGCGCCGCGCAGTGTGACCTGCACCCCAGCGACCTCCACTCTTGCTGGACAGCAGTGACGCCACCTGGCGATGGCCAGCAACAACCGTTCGACATTGTCGAACGCTCGCTATGTCCGCTTCGGCGATCCGGTCGTAACGTCGCCTCCGGCGGCCGCGACCGCGGCCGGCTTTCCGAAAGGACGGCGATGAGCCAGTACGTCGGCGCCATCGATCAGGGCACCACGAGCACCCGCTTCATGGTGTTCGACCACGGCGGCAATGAGATCGCCCGGCACCAGCTCGAGCACGAGCAGATCCTGCCGCGCCCGGGGTGGGTGGAGCACGATCCGACCGAGATCTGGGAGCGCACCCGTTCGGCCATCGTGTCCACGCTGAACAAGGCGAATCTCACCGCGAGCGAGCTGGCCGCGGTCGGGGTGACCAATCAGCGCGAAACGACCGTGGTGTGGAATCGCCGGACCGGGCGGCCGTATTGCAATGCCATCGTCTGGCAGGACACCCGCACCGACAAGATCGCCGCCGAACTGGAGCGCGCGGGTCACGGCGAAATCATCCGCCGCAAGACGGGTTTGCCGCCCGCCACCTACTTCTCCGGTGGCAAGTTGCGCTGGATCCTCGACAATGTGCCCGGCGTCGCCGCCGATGCGGACAAGGGCGAGGCCATCTTCGGGACCACCGATACCTGGCTGCTGTGGAATCTCACCGGCGGCATCGACGGCGGCGTGCATGTCACGGATCCGACCAATGCCAGCCGCACCATGCTGATGGATCTGGAGACCTGCGCCTGGGATGACGAACTGTTGTCACTGTTCGGAATTCCGCGCGCCATGCTGCCGACCATCGCGCCCTCGTCGAATCCGGAACTGTTCGGCAGGACCCGCGCGGACGGACCGTTCAGCGGCGCGGTGCCGCTGGCTGGTGTGCTCGGTGATCAGCAGGCGGCCACCGTCGGTCAGGTGTGCTTCCGCCCCGGCGAAGCCAAGAACACGTACGGCACCGGAAACTTCCTGCTGCTCAATACCGGAACCGAACTCGTGCGCTCCCGGCACGGACTGCTCACCACCATCGCCTACCAGTTCGGCGACGAGAAGCCGGTGTACGCGCTGGAGGGCTCGATCGCGGTCACCGGCTCGGCCGTGCAGTGGTTGCGCGATCAGCTCGGCATCATTTCCGGTGCGGCGCAAAGCGAATCGCTGGCCAGGCAGGCCGAGGACAGCGGTGGAGTGTACTTCGTGCCCGCGTTCTCCGGACTGTTCGCACCGTATTGGCGTTCGGATGCGCGTGGGGTGATCGTCGGGCTGTCGCGGTACAGCACCAATGCCCATCTGGCGCGGGCGACGCTGGAGTCGATCTGCTATCAGACCCGCGATGTCGTCGAGGCCATGGAGGCCGATTCCGGTGTGCGCCTGGACACCTTGCGCGTAGACGGTGGCATCACGGCCAACGAACTGTGTATGCAGTTGCAGGCCGACTTCCTCGATGTGCCGGTCTCACGGCCGGTGGTCGCGGAGACCACCGCACTCGGCGCGGCCTATGCGGCCGGGCTGGCGGTTGGATTCTGGAGCGACACCGACGAACTCGTACAGAACTGGCGCGAGGACAAGCGCTGGACTCCCGCCTGGACCGCGGAGCAGCGCGAACGCGGTTACGCCCGTTGGAAAAAGGCGGTCGCGCGCACGCTCGACTGGATCGACGTCGACGACTGACCCTTTCGGGCGATCTGCAAGCAATCGTTAGCGGTGACCCCGCTCGAAGACTCAGCACCGAAACAAGGAGACATCCCGTGTCCGTACGTTTGGACTCGAACTACCGCGCCGATGCATTGAAAACACTGGGCGACAACGAAATCGACGTACTGGTTATCGGCGGCGGCGTGGTCGGCGCCGGTGCCGCCCTCGATGCCGCCGCCCGCGGCCTGACCGTCACCCTGGTCGAGGCAAGGGATTTCGCGGCGGGCACCTCGAGCCGGTCCAGCAAGCTCATCCACGGCGGCCTGCGTTATCTGGAACAGCTCGACTTCTGGCTGGTGCGCGAGGCGTTGAAGGAGCGCGGCCTGCTGCTGCACCGGCTGGCCCCGCATCTGGTGCGCCCGGTGTCGTTTCTGCTGCCACTGCAGCACCGGGTCTGGGAGCGGGCCTACATCGGCGCGGGCGTCGCACTGTACGACACCATCGGCGGGGCCAGGGCGCTGCCCATGCACCGGCACCTGTCGCACGCGCGCGCAATGGAATTGGCGCCCGCCCTGCGCGACGATGCGATGATCGGTGCGATCCGCTACTTCGACGCACAGGTCGATGACGCCCGCCACACCATGACCATTGCTCGCACCGCCGCCCAGCACGGCGCGACGGTACTCACCCGCACCAAGGTCACCGGACTGCTGCGCGACGGTGAGCGGGTGATCGGCGCGCATGTCACCGATGTGGAAACCGGTCGCGAATACACCGTGCGCGCCCGCCGGGTGATCAGCGCGACCGGCGTCTGGACCGACGAGATGAACAAGATGACCGGCGTGGATTTCCCATTCCACGTACGCATGTCGAAGGGGGTGCACATCTTGGTACCGCGCGGGCGACTCGACCTGGGCACCGGTCTGATCATGCGGACCGAGAAGAGTGTGCTGTTCGTGATCCCGTGGGCCCGGCATTGGATCATCGGCACCACCGATACCGATTGGACGCTGGATAAGAACCATCCTGTTGCCAGCGCTGCCGATGTGCAGTACATCCTCGATCATCTGAATGCTGTGCTGCGAGAGCCGTTGACCAGCAACGATATTGTCGGCACTTATGCAGGTCTGCGACCGCTGCTGTCGGGCGCATCCGCCGACACCGCGACGCTCTCGCGGGAACACGCGGTCGCGGAACCGGTTCCGGGTCTGTTCGTGATCGCGGGCGGTAAATACACCACCTACCGGGTGATGGCCGCCGACGTGGTGGATGCCGCCGGCAAGGGGCTCGGTCGTGCGGCCGCACCGTCGGTGACCGAACGCCTGCCGCTGCTGGGTGCCGTCGGCTACGCGGAACTGGCGGCCGATGTGGACAGCGTCGCGCAGCGGGCCGGTCTGCCCGTCGCGACCGTCGAGCACCTGCTCGGTCGCTATGGGTCGGGCGTCTCCGAGCTGTTCGACCTCATAGCGGCCGAACCGGCGTTGGCCGGACCACTTCCCGGTGCCGGTGCATACCTCGGCGCCGAGGTCGTCTACGCGGTGACCCATGAGGGCGCACTGCATCTCGACGATGTCCTTACCCGCCGCACCCGCATCTCGATCGAGACGGCCGACCGCGGACTGACCGCCGCACCGGCGGTGGCCTTCCGCATGGGCGCCCGACTCGGTTGGGATAGCGCGACCACGGATCGCGAGATCACCCGCTACCGCGAGCGGGTGGCCGCGGAGTTGGCCGCGAACAAGGCCGACGACGACGAATCGGCCAATGCCGCGCGCTTGGTTGGCGTCGCTTGAGTCCAGGCGAGCTGATCCGTAAAAGTCGGTTGTTCGAGAGGCCGAGGCATGTTCGTGGGGTCCGCAGGGGCGGGACCTGATTGCGGAAAGGCATGGCGATATGGCAGCGGACCCGAAAATTGCCCAACGCATATTCATCCGAAAGATCGGCCGTTCCGAATGTAGGTAAGTAAGCATCGACATTCGGAATGAGGTTACTTATGGGCAAACATCGACAGGCAGCGCGGACTCGCCCAATACATCGGCGAACCGTCGCACTCGCTTCAGCCAGTGCGGTTCCGCTGTCCGCCATCCTGATCAGCGCCACACCCGCGACCGCTGACTCGCAATCATTGGGCAATCCCACCCCGTTTGGATTCGTCGTCGAGCCATCGGCTCCGGTCGACAACAACATCGCATTCGCTGCCGCGCCGCTGCGGAGCGCCATCACACTGGTGGCCGATCCGAAGCCCGCCGCCACCGAGCCGGTGGACGCGACGCAGCCCGACCCAGGCATACAAACATCCACCATCCCCGACAACCGCATCCGCATCGGCAATCTCCAACTCGATCGCCCGGACTTCCTACCACTCGATCTGGCCGCCCAGATCAACGATGCGTCCGCGGGTACCGAAACCCAACTGTCCCAGGGCATTCAGTCGATGGGCTTCGAACGCGCTCGCTCCGACCGGATGGCCAGTGCGGTGATCGGTGACGCCCTCATCGGCGCGAGCGTGGGCGCTACCTTGGCGAGCCCGCTCGCCGCCACCAGTGCGATGGTCGGCGCGGTCTCGGGTTTTATCGCCGGAATCCCCTTCCTCCCCGGTGGACTGCTGGTCGTCCCTGTCATCGGCGCGGCCATCGGCTACGGGGTGATCGCCGCACCGGCCGCGGCGGTCGGCGCGGCCGTCGGCGCCGCGGTCGGCGCGATCGACGGCGCCACCTCCCCGATCCCGCCCCAGGAACAACCGACAATTTCCTGACGCACGTCGGCCATTGCCGGATGTGACCGTTGCCGCGGGTGGACATCCTCGCGTGAGCCCGTTACGCCGAATCAGTCGGCTTTCGCGAGGTTCACCCGCGCACCGGTGCGGGTCAGCTGTTCACGATGCTGCTCATCGTCGTCGGCGCGGGCACCGCGCTGGTGGGGTGCCCACTTGCAGCACCCCCGACAACGATCTATTCCCCGTCCAGGAGAACCGGCAGCGTGCGGTGTCCATTCGAGATGAAACTGCCGACCGACGCCAATTCCGCCGGATCCACGGCCAGTCGCATATTCGGGAAGCGCTCGAAGATCGCCGGAAGGGCGATCGTCGCCTCGAGCCGGGCGAGCGAGGCGCCGATGCAGTGGTGCGCGCCGTGCCCGAAGGACAGGTGTTCCTTATTGACCCGGTGCAGGTCGAAGGTCGCGGCGGTGGCACCGTACAGGTTCGGATCGCGGCCCGCGGCTGCATAGGACGCCAGAATCGCCTCGCCCTTGGGAATTCGGATCTCACCGAGCTCGATATCGTCGACCGCGTAGCGCAGTGGCAGGTGCGCGACCGGCGCCTCATAGCGCAGCGTCTCCTCCACCAGATCCGACCAGGGCACCCGGCCCTCGACCAGATCGGCACGCTCCTCGGGATGAGTGAGCAGGATGAAGATCGCCTGGTCGAGCAGATTGACCGTGGTTTCGTGACCGGCATTGATGACCAGCATCAGCGTATCGACGAGTTCCTTCTCGCTCAGCCGCGAGCCATCGTCCTCGTCGCGGGTGGCGATGAGAACACTGGTGACATCGTCACCCGGGGTCTCGCGCCGGTAGGCCACGAGTTCGCTGACGAGGCGGTACATTTCGAGGTAGTTGGCCTGCGCCTCTTCGGGCCCGAACGAGGTGTCGAAGAAGCCGTCGACGTGTTTGCGCAACGCGGGACCGAGATGTTCAGGCACGCCCATCATTTCGGTGATGATCTCGATCGGCACCGGATAGGCGTAACCTTCGCGCAGATCGGCCGCTTCGCCCTTCGGCGTGGCCGCGAGTTTGTCCAGCAGCCTCTCGGTGATCGCCTCGATCCGCGGACGCAGTGCCATGGTGCGACGGTGCGTGAATGCGGGCGAGACCAGCCGGCGCAGGCGGCGGTGGTTCGTGCCGTACGCGGTGAACATATTGCCGGCCGAGATCCACGGCAGCAGCGGCCACTCCTCGGTGATCTCGCCATTGATGAACGAAGACCAGTGCTGCCGAGGATCTTTCGACACCCGTGGATCGGCGAGCAGACTCTTGAGCACGGCGGCGTCGGTCACCGACCATGCGGGCACGCCGCCGGGCAGGGCGACGAGTGCGACCGGCCCACGCTCCCGGATCCGCTCGTTCTCGCCCTGGATATCGACGCCGGTCAGATCCAGGACTATCGGTTCATGCTCCATCGTTATCTCCTTGAATAGCATCCGAGAACTTGGTGGCTGGTCGGGGTGTGTCACGTGCGGTGTGAAGGCGCCATGTGAAATCAGCCCGGATGACGCGGGCGCCGGTGCCCACACCCACATCGGGAGTTGACATCGGAGGCCGAGAAGGACGGCGTCGAGACTCCCCGGAGTTCACAGACGCCTTGTTAGAACACGGGCAGCGGAGGGGACTTGGGGAAGACGACCGGCAGTGCCGCGAGCGCCCGGTGGAACGGTCCGGGCCGCCAAGCCAATTCGTCCGCGGGCACGGCCAACTCCAGCTCCGGGAGTGCGTCGAGCAGCTGATCGATCGCGTCCTGAACAACCAGGTAGGCAACGGATTTCGCGGGGCAGGCGTGCGGCCCGGCGCCCCAGGCCAGATGTGAGCGGTTGCCGGTGCGATCGCCGCCGCGGATCGCCGGATCGTTATTGCAGCCCGAAAGGCTCACCACGACCGGCTGATTGGCGGGCAACCAGGTGTTGTCGATGAGGATCGGCTGACGCGGATAAGTGATGCTGAAGTTGGCCATCGGCGGGTCGTTGAACAACACCTCGTCGAGCGCGTCGCGGGTCGAGAGGCTACCGCCGAGCATTTCGCCGCCGAACCGGGCGTCGGTGAGCATCAGCAGCAGGGTGTTCGTGATCAGATTCTGCATCGGCTCGATGCCGGCGCCGTAGAAACTGATCAGCTGGCACAGCATCTCGGTATCGTCGAGCCTGGACGGATGGTGCGCCATCCGCGAGGTGACGTCGTCGCCGGGGTCGGCCCGGCGCAGTTGCACCAGTTCCATCAGCGCCTCGCTGAGCATCGCCATACCGGCGGCGGCCTCGACGGTGTCGAAGAGCATCGCCGTACCGGTCGCGACCCGCTGCCCCAGTTCCGCTGGGCAGCCGACCATCTGGTTGAGGACCTCGAAGACGACCGGCAGCGCGTACTGGGTGACCAGGTCGACCGCACCCACCTCACAAAAGGTGTTGATCACCGGGATGACGATCTTCTCGACCTTCGAATGCAGTTCGTGCAGATCGATTCCGTCGATGCTGCCGGTATAGGCCTGCCGGTAGCGGGTATGCGCCAGCCCGGCATTGCGTAGTGCGTTCGGATACCACCTCATCATCGGCTTGACGGGCGAGTCGTCGGGAACGGTCTGTTCCCAATACCGCGGATCCGCCGGAAAATGCTCCGGATCATTGAGGATTCGTACCGCGGTCTGATACCCGACGACCAGGGTGGCGGGCACACCCGGCGCCAACTCCATCGGCACCAGCGACCCGTACAGGCTCCGCGCCTCCCGATAGGCCCGATGCGGATCGGCGGCGAATTCCGGCGTATGCAACCGCACTCGGGGTTCGCCCGCATCGAGCGGTGAGCCATGCAGTACGGGGCATCCGCCGGTCGCGGTGGTGCGGGTTGACTGTGGCGTGGTCAAAGCGTGACTCCAGACGTTGGATCAGCAAGAGGCCAGGATCAATGGGAGTACCGCGGCGATAGCACAGCCTGCGGCCACAGCACTCAGTTCAGCCCTCCTCGCGACGCCGACCGTATGTGACCCCGGCCATGAGGTCCGCGCCGAGAACTCGAACCCTGGCGAGGCGACCACAGCGACTGCGGTCAACCACGGCCCCTGCAGGACAGGCGATCTCGATGCACAATCATCGGACGGCCCACAGCTGCTCAGAACTCGACGACGCGCCAACGTTATCAGCATCGGCGAGGGACTCTCTCGCCATTGGCGCACAACGCCCCACCCGTCGTTTCGCGCCGACCGCGAACCCGGCACAACTGGCAAATATGTTGAGCTGCTATGGATCACGTCGCTCGCGAGTTCGAAGACCGGCGGTTGCGCACGGGTCGAACGGCTGCTGTCGAGCATCGGCGGAACCACGATCGGACTCCGACAGGGGCCGCGCTGTTGCCCGCTGTGGACCATCCGAACGGCACCATCGCGCAGGAATCGCGCGATGGCTACTCGGGCGCTCGGCAGCGGACGCGCAGACAGCGAATCGAAAACCGCCTCGGTAATACCGAGCGCGAGTCGGGCGGCCCGGCGAACCCGGCCCGCAGGACCGAGCGCTGGACAATCGCTGTCCGGAGGCTCATGCGTCAGCTGTGATCTCACACCCGAGTTGGCTACCACCGACCAACCTGGCTATCGTCAGCGGCCAGCGGAAACGACAGTGTAAATTTCCGCAGATCGAGAGGTTCCACCTGATGTTCACTGGTTTACTGCCGCTGCTCCGGACAGACAGCTGGTTGCCACTTCCGACCAGCGTCCGGCCCCATCGCCACGAGTGGTGACCGCGGAGTACACATGCTGGAACTCGATCATTTCAGCCACGGCTGGCTCACCCCGGTCGCGGCCTACCTCATGTCCTTCATCGGATCCGTCCTCGCACTGCGCTGTGTGACCCACGCCCGGACTTCCGAATCGCCGAGCGGGTGGCTCGCCACAGCCGCCGTCTCCCTCGGTGGCGCGGGCATTTGGGTCATGCATTTCACCGCCATGCTCGGCTTCGCCATCCGCGGCGCCACCATTCGCTACGACATACCGATGACGCTGCTCAGCGCGGTCATCGCGATCGTGGTGGTATGGGTCGGGCTATCGATCGTCGTGCGCGGACGGAACGAATTCGTGGCACTTCCGATCGGTGGCGCCATCACCGGACTCGGCGTGGCCGCCATGCACTACCTGGGCATGTACGCGATGAAAACCACTGCGCACGTCGAATACGACCTCGGGACGGTCGCGGTGTCGATCGTGATCGCGGTGGTCGCGGCCACCGCGGCGCTGTGGTTCATGCTGCATGTCCGCGGTCTGTTCGCCACCATCGGCGCCGCAATGATCATGGGTGTGGCGGTGTGCGGAATGCACTACATCGGCATGACATCCATGCACGCCAGCGATGCCGAGCACCAGGTCGACGCCAGCGGCATCGAACCCCTGCAACTGGTGACACCGCTGATCGTGACCGTCACGCTGGTCATCATGATGCTGACGGTGGTCGTCGGACTCGCCGAAGTCGACGAACGCAGCTCCCGTGAAGCGCTGCCCGTCCGGCGCGAAACGACGGCAACGACCACCGGAGCCTGGCCGATGGTTACCGAAGTGCGCCGCCCCGACTCACCTGGCTGGACACTGCGGAGCAACTCGCGCACCGAACATCGAGCGCGTCATCGCGAGCTCGATTCCGACCGGTAATCGGCCCTACCCGCGGCAGTACCGCGCGATGAATCGGCTCAGAATCACACTGGGCACCGTGACCGTTTCCCGATGACCGAGCTCGATCAGCTCCTCGGCCTCATGCGGTTCGAAATAGCCTGCGTGCCGGTAGACTTCGATGCGCAATGCCAGTCCGTCGCTGTCCAATTCAGGATGGAATTGGGTGGCGTACACGTTTCGTCCGACGCGGATCATCTGTACCGGGCAATCGGCCGATCCGGCCAACAGCACCGCACCGGGTGGCACATCCTGACAGGCTTCCTTATGTCCGACGAACGCCCGGAATGTTGCCGGAATACCCACTAGCAGCGGGTCCGCGGGGCCGTGCTCGGTAAGCTCTATGGTCTGCGCGCCGACGGCCTCACCGTACTGCTGGCTGCTCACCTCGCCGCCGAGCACATCCGCGAGGATACCCAATCCGTAACAGGCGCCCAGATACGGGAAATCCCGGCCGACGATCTCGGTCATCAGCTTCTTCAGCTTGGGTTCGAATATCCGCTGATACCCGTATTTCTCGGCGTCCGGACTGCTGATATTGCTCGGCCCGCCACCGACGATGACCGCCGAGTAATCGTCGAGATCGATGTCCGGGAATTCCCGGTCCATCTGCACCCGCACCGTGTCACCCACCTCGAGGTCAGCCATGCGCAGAATGGCGCGATATTCGTCATCCGCTGCGGGGCGCTCCGGCCGCAGCTGCAGGACTAGACACGGCTTGGTCATGCATCAGATTGTGGAAGATCGGCGCTCAGTTTTCATCCAATACCGCCTGTAAGAATTCGCGCGTCCGATCGTGGCTGGGAGCGGTGAAGATCTTTTCCGGGTCACCGTCCTCGAGCACCCGCCCGGCGTCGAACATCAGCACGCGATCGGAAACCTTTCGAGCGAACCGCATTTCGTGGGTTACGCAGAGAAACGTGATCTCGGTATCGGCCGCGATATCCGCCAGCAGATGCAGCACTCCGGTCACCAACTCGGGATCGAGCGCCGAAGTCACCTCATCGAGCAGCAGCACTTCCGGCTCCATGGCCAGCGCCCTGGCAATAGCGACTCGCTGCTGTTGGCCGCCGGACAGGTGTGCGGGACGGGCGTCGATTTTGTCGGTGAGCCCGACCAGTTCGAGCAACTTTCGCGCCCGCTCCTCGGCGGTGTCCTTGGACTGACCGAGACCGCGGATCGGACCTTCGGTGACATTGCGTAGCACGGTCATATTCGGGAACAGATTGAACTGCTGGAAGACCATGCCGATTTTGCGTCGCATCCGGCGCAGGTGGGTCGTACCGGCGGGCACCAGTTTGTCGCCGCGCCGCTGGTGGCTGAGCAGTTCGCCACCGACCTCGATGGTGCCCGCGTCTATCCGTTCGAGTCCCATGAGCAGACGCAGAATCGTGGTCTTGCCGGAGCCGGACGGCCCGATCAAGCTGACGAATTCGCCTGGCGCAATGGCGAAATCGAGTTTGTCCAGGCACAGCGTAGCGCCGTAGCGCTTTTCCACACCGGTGAATCGGATCATCGGTTCAGACACGTCGTTCCAACTTTCGTACCAGGATCGAGCACGGATAGCTCAGCGCGAGGAAGGTCAGACCGGCCGCGAACCAGGCCTCGGGTCCCGCGCCACCGGTATCGGCCGCGTACTCGGTTTTGACCTGATAGACCATGTCGAGGATGACGATCGAGGACAGCAGCGGCACCTCTTTGAACATGGCGATCGTGTAGTTGCCCAGCGCGGGCAGCACGCGCGGCACGGCCTGCGGAAGAATCACATCGACCCAGGTGCGCGTGCGCGGCAGATTCAGTGCGGTGGCCGCCTCCCATTGCGCCGCGGGCACCGCGTCGATGCCCGCGCGGAACACCTCCGAGGTGTAGCAGGCATAGTGCACGCCGAGTGCCGTCACACCGACCACCAGACGCTGGGTGTCGACGGAAAGCCCGCCGAGCAGATCCGGACGCACCACCCAGTAGAGAACAAAGATCTGCACCAAAAGCGGTGTACTGCGGATGAATTCGATGAATGCCCACAGCAGCTGATCGACCACCGGAATCCGCAGCCGCCGGATCACCGCGAAAATCAGACCGAGTAGGTAAGCGACCAGCGATCCGAGCAGGGTGTACTGGATCGTGACGAGCAGCCCATCCCAAATGAAGGGAAAGGCGTCGAAGAAGCGGTCCCACCGCCATTTCTCCATCAGACCCCCACATGTGCCGAGAGTCGGCTGCTCGATCGCTGCGGCCGCCGCCCGACCCGCCGGGCCGCCATCAGCTCCAGCGCCCGCATGATCACCGTGACGACCACCGCGATGAGCAGGTACACGACCAACTGGATCGCATAGATCAGACCGAGTTCGCGGGAGAATTCGGGCACCGCACGCAGTTCATCGGCCTTCTTGAATACCTCCGGCACCGCGATAAAGCTCAGCAGCGCAGTGGCTTTCACGAGTTGGATGAACAGATTGTTGAACGACGGCAGCATCTCCACCACGGCCTGCGGCAGAATGACTCGCCACATGCGTTGCGCCGGTGAAAGATTCAGCGCGATCGCGGCCTCGAGCTGTGCCCGCGGCACGGATCCGATCGCACCCCGGACGATTTCGGCGCCATAGGCACCATGGTTGAGACCGAGCACGACAATGCCGATGACCAGCAGCCCCTTCGCCGTTGCCCCCAGCGATACCCCGAAGAAGATCGGAATCGCCACCGCGAAGAAAAACAGCTGCACCACCTCCGAGCTGCCCCGGAACCCCTCCACATAGCTGCGGGTGACGAACCGCACCGGCAGATACGGCGACAGCATGGCGATCCCGGCGACAAAGGACAGCACGACGGTCAGCGCGATACCGCCGACCGCCGCCCACAGCGTGAAGGGCAGACCCTGGAGTACCCGCTCGAGGTAGGTCGAGAAATGTGACGACACGAGGTCAGGCCGTACAGTACTGCTCGGCCGTGGCCGCCGGATCCGCCTCGTTCGCCTTGGTCAGGCCGAACGGCTCTACCAGCTTCAACCATTCACCGCTTTCGTGGAGTGCGCGCAGTTCGCGATTGAAGTCCTCGCGGAACTTGTCGTCGCCGATACGGAAGTTGAAGGTGCCGACATCCGGTCTGGTGCCGAAGCGGAAGGACGGTCCGACCGCCAGCTTGGCGTCCGGATTGTTCTTCACCAGCCATCCGGCGGTGACATCCAGCATCGCCGCGCCGTAGACGTCGTTATTGCGCACCGCGCGCAGGATGTCGTCCTGTTTGGCCATCGGCTCGATCAGTTGGGATGGCACACCGGCGGATTGCGCATAGCCGTTCTCGACCGCACCGCCCAGCGTAGCTATCCTCACGTTATCCCGGGTGATGTCCTCGAACCGGTTGATACTGCGTGGATTACCTTCCGGCACAAGGAATGCCGAGCCGACTTGGTAGTCGGGAGTGGCGAATGCCGAGCTCTCACATCGCTTGGGGTTGATGAACATGCCCGCGGCAACGAATGCGTAGTTCTTGGCCCGAACGCCGTCGATCAGTCCGTCGAAATCGGTGACCACGCCTTCGATTTCATTGATGCCGAGTCGTTTCAATACCGCGCGGGCGACGGTCGGCGCATATCCGGTCAACTGGCCGTCCGCACCGAGGAATGCCCACGGCGCCTCATTGGCGAAGCCGACCTTGATTTTGCCCGAGGATTTCGCATCCTCGTAGGTCACCGCCGCCGCATCATCGCCGCCCAGTCCACAGCCCGCTACCATCACGAGGCTGGCCGCGGCCACCGCCGCGGCCATGGCGCGACGCAATCGACCGCGCGCACCCCCGAATTCGAACTTCATGACCCCGTCCTTCCGCAGACACACGAGTTGCCCCATGGTCGCGGATGAACTTTGCGGTCGCCCTGCCGAATTCATTGCGGTCACATGACGATACCGGCCCAACGTTGCGCGAATACCGAACCGGTCTCGACCAATTCGGCCGCGCGGCGGGCAATGGGGCGGCCGAACTCACTGGTGGTCGCGGGTCGCGATCCGACAGTTCGCCCCACCCGTCGCCCGCCCGCCACTCGGCATGGAATCGCCCAGCGATGCATTCACAATTGCACTCCGATGTACTTGGTCTCCAGGAATTCGTCGATGCCGATGCGTCCGCCCCCGCGGCCGAGCCCGGATTCTTTCACGCCGCCGAAGGGCGCGGCGGGATTGGAAACTACTCCCTGATTCAGCCCGACCAATCCGGTTTCCAATGCTTCACACACTCGTAATCCACGCCGCAGATTTTCGGTGAAAACATAGCCGACCAGTCCATATGGCGTGTTGTTCGCGCCTTCGGCCATTGCTGCGAACCCCGTGGCCGTGTTATGCATATTGTCAACAATCCAACAATAGATAGATCGTGGATACGCGCCCTGGAGGCGGATCATGACCGAGCTATCCCCCGTTCTCAAACAAGCCACCCCGGTAACCGTCGACCATGGATCGGGCTGCTACCTCTATGACACCGACGGCCGCCGCTATCTCGACTTCACCGCGGGCATCGGCGTAACCAGCACCGGTCACTGCCACCCGCACGTGGTCGCGGCGGCCCAGGCCCAGGTCGCCAAGCTGATCCACGGCCAATTCACCACCGTCATGCACCGGCCGCTGCTCGAACTCACCGAACGCCTCGGCACGGTGCTGCCCGAGGGCCTGGACACGCTGTTCTTCGCCAACTCCGGCAGTGAGGCGGTCGAGGCCGCGCTGCGCCTGGCCCGCCAGGCCACCGGACGGCCGAATATCGTTGTCTTCCACGGCGGATTCCACGGTCGCACCGTCGCAGCGGCGACCATGACGACCTCGGGCACCCGCTTCTCCGCCGGATTCAGCCCGCTGATGTCCGGTGTGCATGTGGCACCGTTTCCCACCGCATTCCGCTACGGCTGGACCGAGGCCGAAGCCACCGACTTCGCACTGCGCGAACTCGACTACCTCTTCGCCACCATCACCTCCCCCGCCGAAACCGCCGCATTCGTGGTCGAACCGATGCTCGGCGAGGGCGGCTACATCCCCGGCAACACCGCGTTCTTCCGCGGGCTACGCGAACGTGCGGACCGGCACGGCATTCTGCTTGTCTTCGACGAGATCCAGACCGGCTTCGGCCGGACCGGAAAGTTCTTCGGACATCAGCACTTCGGCGTCCGCCCCGATATCATCACCATGGCGAAGGGCCTGGCCAGCGGGTTCCCGCTATCCGGAATCGCGGCGCCGCGCGAGCTGATGGCCAAGGCCTGGCCCGGCTCGCAGGGCGGCACCTATGGCGGCAATGCGGTGGCCTGTGCGGCGGCGATCGCCACACTCGAGGTCATCGAATCGGAGGGGTTGGTGGCCAATGCCGCCGCACGCGGCGGACAACTGCTGACCGGACTGCGCGACAACGCAACCAAGGCGATCGGTGATGTGCGTGGCCTCGGATTACTCTGCGGTGCCGAATTCACCACCGCCACAGGCGAACCCGATACCGCGACGGCCATCGCGGTCCAGCGGCTCGCGGTCGAAAAGGGGCTGCTGCTGCTCACCTGCGGTGCCTATATGAACGTGGTGCGGATGATCCCGCCGCTGATCGTGACCGATGCCCAGATCGACGACGCGCTCGCGATCTGGTCGACCGTGCTCACCGAACTCGCCGGGTGACCAGGAGGGGAGAACCGATGGCCCGCTACATCTCGATCACCCTGACCAAGGCGGGCGTGACCTGCCGAGCCCGACTGCTCGACGCGGAAGCAACGCGGATCTGCGCGGCGGTGTGGGATGCGCTGCCGCAGGAGGGCGCATGCATACCCTCGGGGTAGTGCCGGAACTCGAAGCACGCTTGGGCAAGATTGTGTTGACGGCCGATCAGGTCACCATCTGGGAGGGCCTGCGGCTGATCGGTGAAGCGCCGGCATCCGCCACGCTCGGCTCCCTCTTCGCGGAAAGGCATATTCATGTCGGTCGTTGATTTCGAGCCGGTGAACCGGCAGTCGACGGCGGAAATGATCGCCGACCGGCTCCGCGAGGCGATCATGCGCGGCAACCTCGCCCCCGGCGCGCAACTCGGCGAAGCCGACCTCGCAACCCGATTCGGGGTATCCCGCGGCCCCGTCCGCGAGGCATTGCAGCGCCTGCTCACCGAGGGTCTGCTGTACAGCATCCGCAACCGCGGCATCTTCGTCATCGAACTGACCATCAACGACGTCGTCGATATCTACCGCGCCAGAACCGCCATCGAAGGCGGCGCACTCGCCCTCATCCTCGACGGCCGCCGAGATATCGCCTATGCGGCTGTGGAGCCCAGCGTCACCGCCATGCGCGCATCCGCCGAAAATGGCGACGCCGCAGGCGTTTCCGACGCCGACCAAGCCTTCCACGAAGCACTCGTCGAGAGCGCGGGCAGCCCTCGACTGGTCCGAGCGGCCCGCTCCCTACTGATCGAAACCCGAATGTGCTTGGGCGCCTTACAAACAGCGTATCCCGACCTCCGCGAACAAGCCCGAGAGCACGTCGAACTGCGCGACGCGATCGGCTCGGGACCAGTACGCCAGGCCCGAACTCTGCTGGTCGAACACATGGACGACGCGGTCCAGCGCCTGCGCCACCAGTACAGCATCGGCGAACAGGCGACCTGACATCTCGCCGTCCCACCCTGCACGACTTCATCCCGAGCCTCTATCACTTCCGCCGACTCGAGGACGATTGCAGCCGCTGATCATGTTGTGCCACAACGTAAGCCATGCATCGGCCCAGGGCGACCGGCTGGGCTGATGCAGAATCGGCCCTCCTGGTCAGGCCGGTCCGGCGAAGGGCTCCAACGGCGTCTCACTCGTCGTAGTCAGACAGCCAGAAGATCATTGCGACGACCACCGCGAGCGGCAGCCCGATCACGAACACGAGTCCGACTTGCGCCCCGCTCACCGGCGCACCCCACGCATCGGCCACCTGCCGAACGACGTTCGCGGCGCGGCACATTCGACATCGGCGACAGCCATCACACGATCCAGCGTCACGGCGTCCACATGCGCGGACGACGGCAACAACACCACATCCGCACCCGACGACTCGACCTGTTCGGCCAGACCCAACACCGAACTCGGGTCGGCCCACAACAGCGGATACCCCAACCGCCGCGCCAAACGATGCACCTGAGCCGAATCCCATTCCGGTGTCGGCGAACACGGATCAATCCAACCGAGCGCGTACATTTCCCTGCCCTTCGTCCCCTGTCGTTGGCGAGCTCCCACCGCCGGGGAACACAGTCGACCCGGCGGCGGGGCTGGATCGACGCTATGAGGCAAGAGCTGGGCCGCACAGGATTTCGCTGTTCACAGGCGTCCACAGCCCCATCAGCCCGTTAGGCTGGAGCAATGGAACCGGGTGCGCTTCTGCGTGCCGCTCGCGAGGCGGCGGGTATCTCGTTGCGCGCGATGGCCGAGCGGAGCTACTACAGCAAGGCGTACCTGTCGCTGATCGAGACCGGCCAGCGTCCGGTACCTGCCGGTGTCTCCGCCGCCTACGAGAGGGTCCTGGGCACGGACTTGGAGCGGCTGACGGTAGTGGCGCGAACGCCGACCACCGTCGACACAACTGCCCTGTCCGACGTGGCAGTGATGTTGGCGGCTACCCGTCGAATCGAGGACGCGGCCGGGGCCGTGGCGGTACTTCCGGCAGCGCGGGGCATGTCCGCCATGACCGACGCATTTGCCCGTGCGGCGCGCACGCCGCACGCCGAGGCGGCGGCGCTCGCGTCGGAGGTAACGCAATACCGGGGCTGGCTGGAGCACGCGATCGGGGCTGACGTTGCCGCACGGCGTAGCCTCGGCACCGCCGTGAGCCTGGCGAAGGAGTCCCGCGACCCGGACCGGCTCGCACACAGCCTGGGGTTCCTCGGCTACGTGACGGTGAGCGCGGGGAATTACGGCGAGGTCGTCGCCCTGTCGGACGCCGCTTTGGCGGTAGCGGGAGCGCACCCCATCGTCAGCGCCTATGGGCGAATGCGGCGAGCTGAACTGCTTGCCGCGCAAGGGGATAGACGCGAAGCACAGCGCGCGCTGGCCATGGCCGACGCAGCGGTGGAAGCAGCCGACGGCATCGAACCCCCCGCATCGATGTATTGGTGGAGCACCGGATTCGCGGCTGTGCAACGCGGCGGTGTTCTGGCTCTGCTCGGTCACACGGCCGAAGCAGTCGAGGAGGCGACACACGGACTGGCCGCGATGCCAACCGAGCACCGCGCGAGTGAGTGGCTGGCCTCCGCGCTGCGTCGGATCGACCCGGACATGAGCGGCACATAGTGCGCACAGCCTGGCGGGCCGGACCAGCGGGCGGCGATCCGAAACCGTACGATCCGGCCATCCACCCGAAGACAGCTGGCGAGGGCGGTGCGCCGTTCCCCACCTCGGCCCTCGCCAGCTGCTCATGGACCGCCTTCGGCTCGGTCCGCACGCTATTCAGGCGTCCTCGACCACGATGTCTTCGTAGGCGATTGTCACCGCTTCATTCACCGGACCGTTCGCGGCATCCAGCGCATCTCGGTGCCAACCCGACGCCCATGCGCGCGAGAGGTGAACCCGCTTGACCGGCTTCTTATCCGGACCCAGCACCATCAACGTGATGTCTTCGCGAACATCGTCCATATCTCGCTTGGTCATGGTCTTCTGGATCCAGTCGGTGAACACCTGGCTCCGATCCACCCCGCGAGTGATCGTGATCTCCCCGCCGCGGCGAGAGCCCGCTTGTCTCCTGACGAGCACCTCACCAGCGCGAGTCACTTCTTTGATCTCGACCGTATCCATCCCGAACGATAGCCCACACACCTGCTGAACAGTTTCCACCTCGAACTTTCCCAGATCGACAACGAAGGTGGAACCGCTGATTGTGTCGCCGATAGCCATGGGAATCTCCTTGCCTGTCGGGGCGCGGCACAGGTCTCGTGACCCGAGGTAACGAGACCTGTGCGTACTCTCGCGCCATCGTCTACGTCATGGAGAACACAACGAACTCGGCTGGAACACGTGGGGCTATACCCACATCACCCATGATGCGGCGATCTGTGGCAGCCCGCAGCAGATAGCGATAAGTGGCACAGCCATGTGCAACCGTGGCGTCTAGTCGAGACTCCTGGCTGGCGCACTGTCCGGTGCGACGACCGCAACCGCAGGTGCAACACCCCGATCGGCCCACAGGGAGGTACGCCGGGTCGATTGGAGGAACACACAAAGCCAATCGGGTGAACTGGCTCACACTTTGGACTTCTTGTTACTGGCTCCGCAGTTGACGAAGCCGATGTACTTACCACCGGTCGGAGACCCCGCTGCCGAACCAGCAGGTTCGGAGAAATGAGTCTCCATCGGTCAGCGCGGTAAGCGGCTGGCACGGGTAAACCCCACTGTATGCCCGCGACCGGGCCCTGCGTCCGACCCGAAGCTACGCCCAAGCGAACATCCTCATGGAACTACCGATCTCGGACCCCGCACCACACGTCCGCCACATCGTCGAAGTAATGCAATGCCATGTCACAGTTAAGTTTCCGGGTTGGCCATTACTGCACTACTGGGCAGACTCCGTAGCAGCCCACGCTTTTGCCAAGGCCGTGCACGAACTGCAAGTCGCAACAATTCTGATCGACCAGGATATGCGAGAAGCTTTGCAGCCCCTGCCTTGTCAGCGGCTCTGGCAATAAGCGGCGAACGCCATCGCGTAGCTCCTCGTGGCCTCGGGGAGACGCCGATCGCCGTGAGCGCCCCGGCGACGGCCTGCTCAGCGTCGGCGGGTGTGTGCCCGGCCAGGATCCGGTACGGGACGAGGTCGGCGACAGCCCGCGAGTCGGATGTGGTCGGTGCGGCTGGTCGGTGCGCTGTCGCGGCGGTCATGAGGTCGGGTTGGTGGCGAACTCACAGGCGACAGGCGGGTCGAGGCAGGACACCATCGCCACCGACTGGACCACCGCCCTGTCCACCGTCGGCCATCCCGGCGGAAAGTGATGGCGCGCGGCCACCAGCGAGCTGGTCGGACGGCCCGCTAGGGGCGAACCGCGGTGACCAGGCTGGTCAGACCGGACGGGCCCTCGTTCGGGTCCACACTCGACGCCGGCCGCCCATGGGCACGCAGGTAGTCGCGCAGTTCGATGCGGTCGGCGGTCCAGCCGTGGGCGGCGAACCACTCGGCGGTGTCGGTGCGCGGATCGTTGTAGATCAGGCTGAACCACTCGGTGCGGGCGTTGTTGTCGGAGCGCTCCGTCATCGCCGCCACGGCCTCGGCCGGCAGCTGGTCCAGCTGCTCGACGGCCGCCCAGCTGCCCGAAGCGCTGAGCGAGTCGATGGTCTCGAACAGCCGATCCTGGGCGTCCGCGGTCAGGTAGATCAGCAGGCCCTCGGCCAGCCAGGCAGTCGGCCTCGCTGGATCGAAGCCGTGTGCGCGCAAGGCCGCCGGCCAGTCCGCGCGCAGATCCACCGGCACCTCGCGGCGGTCGGCGCGCGGTTTGTCGCCGTGGGCCGACAGTGTTTCGCGCTTGAACTCGAGCACCTGCGGGCGGTCGAGTTCGAACAGCACGGTGCCGTCGGGCCAGGACAGCCGGTACGCGCGGGCGTCCAGGCCCGCGGCCAGGATCACCACCTGCCGCAACCCGGCGGCCGTCGCGGCCCGGAAATAGTCGTCGAAATACTTGGTCCTGGCGAGCTGATGCTGCTGGAAATCCTGGCCGAATCCGGGTTGTGACAGCGGATGGCCCGGCAGCTCGCCGTCCAGCAGTGCCACCCACTCTCCGCCAGCGGCGCGCACGAAGACCTCGGCGAGCGGGTCAACGGCCAGCGCGCCGGGCTGCCGACCGGCCAGGGCACGGGCCGCAGCGACGAACATCGCGGTCGAACCGACGCTGGTATTGATGTCCCAGCTATCTCCCTCGGTACGCATGATCGCCAACGTACTCGCTGGACCTCGGGAAATCACGGCACCGGACCGCCACCGCGAGCAAACTTCCACATCTGGCCGCTTCGATGCGGGATGGCAGCGCATGGAAGAGACGGCGCAAGACGGCATCGAGTCCAGAGTGCGTAGTCGGCTCGAGATCCCGTCCTTGCGGGGATCGAGGGTCCGCCACGAGATCGTATCCGCCCGCCATATCGGCACCGTTGAATAGATCAACCGAATTTGATCATGTAATTCGCATCCGAGATGAAGATCAAATTACGTCACCTCGGCAAAATATACCGTTAGCCCATTATTAACGGTGATTAATCCCACATTAGGAAATGTGGATTTGCAGATCTCTACTTCATAACATCTGTTGTGCGCGCCGTGATGGCGTCGTTATCCATCTGTGAAAGGAAGCTCCGAACATGTTCTCTCGCAAGGTCATTGCCGTCGCCACCCTCTCCGCCGCCGCCCTGTTCGTCGGCCCGGTCGCGGTGGCCTCCGCCGCAAACTCCCCCGCCACCGGCTCCGCCTCGGGTTTGGCCGGCGCCGGCTCATCCTCGGGTTCGGCTGGCTCGTCCACCGGTTCGGCTGGCTCGTCCACCGGTTCGGCCACGCTCGACTCCGGCAGTTCGGCCCTCGATGGCGGCACCTCCGCGATCCTCAACATCATCAATTCGATCACCGGCATCAGGGACCTGAACCAGCCCAAGCACGCCGCCTGATTCATTCTCGGTAGATCACCGCTTCCTCCATGCCGCCCCTCTGGGCCGGATTTCTTTTCGTGCCGCTACGCCGAGCATCGGTGAGTACGCACTATTGCAGTGAATTTGCCGTGATCAAATCGGCCATTCGTAGTGTCGAGTGGCCGCGGCAGGTAAACCCTCTGACGATTCCGTTTGCCTGCCAACGAGATAGCTCTCCGCGCTCTGCGCCCTGAGCTTCCTTGAACACCGGATTTCGTGCCGTTCGGACAACTCGCCGGACGGACGAAAATTCTCCGGGCGAGTTCGAAACGCAACCCGTCGTGGCGGCAGTGCCGCGGGACGCGCACCTCTTTCAGCGCGCCTGCTGCGCCGACCGCCCGCGCGGTTGACCGCGCCGAGACTGCCGGGCCAGATGGGCGATGGGCAGCGAAGTGGTGCGGGCGGGCGTCCGCACTACCGTCTTCGGCCACACCTGCGCTCGGGCAAGTCTTCGAGTCCGTCGCAGACCAGCATGAGCACGTCGTTCACGCCACGGTTCTTGATCTCGGTGAGGGCCCCGTGGACGCAACGTGTGGTGGGATGTTGCGTCTGAGGAGGTTGGATGGGTCAGTGCCCGCGGCCAGTGCTCGGCACCCGCACGGGCACCGGGCTCGCCGGCCCACAGCCCGAACACCTCACGGCAGCCCTCGGTGGTTGACCGCTAGCGCGACGTAGATCGGGTCGGTGGCGACGTTGTCCTCCCGGATCTTGCCGTGGATGCAGTCGATGAACACCTAGTCCAGCGGACGTGACTGCCAGTCGGCCATCGCCTCGAGCGCCCGGTCGGTGATCGCCGAGATCGTCGCCTTCGACACCTCCGCCTCATGCACTTCACGCAGGTGAGCTCTGATGTCGCCGGTGGTCATGCCCTTGGCCGACAACGAGATCACCTTGTCCTCGATCTCGGTCAGCCGCCACTCGATTCGCGGCTGGAGACTTCCCGTACGGTCGCGCGGGACCGCGATCTCCACCGGCCCGGCCTCGGTCATCGGCGGCCGTTGCCGGAGTTACCGCTGCCGTGACCGGCCCGCTCATGCTTGCCGTATCCGAGATCGTCGTCCATCTCCCCCCTCCACCACCAACTTTGTCAACCGGCCAAGCATGCCGCGTTCGCCGGTCAACTGCATGCCCACTGTGCGGGCCTGCTTCACCAGCTCCCGCAACTTGTCCACACCGAAAACCGCAGCCGCACTCCGCTTCTCGTCCTCATGCTCGATCGGCAGGTCAATCAGACTATCTACCAACGGCGGTGTGTTCCTGGAACCCGCGGCTGGTGACCATCCGTCGGGCCAGCGGATCGACGCTCACGCCGACCAAGCGCCTCGCGGCGTCTGTGCGGGGACTAGTTATCGACGATCACAGACAACTTCTCGCCCGGACAACGCTGGCGCAGTGACTGCGGGAGGGCTCGAAACTCGGTCCAGCGCTTGCGATCTCGGGTTCCGTAGTAGAGGCCGGATCCAAGGCGCCCAGTAGACTTGCATGGCAGTGGTCGGCGCGCTCACACGTTTATAGTGGGCCGCAAAGTGCAACCCCCCCAACAAGGTTGAGACGACACGCCCCATACCGCCCGCTTGCTACCTTGACGTTGCCTCGACTATGAAAGGACTCCGACCCGTGGAACCTGGCTCCCCCGTCGACCTGCGGCAGAATCAGCCCCACACCGCCCGAATGTATGACTATTACCTCGGCGGCAAGGACCATTACAGCGCGGACGAGGAAGCGGCTGAACAGGTAGTGGCCATCTGGCCGGGAGTGCGGGTAGCCGCGCAGAAGAACAGGGCCTTCATACACCGCGTGACACGGTTCCTTGCAAACACGGGCATTCGGCAATTCCTCGATATCGGAACCGGTATCCCGACCGAGCCGAATCTGCATCAGGTGGCCCAACAGGTTGCACCTGACGCGCGAGTCGTCTACGTCGACCACGATCCGATCGTGCTCGTCCACGCCCGGGCATTGATGGTCAGCTCACGGGAGGGGCGCACCAACTACGTCTCCGCCGACGTCACGACACCCGAAAAGATCCTCAACGCACCGGGATTGCTCGAGACACTTGACCTGTCCCAACCGGTCGCGATCAGTCTCAACGCCCTGATGCATTTCGTCCCCGACGAGCAGGATCCCTACGGAATCGTCGATGCTCTGATGGACGGGCTCGCTCCTGGCTCGTATCTAGTGATGACACACGTCACGCCAGACTTCGATCCGACGGCAATAGCCACCGTGGTCGACATCTACCGCCGCAGCGGCTTGCCATGCCAAGTCCGAAGCCGAGACGAATTCATGCGGTTCTTCCAGGGACTAGAGCTGATCGATCCCGGTGTAGAGGTGCCGCACCGCTGGCACCCGGACGGTGTCGCACCGCCGAAGAAAATGGACGCGCAAGTGTCCGCCTACGCGGGCGTTGCACGCAAGTAATACAACCCCCGCACCCAGGAACGAGGCATTCGAGCCGACAGCACGGCACGCAGCCGATCTCCTAGCATCCCTTCGGCATTGAACTCGGCTACTCCCTGCGTCGGCTTCCGACCACCAGCTGCCGAGAAGCGGACGGTCTCCAGTGGGCACGACACAGGCTGCCATTCGCGTGGCGGTTGTGTCGGCTGGGATGCGATTGCCTTGCAAAGGATTTCGGCGGCGAGGTCAGCAGGCTTGATCCCGCGGATGACGTTGGCCAACGCGACCACCGCAACTTCGGTGGCGCGGTCCAACGTCAGCGCGGACTGGAAGCCGGCATCGCGCCGGTGCGCCCGGCGAGGACGCGGCCGCCCCTGCGTTCCGGGATCAACCCGCAGCCCCAGCCTTTGGTCCATGCTCCGGTGTCGACCATGACCTGCGGAAGAGCATCGATGCGGTCGTGTGTGGAGTTACTTGGCCCCGGATGGTGAGCCAGACTTGCACGGGACGAATACACCGCCATTCCAGCGATCGCCGGGCATCCAGGCATTCCGAAGGCCGTTACGAAGACCGGACGTCGGTCCGCCTGATCAGTACGCCTCTGCCAGTTGCCGGAGAGGCGAAGGCCGCTATCGCCGGACAGCGGAGTAGGTGGGCGCCCCGATGCCCAAAGCCGAATCGCGTTGGGAATCGCCCGGATTGACGAGGCCCCTCGGTCCCGGGACGACACCACCCTCACACGTGGTCGACCAAGCCTTTGGCCCCCTCGGACATAGCGCAGTGCACGCAGCAGAAAAATCGACCATCTGCCTCCACACCGTGGCCGATGATCTTGCAGTCGCAATGCTCGCAGATAGGTGCCATACGGTGGATCGCACATTCGAAGCAGTCGAAGACATGCCGCCTTCCCTGAGCCTCGACGACGATCGGCATAGCGTAGTCGTTACCGCAAACCTCGCATGCGCTCATGGAATCGTAGGCTACTCGGTGGAACCGACACCATGTAGCTACTTTCGGGTTATCTGCGCATGACCTGCGCAGTCGAGGCCATCGCCCCGAGTTCGGCGTCGTTGTCCTGCCGTCGACGTGTCCCAGCACCCGCACATTCGATACGACCCGGTCGACGAATTCGTTGTAAGAAATGAAGCTGCCGCAGGCGCCGGCCGCACACTCGAGCTGATCCTGGATACACCGCGAGCCGGAACCGTGGACTAGCGCCACCGTCCGGCTAACCGTCCGAGTAACTGTTCGGAACGCCGTCATTGCTGCTGCCGTCGCGGTGCGGGCCGGGAGCAGTTCCGTCGAGGTCGCTCGCGGGCACTGGCGTTGCGGGCCGCTCACGGTTGTGGCGCACCGAACCGCCGGCGGCCAATCGCATCAGATCACTGTCGAAATCGATGTCGGCAGTGACCTTCTCGGCTCTGGTGGCATTGCCGCCGAACTGGTGCTGATATCCGTCCCAGTTGTCGTCGGCGATCTCGCGCGGCGCGCCGCTGCGCAACAGCACGGCCAGTTCGGTTGCCGCGCGGCGGATGCGCTTGCCCAGGTCGGCTGAACTCCAGTCCTCGGTAGCCGCGTACAGCGATGTCGGCAACGGCAGAGTACGCAGAAAGGCGAACAGCGGGCGCATCTGTTCATCGACCACCATCGCATGCCGGGCGGACCCGCCCGTCGCCGCGAGGATCACCGGCTTGGCGATCAGCAGATCGTTGTCGATCAGGTCCACGAACGACTTGAAAAGTCCGCTGATCCCGGCCTTGTACACCGGTGTGCTCGCGATGATTGCATCCGCTTCGGCGAGCTTGTCGATCGCATCCTGAACGGCCATGTTCGGGAATCCCGAGACCAGCGAACGGGCGATATCAACGGCGATCGGGCCGAGTTCGATCACCGTCACGGTGGCGGGCACTCCGGAGGCGCGGAGGGCATCCAATGCCTTCTGAGCAATCCGGTCGGCAAGCAGTCTGGTCGAGGACGGGGCGCTCACTCCTGCGCTCACGACAGCCAAGGTGGCCGTTGTGGTGTCGTTCATCCGGGGTTCCTAATCAGTTCTGGGAGTGAGCCATCCGGCAAACTCCTTGGTGGTAGCCGGCTGGTAGGTGAGCACTTGGTGTTCCTGGACGCGTTGAGTCCT
>NZ_JBFANN010000041.1:0-68279 GCF_040674855.1 Nocardia sp. NPDC049707 | reverse complement strand
GAACACAAAACCATCACCGATGCCGCATCCCGGATCACCGAGATCACCAACCTCTTCAGCGATATCCAGGACAAGAAAGGCCTCGACCCCCTCCTTGGCCACCTCACCACCCTCAACGGCGGCGCCACCCAACTCGCCTCCGCATCCCTCAACCTCGCCACACCCGTCGCCGAATACAGCACCGCCACCTCCGAAACCCGCGACAAATTCCGGGACGCGGTTACCAACGCGTTGATAGCAGCCGGAACGACCGTCGTTATCGGCGTCGCTGCCTCCTGGATCACCGCCGCCCTCAGCGACGTCGCGGCCGGCGTCGGCGTCGTAGCGATCGCCGGCAACACCGCCAGAGTGCTCAAAAGTACCTACGACACCAGCAAGCTCATCAAAATAATCGGCACGACGGCAGCGGTAGCGGGAACCGCGGCCTTCACAGTCACCGTTTTCGATAAGGTCCCCAGCCTCACCGATATCGCCGTCAAGCTCGGCGCCATCATCCTCATGAAGGTCTACATCGATGACGAAGACAAATTCGAGAACTTGCCGCTGGCTCCGGGCAACCCGGCTCCGGGTATGACTGATGAAGTTGAAAAGTACATCCTTGGGAAGCATGTCAAAGGCGCTCCCAACTATAATCCTTCAAAGGGCACCTGGCCTGACACGATTACCGGCGAGGAGCTAGACGAGCTGGCCGAGGCGGCCGAAAACTCACCAGCACGAGGACCGAACCACGACGGCAATTTCGAACGCGAGGTTGACGCCGGTAAAGTCATCGGCAGCGTGTCAGAGCAGCTGGGTGGTCACGCCGCCAGTCGATACAAGATTATTACCGACCGATTCGGCGGTATTATTACCATGTATCCGATCCCGTAGATGTTAGGAGTTGAATTGGGAATCGACATAATTATTCAAAATCAAATCCACGAGCGGATCGCCCTCGCGTATGGGGACGCGGAAGATACGCTTGTAAAGTATCGAGGGAATGCTCCGGAAGGCTCAATACTTCGGGGTCTTCACGCGCACGCGGACACAATGTTCAACACAGCCCAGCTGACCATGCTCTTGGACGAACTAGCAAATCTGTCGCCGAACAACGACAAAGAAGCAGAGATGCTCGTCATATTGCGCGATGCCGCCGAAACTGCTATCCGTAGGAATGGTTATCTTTGGTTCAGCGGGGACTGAAGTCGTGAACATTTCCGCCATTGCTGCAGCCGGTCCTGCGCGCGACGGCGAATTTGCGTATCCGGGCGCCCGGCATAATGGCCGGCATGGTTGCCCTTGTGAACGGTAGTTTCGCGGCCAGCGCAGGTTCCTCACAGCGATCATCTGCCGCGGTTTGGTAGCGAACAGCCGAAATGCGATCTTGCATAGGGCGTTCTCGCCGTCGATGGTGATCACGTCGCAGGTTCTGATCAGGACGATCGGTATCTCGGCTCCGAGGTGGCTTAGATGGGATAGCGGACCTGATCGTCCGGCGCTGAGGCAGATGGTTCCGCTCGGAGCAGCACGATCATTTGTCGGTGGGGAGACCGATGCTCGAGTGATGCAACTGTCGGAGATGATCGCCCAGACCAGCTCGGGCACAAGGTAGTTGGATTGCCGATTTCGCGACCGATGACGCCCCCGCGACGCTCACGAATCGGTAGCGATCACGGGCGCGGTCGAGGTACATCCGTAGTGGGAACAAGATTGAGGCGGAGGGCTAGGGAACGGCCGGTGTGCCGCCGGGGACTACGGGCAGTCCGGCCGCTTGCCAGGCGCGGAAGCCGCCGATGAGGTCGGTGGCTCGATGCAGGCCGAGTTCGAGTGCATCGGCGGCGGCGAGGCTGGAGGCGTAGCCCTCGTTGCAGACCAGTACCACCAGAGTGTTTTCGGTGAGACCGGGCAGCCGGTGCGTGCCGGTCGGGTCGAGGCGCCATTCCAGCACTATTCGTTCCACTACGACCGAACCGGGAATCTCACCCTCGGCGAGCCGATTGGCGTGTGGGCGGATATCGACCACCAACGCGCCGTCGGACAGTAGTGCCGCCGTCTGCGCCGGGTCGACGCGATTCAGCTTGGCCCGCGCCCGGTCGAGCCGTTCCTCGGCGCTCATACCTGCGCCTCGCTGTCGCTCGGCTCCGGCATGACCGCTCGGGCGGCTGTGTTGTTTGTTCGCTCACTGCGTTCGCTCATGCCTGCGCCTCGCTGGCGCTCGGTTCCAGCATGACCGCTCGGGCGGCTGTGTTGTTTGTTCGCTCACTGCGCTCGCTCATGCCTGCGCCTCGCTGGCGCTCGGTTCCGGCATGACTGTTGTCTGTTCGCTCATACGCCCACGAAATCCGTGAGCGCACGGTACTCGCGGACCGGTCGCAGCGGTGGTGAGTACGCGTGCACCGAGGCGGCCGGGCGGGTGCTGTCATTGCGCAGCAGATGCGCCCGATCCGGTCCGAATGCGACCGTTTCGCCGGCCTGCCACTGGGCCGTGCGCACCGGTGCACCGGGGTGGCGGAATTCCTCGCCGAGTTCACCGATGGATACCGTGAACGAGCCGGCGGCGCCGCCGTGATCGTGCGGTTCGGTGCCCTGTCCCGGTGCCCACGACAGCAGCCACACCTCGACGCCCATGGTCAGCGCCAGCCGGGTCCACCAACGTTGCCGCGTATCGAACCGCACGATGTCCAGTAGTGGTGTCGCCAGGGCATCGGCGACCGACCTGGTCAACTCCCGCAATTCCGCGGGCGACCACAGCGTCCGCTCCGGATGCACCGCCTCGCGCATCAGCGGTATATCGACCGCGGGGTGAATATCGTTGGTGTGCTTCAGATTCACCGGCAGTGATGTGGTCAAGCGAGCTACTCCTGACATGGTCGTGGGGACAATCGACTGCGCTACCAACCGCGATGAAGCGGTCCTGCGCATTGTCGGGCACCACGACGCCGTTGCCACCGGTCACAATCAGCATGAGCAAAACCCGCACCCGCACACGTTGCCGTCACCGTCTGCGAACGACGGCTCAGTTCTGCTCGGCGCAGAGGCTTTCGAGCATGTCGGTGGCCCAACAGACCTCGACCGAGTCGGGGCCGGCGACACCCATGGCGGCCATTACGGTCAATAGCATCCCGCTGCCGAGGAAGCGGCACATCTCCGGGACCGATGCGTCGGTGAGTTCCTTGACCACGCGGTAGATGCTGCCGAAGCGGGCGCGGACATCCGGGCCGATAGCCGGATCGGAGGCGGCGGCGAAGGACTGCAACAGGACCTGGAGTAGTTCGCGTTCGTTGAGAAATGTCCGGTAGCCCTTGCCGAGCGCGCGCATCTTCTCCTCCCCGGTGGAGTCCGGCGTAATACCCTCGGCCGCGGCCGCGCGGAAGATCTCCTCGATGCGGTCGCACACCTGATGCGTCACGGCGAGGAACAGTTGCTGTTTGGTGCCGAAGAGGCGGATCACATACGGCTGCGAAACACCGGCGCGGCGCGCGATCTCGTCGGTTTTCGTTGCGGCATAACCGGATTCGGCGAAGGCGGTCACGGCCGCGCGCAACACTTCCGCGCTGCGCTCGGATGCGGTCATCCGGGTTCGGGTTGAACTCGCCATCGGTGCTCCACTTCGTCGTCGGCCCGCTCGCCATTGACATGTTATCAGTCGATGCATACTCTTCGAGCCGTTAGTTATCAGTCGATTACAACAAAGGCTGGACATGTCCGAGACACTCGTAACCGGCGCCCTGAAAGCGTCCGTCGAACAGCGTGCTGGCGGGCGCGCGCTGGCCGCCGTACTGGCCGCGGTCGGCATCCCGATGTTCATGGTCACGCTCGACAACCTCGTGGTGACCAATGCGCTGCCGGTGATTCGCACCGAACTCGGTGCCTCCCTCGCCGATCTGCAATGGTTCGTCAACGCCTACACGCTGTCCTTCGCGGCGTTGCTGCTCACCGCCACGTCGATCGGTGACCGGCTCGGCCGCCGCCGGGTCTTCCTCGCCGGGATCGCGATCTTCACGGCGGCATCTGCGGCCTGCGCGCTCGCCACCGAGCCCTGGATGCTGATCACCGCAAGGACGATTCAAGGGTTCGGCGGCGCCGCGGTGATGCCGCTTTCGTTGACGCTGCTGTCATCGGCGGTGCCGGAGCAGATGCGCAGCGCCGCCATCGGCATCTGGGGTGGCATCTCCGGCCTCGGTGTCGCACTCGGCCCGCTGATCGGCGGCGCCGTGGTCGAGGGGCTGAGTTGGCAGTGGATCTTCTGGGTGAATGTGCCGATCGGCGTGCTGGTGCTGCCCTTCGCGGCGCGGGTGCTGGCCGAATCGCACGGCCGGGCCAAGCGGCTCGATCCGCTCGGGTTGGTGTTGTCCGCGGGCGGTGTGCTCGCGGTGGTGTGGGGCGTGATCCACGGCGCCGATGACGGCTGGACCTCGACCAGTGTGCTGACCGCGCTGCTCGGTGGCGCGGTGTTGCTCGGCCTGCTGATCGCGTGGGAGTTGCGGACGCCGGATCCGATGCTGCCGCTGCGGTTGTTCCGTTCGCGGGCATTCGGGGTGAGCAATGCGACGTCCTTCGCGTTCTCGGTCGGCGTCTTCGGCTCGATCTTCCTGCTGGCGCAGTACTTCCAGGTGGTGCAGGGCTTCGGACCGTTGCAATCGGGCATCCGGACGATGCCGTGGACGCTGGCGCCGATGGTGGTCGCGCCGCTGGCCGGATTGGTCGTGGACCGTGTCGGTGCGCGGAATTTGCTGACGGCCGGACAGATGCTGCTGGCGGCGGCCCTGGCCTGGATGGCGTCGGTGGCCTCGGTCGACGCGAGCTACCTCGCATTCGTCGGACCGTTCCTGCTCGGCGGCATCGGCATGGGGCTGACCTTCGCACCCGGTGCCACCGTGGTGATGGCCAGCGCGAGTCCGGAGGATCGGGCGATGGCCTCGGGTACCAACAGCACCATGCGTGAGGTCGGTGTCGCGATGGGTGTGGCGGTGCTGGCTTCGGTATTCGCCTCGCACGGGTCGTATGTGAATCCGCAGAGCTATGTCGACGGCCTGGTGCCTGCGGTCTGGGCCGGTGCGGCGATAGTCGCGGCTGGTGCCCTTGTGTCACGGTTGCTGCCGAGCCGCATCACCGCCGTGGACTGATCGTCACGGCAATAGTCGGGGCTGTGTGCCCGCGCCCTGGGTCGATCGCCTGGGGCGGGCGCACTGTCGTGTGGCCTCGCATACAGTGGCGCTCTGTCCACATTTCTAGTCCGGTGGCGGGGGCGATCGCTGCAGTCCCGGGTGGACGTGGTCGGTCTGCGGTTCGTCAGGCGCGCCCGGCGCGTTCCATTTCGACAGCGTCGTCTTGGCCAGCGAGAACCGCGTGACCGCGGGCCGGCACATGCTCGGCGAGTGTCCGACGGGTAATCCGGATGAATCGGCTCGCGCACATCGAATACGATTCGACCAGCAGCAATGTGGGTAGGCAATCACGCGGACCCGCGAACCGATCCCCAGGGGAGAGACGAACGATCGTGGCCGACGACAACGATGGAGTCGAGAACGCAGCGCTGAGCGAGGAGGCATTGGCCGCCGCCGCGGCAGAGGCCGAGAAGGCGTTTGCGGCGGCCGCCGATCTCGATGCGCTCGCGGTCGCGAAGACCGAGCATCTCGGCGGTAAGGCGGCGCTGGCCTTGGCGCAGCGCGCGCTCGGCAGCCTGCCGAAGTCGGAGAAGGCGGATGCCGGCAAGCGCGTGAATGTCGCGCGGGCGCGGGTATCGGAAGCCTTCGAATCGCGCCGCACGGTATTGCTCGCCGAGCGCGACGCGGCCGTGCTGGTCGCCGAGACGATCGATGTGACGCTGCCCGCGCGCCGGGACGCCATCGGGGCTCGGCATCCGATCACGGTTATTTCCGAGCAGATCGCCGATGTCTTCGTCGCGATGGGATGGGAGGTCGCCGAGGGACCCGAGGTCGAGACCGAGCACTTCAACTTCGACGCGCTGAACTTCCTGCCCGACCATCCGGCCCGCACGATGCAGGACACCTTCCATATCGCGCCCGAAGGTTCGCGGCAGGTGCTGCGCACGCACACCTCACCGGTGCAGGTGCGGTCGCTGCTCGAGCGCGAGTTGCCGATCTATGTGGTGTGCCCCGGTCGGACCTTCCGCACCGATGAGCTCGACGCCACCCACACCCCGGTCTTCTCCCAGGTGGAGGGCCTGGCGGTGGACAAGGGCCTGACCATGGCGCATCTGCGTGGCACCCTGGACGCGTTCGCGCGTGCCCTGTTCGGGCCGGATACCCGGACGCGCATGCGCCCCAACTACTTTCCGTTCACCGAGCCATCGGCCGAGGTCGACGTGTGGTTCCCGGACAAGAAGGGCGGCGCGGGCTGGGTCGAATGGGGCGGCTGCGGCATGGTGAACCCGAAGGTGCTGATCGCCAGCGGGATCGATCCCGAGGTATACAGCGGGTTCGCGTTCGGCATGGGGCTGGAGCGGACGTTGCAGTTCCGCAATGGCATCCCGGACATGCGGGACATCGTGGAGGGTGACGTGCGTTTCACACTGCCCTTCGGTATCCGGTCCTGAGCTTGTCGATTTCAACGACCCTTCGATCGAGAGAGCGAAACCCCAAGTGCGAGTAGCGCAGTCCTGGCTGACCGAAATCCTGCAGCGGACCACCCCCGACTGGTCGGTGACGCCGGAGGAACTCGATGCCGGATTCGTCCGCGTCGGGCTGGAGGTCGAAGAGGTCGACAAGCTTCAGCGGGTGAGCGGCGATATCGATAAGCCGCTGGTGGTCGGTCGTGTCGCCGAGATCACCGAGCTGACCGAGTTCAAGAAGCCGATCCGGTTTTGCAAGGTGGATGTGGGCAACCCTGACCTGCAGGAGATCGTCTGCGGCGCAACGAACTTCGCTGTCGGTGACCTGGTGGTCGTGGTACTGCCGGGTGGGGTGCTGCCCGGCGGCTTCCGGATCTCCTCGCGCAAGACCTACGGGCATGTATCCAACGGCATGATCTGCTCGGTCGCCGAACTCGGTATCGGCAAGGATCATTCGGGCATTCTGGTGCTCGAGCCGGGTACCGCCGAACCGGGCACCGACGCCAATGAGCTGCTCGGACTCGACGATACGGTCATCGAGCTGAATATCACGCCGGATCGCGGTTACTGTTTCTCGACCCGCGGGCTGGCGCGCGAGCTGGCGTGCGGATTCGATCTCGAGTACGCGGATCCGGCCGTGCGGACCCTGCCCGATGACGAGCAGGACGCGTGGCCGGTCAGGCTCGTATCGGAGTCCAAGTGCACCCGTTTCGCGGCGCGCCGGGTCACCGGTATCGACCCGAATGCGGTGAGCCCCTGGTGGTTACAGCGTCGACTGCTGCTGTCGGGCGTGCGCCCGATTTCGCCTGCGGTGGATGTCACCAACTATGTGATGCTCGAGCTCGGCCAGCCGCTGCACGCCTTCGATGCCGCCAAGCTCACCGGCGGTCTCGTCGTGCGCACCGCCAATAAGGGCGAGACGCTGCGCACGCTGGACGAGGTCGAGCGAGTGCTCGATGCCGAGGATGTGGTGATCGCCGACGACACCGGCGTGATCTCGCTCGCGGGCGTAATGGGCGGTGCGACAACCGAAGTCGGCGCGGAGTCGACCGATATCGTGCTCGAGGCCGCCACCTGGAATCCGCTGCTGATCTACCGGACCGCGCGCAGGCACAAGCTGGTCTCCGAGGCCGGTAAGCGCTACGAGCGGGTTGTCGATCCGGAGATCAACGTCGTGGCGCTCGATCGCGCGGCCACGCTACTGGCCGAAATCGCGGGTGGCACCGTGGAATCCGCGCTCACCGATGTGCGGGTACCGGTACCGGCCGCACCGCCGATCCGGATCGATATCGATCTCGCGGATCGGGTGGCGGGTGTGGTGTATCCGACCGGAACGTCCGCGCGTCGGCTCGCGCAGATCGGCTGCACGGTCGAGGTGGGCGTCAATGAGATCACCGGGCACGGACAGCTCGTTGTCACGCCGCCGAGCTGGCGGCCCGACCTGGCCCAGCCCGCCGACCTCGTCGAAGAGGTGCTGCGGCTGGAGGGGCTGGAGCAGATTCCGTCGGTCATTCCGACCGCACCGGCCGGGCGCGGGCTGACCGCCGCGCAGCGCCGCCGTCGTGCGGTGAGCCGGGCACTGGCCTTCGCCGGATGCGTCGAGGTGCCGCCGCCGCTGTTCCTCGCCGCCGGGGTTTTCGACATCTGGGGGCTGGACGCCGACGATGCGCGCCGCAACACCACCAGGGTGCTGAACCCGCTCGATGTGGAGCGTGCGGAATTGGCGACCACAGTGCTGCCGGGGCTTTTGGAAGTGGCCGCGCGGAATATCTCTCGTGGTGCGCGGGATCTCGCGATCTTCGGGATCGCACAGGTGGTGCTGCCAGGTCCAAATGTGCGCGCGGTCGAGGCGCTGCCGGTGGACCGTCGTCCAACCGATGCGCAGATCGAGGAACTGCTCGATTCGCTGCCCGCGCAGCCGGTGCGTATCGGTGCGGTACTGACCGGTCGCCGGGAACCGCGCGGGCCGTGGGGTGCCGGGCGTCCGGCGGAGGCCGCCGATGCCTTCGCGCTCGCCGATGCCGTCGGCGATGCGGCGGGCGTGACCATCGAGCGTCGTCCGGCGGCCTACCTGCCGTGGCATCCGGGGCGGTGCGCCGAGCTGGTGGTCGATGGCGAGGTCGTCGGGCACGCCGGCGAATTGCATCCGGCCGTTTTGGAGCGGGCGGGTCTGCCGCCGCGCGCCTGCGCCGTCGAAATTGATCTCGATGCGCTGCCGCTGCGCGAATCTCGGCCCGTGCCAGTGGTTTCCCCGTTCCCGGCGGTGCTGCAGGACGTTTCGGTGAGTGTGCCGAAGACCGTGCCCGCCGCCTCGGTGGAGTCCGCGCTGCGCACCGGCGGTGGTGCGTTGCTCGAGGATATCGCGCTGTTCGACGTGTACGAGGGCGCGCAGGCGGGCGAGGGCCGCAAGTCCCTCACTTATGCCCTGCGATTCCGGGCCGGCGACCGGACACTGACCGAGGACGAGGCCAGTGCCGCACGTGACTCAGCAGTCGCGGCCGCCGCCGACGCGGTCGGCGCGGTATTGCGCGGCTGATGTACTGACATCGGCCCCGGCGTGCCCGGCCCCGACGATGACCCGTTCGATGATCGCTGGTCGTGGCCCAATGACCCGATCCAGTCGAACGAGATCGAACAGATCTCGCATGACTGCACCCTCGCCATCTCACCCGCCATGAAGCTGTTCGGCGCCGACCTCTCCATCGACTACGCCGCCGTCGGCGTCCACTCGTGGCCATACTGGAAGGCCGCACTGCCCCAATCGGGCCTCGGCGTGTAGGAGGCCGTGAACACACGTGGTTGCTGCTGGCTACGCACGGCGGCCACCAGCAGGTCCGCGGCGTCGCAGTTCGGATCGGCTATCGGCCGCCGCGTACCTTTAGCGAGGCGTGGAAGATCATGCGCGGCGTCGCCGAGCATGATGGGAATAGGGCGGGGTGTGGGCCGGGTTACACACGACAGCCGTGATTTGGGCGGCGGAATTCGGTGCGACGGTGGGAGATTCGATGAGTATGCGAGCCATCTGGAATGGCACGGTGTTGGCTGAAAGCGATGACACCGTGGTGGTCGAGGGGAATCATTACTTTCCGGCGGGGGCGCTGAAGACGGAGTATTTCCGTGACAGCGATACACATACTGTGTGCGGGTGGAAGGGGCTCGCGTCCTATTACACGGTCGAGGTCGAGGGGGCGAAGAATCCGGACGCCGCGTGGTACTACCCGGATCCGAAGCCGGAGGCCGAGCAGGTGCGCGATCGGATCGCGTTCTGGAAGGGCGTCGACGTCGTCGAGGTGTAGTGCGTTCGGGAAGTCGGCGGGCAGCGGTGGCAGGTTCCGGGTAAGAACGATGGCATGCGACATCCGGCCAGTCCGATCCTCAATGCGCTGACCTTCATGCCCGATCGGCAGATCGTGCAGACGCCGGCGAGCCTCGAGATGGATTACACCGAACTGTCCATCCATACGACCGACGGCGAGACGCTGCAGGGTTGGTGGCTACCCGCCGCACGCTCGATTGGGCACGTCCTGTTCGCACACGGCAATGCGGGCAATATCGGCGACCGGGTGCCGATCTACGCGATGCTCACCCGAATCGGTTTGGACGTACTGACTTTCGACTATCGCGGCTATGGCCAGAGTACCGGGCGACCCACCGAGCACGGCACTTACCTCGACGCCCACGCGGCCCGGCGGGCGCTGCTGGAACAGCCGGGCGTCGATCCGGATCGCGTGCTCTACCTGGGCAAATCGCTCGGCGGTGGCGTACTGCTAGAACTGGCGACCGAACATCCGCCCACGGGACTGATACTGATGTCCACCTTTACCGGTCTGCGTGATGCGGCTCGCTCGGTATACCCCTTCCTGCCGAGCCCATTCGTCCCGGACGCCTATCCGAGCCTGCGCCTCATCGGCACGTTGCGCGCACCGGTCTTGATCATGCACGGCGATCAGGACGAACTGCTGCCGCTGCGGCATGCCGAACGGCTGTACGCAGCCGCGCCCCAGCCGAAGCGATTGGTGGTCTTTCCCGGCGGGCGGCACAACGACCTGATCATGTCGACCGGGGTCGACTGGGCGGATTTGATCCGCTCCTGGGCCGGTGATCTGCTCGCCCGCTGATGGCGCTCGTGCGTAGCCTGGCGATATGAGTGATGTGGATGAGATCACCGCGCGGCTCGCGGCACTGTCCGATGACGAACTCTTGGCGGTACTCGGCACGGCCACCGCGGGGCGACCTCGGCTCTCGTGGGTGCACACCGCGGTCGTGCAGGCCATCGGACTCGGTCATGCGGGCTCTGATGCGGCTGTGAGTCCCGCCACTGTGACGCCACAATCGCGTGACCAAGAGTCGGGTGGCGGTGCATCCGAGCAGGTCGGGGGCTTTTCTCCGGTACCGGCGGTACCGGTACCGCCGACCGGTATTCCGTCCGGCTCGGAGGCGGGTGGATATTCGTCCGGCGGCGTACCTACTTTTGAATCAGTTCGCGATAAGGTCGAGCAGCGCTTCGGTACCGCGCAGGGGATGGGCGAACTCGACCGGCAGACTCCCGCGGGCCGCAGCGCCGACGAACAATGGGAGGCGCGCGAGAAGGCGGCGCGCGAGCGTCTGGCGCAGATACGGAAATCGTTGCACGGCAACGATGTCGAATCGAACGATCCGTAAGCTGACCGAGCGCGACGGACTGCGGATGTGATGGTGTTTATTCGATGAGCGAGCCGCGTGAGATCGCCGAACGGCTACTCGATGCCCAAGTGGAATTCCTGCTGGCCGAGGTGAGCGGTGAGCGCTTTACCGAGGTCGTCGTCGGTGACGTGGAATCGGTGATCGGGGTGGCCGACACCCTCATCCTTCGCGATATCGTGGGCATCGACGAGGCCAAGGAGACGGTCCGCACCGTCATCGACCTGATCGGCGGCAGTCCGGTCATCGCGGATATGGTCGGGGTATTCGCCGACTCGATCTACGACCACATCGCCACGAACAACGACTACATCCTGGGTCAGGTCGTCGACCGCGAACCGGTCGAGGCGCTGCTGGAGAAGATCTTCGGCATGCATCAGGCGCAGGAGCGGATCCTGGATCGGCTCACCGAGAGTCCGCTGGTCGCGACCGTCGCCTCGAAGTTCGTGGATAAGCTCATCTCCGATTTCATGGACGCGAATAAGCAGCTCGCGGGCAAGATACCGGGTGTCTCATCGCTGATTTCCATGGGACAGTCGGCGGCCAAAACCGCCAAGAAGGCCACCGAGAGCACCTTCATCGGCGATATGGCGGGCAAGGGCGCGGTATTCGCGCTCAAGCGCACCAACAATGCTATCCGGGAGATGTTGCGCGATGCCCCGGTGCACGAGGCCGCGATGGAGTTCTGGGATCTGCACGCCAATCAGCCGGTGAGCGGACTGCGGGACTACCTGACCCAGCAGGATCTGAACGAACTGGTGCTGCTCTGCTACGAGATCGCGGTCACCACCAGGGAGAAGGAGTATTTCAGGCTGCTCGTGGACGAGTGCGTGGATGTCTTCTTCACCAAATACGGCGATTACACACTGGCCGCGATGCTGCCGGAACTCGGTCTGACCGGGGACGATATCGCCACGGAGATTCTGCGGTACGGCCCCGCCGTCATCGAGGGTGCCAAGCGCAATGGCGTGCTGGGCAAGCTGATTCGGGAGCGGCTGGAGCCGTTCTACACCTCGGATGTGGTGCTCGCGATCCTGGGCGGCGTCGCGAGCTGAATGCTCGGCGTGCGAACTGATCGCCGTTGCGGGCCTCTTCACCGGCGCGGCTGATCATTTCGCGGCGATGCGCTGGCGATCGGTCGCCAGCACGATGAGGGTGCGACTGCCGAGAACCGACGTAGCGGCTGGCGCGCATCATGCACGGCGAATCCGCTGTGCAGTCGGTAGATTTTCGCGAGATCACCGATGAAGTTCGGACCCACTCGCCGTCTTTACCGGTGATCCCGCTCGACACAAGGAGATATCAATGAGCACCGGCAAGGATTTCACTCTGACCCACGTGGCGGTGCTGGTCGGCGACCAGGACAAGGCGCTGGAGTTCTACCGGGACGTCATCGGCTTGGAGGTCCGCCAGGATATGCCGTTTCCGGGCGGTCGCTGGCTGACCGTCGGACCGGCGTCGCAGCCGGGCATCGAATTCATCCTGGAGAACCCGGAGATGAACCCGAGCGATGCCGCGCGCCAGGCCGCCGAGGCCCGGCTGTCCAGCGGTGCGCAGGGCACCCTGATCTTCAGCACCGAGGCCGTCGACGACACCTTCGCCCGGCTGTATGACGCGGGTGTCGATGTCGATCAGGAGCCGATCACCCAGCCGTACGGCGTACGGGACTGCGGTTTCCGTGACCCGTGGGGTAACCACCTGCGGTTCTCCCAGCTGCTCGGCTGATTCGCCGAGCACCCACCGAGGCGAATGTCACCGTCACCGTGTTGCACCGGGCACTAGGGTCGAAATATGACCCGAGCGCGGATCGAGACGGCACAGGACGCGACCCGGCCACTGCGCGATGACATCCGGTTCCTGGGTGGCGTCCTTGGTGACACCATCCGCGATCACGAGGGCCCCGAGGTCTTCGACCTGATCGAGCGGGTGCGGATCGAGGCGTTCCGGGTGCGGCGCGAGGAGGTCGAGCGCAGCGCGGTGGCCGAGCTACTGGACGGCGTCGACATCTCGGTCGCGTTGCCGTTGATCCGGGCGTTCAGCTATTTCGTGCTATTGGCGAATCTGGCCGAGGATATCCAGCGCGATCGGCGGCGCGCGGCGCATGAGGTGGCGGGGGAACCGCCGCAGGATTCCTCGCTGGCGGCGACCTACCGCAAACTCGACGCGGCAGCCCTCAATGGCGCCGAGGTCGCCGATCTTCTCGCCGACGCCCTGGTATCGCCGGTGATCACCGCACATCCGACCGAAACCCGGCGCCGCACCGTATTCGATGTGCAGACCCGCATCACCGAGTTGATGCGGTTGCGGCAGCGCTATACCGAGACCGAGCCGGCGCGTGCCGGTCTGGAGTTGCGGATCCGCCGCCAGGTGCTCTCACTGTGGCGCACTGCGTTGATTCGATTGCAGCGCTTGCGGATTCAGGACGAGATCGCGGTCGGTCTGCGCTACTACGACATCACGCTGTTCGATGTTATTCCGGCGATCAACGCGGAGGTTCGGGCGGCGCTGCGGTCCCGGTGGCCGGGTGCGGAATTGCTGCCGCGGCCGATTCTGCGTCCCGGATCGTGGATCGGTGGCGATCGTGACGGCAACCCTTATGTGACAGCGGATGTCGTGCGTCAGGCGGCGTCGCAGGCGTCGGCGGTGGCGTTCGGCCGGTATCTGCGCGAGCTGGTGGAGCTGGAGAAGTCGCTGTCGCAATCGGCGCGGCTGGTGCGGGTGACACCGGAGCTGGCCGCACTGGCCGATGCCGGCTATCCGGATCCTGCGGCGCATGTGGATGAGCCGTATCGCCGTGCACTGCATCGGATTCGGGCGCGCCTGTCGGCATCGGCGGTCGCCGCGCTCGGCGAATTGCCCGCGGATGGGCTGGATATGGGTGCACCGGCCTACCCGACCCCGCAGGCGGTACTCGACGACCTGGATGCGGTCGATGTCTCGATGCGGGCCAGTGGTGACGGTCTGCTCGCCGATGACCGGTTGGCCGCATTGCGGTATGCCGTCGAAACCTTCGGATTCCATCTGCAGGGCCTGGATATGCGCCAGAACTCGGAGGTGCACGAGCAGGTCGTCGCCGAGCTGCTGGCCTGGGCGGGTGTGCATCAGGATTACGCGAGTCTCGCCGAGCCCGAGCGGGTGGAACTGCTCGCCGCCGAGTTGCGGACCCGCCGTCCGCTGCTCGGCCCGCATGCCCGACTCGGCGAACTCGCGGCGAAGGAACTCGACATCGTCCGTGCCGCACGGGATGTCGTCGTCACCTTCGGGGTCGAGGCGGTGCCGAACTACATCATCAGCATGTGCACCTCGGTCAGCGACATGCTGGAGGCGGCATTGCTGCTCAAAGAGGGTGGACTGCTCGATCCCGGCGAGCCGGATGGACCGCCGAGCTGTTCGGTGAATATCGTGCCGCTGTTCGAAACCATCGAGGATCTGGCTGCCGGTGCGGCGACCCTGGCCGCGGTATTGGATGTCCCGGTGTATCGAGAACTGGTGGCCGCCAAGGGAATGCGGCAGGAGGTAATGCTCGGCTACTCCGATTCCAATAAGGACGGTGGGTATCTGGCCGCCAACTGGGCGCTCTACCGCGCCGAGCTGGATCTGGTCGAGGTGGCGCGCAAGACCGGAATTCGCTTGCGGCTCTTCCACGGTCGCGGCGGCACGGTCGGTCGCGGTGGCGGGCGCAGCTATGACGCGATTCTCGCCCAGCCGGTCGGCGCCGTGCGGGGTTCGCTGCGGCTGACCGAGCAAGGTGAGGTCATCGCGGCCAAGTACGCGGAATCCGGTGCGGCGCATCGCAATCTGGAATCCTTGATCGCGGGCACCCTGGAGTCGACGCTGCTCGATGTGGAGGGGCTCGGTCCCGATGCCGAACCGTCCTATGCGCTCATGGACGATCTGGCGGCGCGCGCCCGTGCTGCGTACGCGCGCCTGGTGCACGAAACACCGGGATTCGTAGAGTATTTCCGGCAGTCCACGCCGGTCGCCGAGGTCGCCGATCTGAATATCGGCAGTCGCCCCGCCTCCCGTAAGCCGACGAATTCGGTGCGCGATCTACGGGCCATTCCGTGGGTGATGTCGTGGAGTCAGGCCCGCGTCATGTTGCCGGGCTGGTACGGGACCGGTGCGGCGCTCGAGGAGTGGGTCGGCGGTGATCCCAACCGCCTGGCGATCCTGTCCGACCTCTACAACCGCTGGCCGTTCTTCCGCACGGTGCTGTCGAATCTGGCCCAGGTCATGGCCAAGAGCGACCTGGATATTGCGGCCGGGTACGCCGAACTCGTCGACGATGTGGCCTTGCGCCAGCAGATCTTCGGGATGATCCGCGACGAGCACGCCCGCACCATCCGCATGCACGCCGCGATCACGGGCAATGATCACCTGCTCGCCGACAATCCGTCACTGGCGGAGTCGATCCACAACCGTTTCCCCTACCTGGAGCCGTTGAACCAGATGCAGGTCGAGTTGCTGCGACGGCTGCGGGCGGGCGACGATTCCGAACTCGTCAAACGCGGCATTCTGCTGACCATGAACGGACTCGCCACCGCGCTGCGCAACTCCGGTTAGCGCTCAGCCCGAGACGATGGCGACCGCATCGATCTCGACCAGCATTTCCTCCCGCGGAAGTCCGGTGAATACCGTTGTGCGGCACGGCAATACATCGCCCGTGCTATTGGCGGCGACGAATTCGCCGTACGCTTCGTTCATAGTGGCGAAATCCTCGCGCTTGGTCAGGTAGACGCGCAGCATCACCACATCGTCGAAGCTGGCGCCGCTCGCCTCGACGATCGCCTTGACATTCTGCAGGGTCCGAATCGTCTGCGCGGCAACGTCACCGGGGAACACGTATGCATTGGTTGCCGGGTCCACCGGGCCCTGACCCGAGACCTGCACGAACGGGCCCTTGCGCACGCCCTGCGAGAAGGTATGCGCGGGTGCGGGCGCATCGGTGGTACGGACGGCGATCTTCTCACTCATGACTGGCCTTTCGCTGTGGTCGGGTGTGTGGTGCTGCCAGGGGTCCAGCCGAGTTCGGCGGAGATGGCATCGGCCGCCGCGCGGACCCGTGGCAGTTCGGCCAATACCTGATCGTGGTCGAGCAGCATGTCCGGCACCGACATCGAGACCGCGGCGACCACCGTGCCGGTGCCATTGCGCACCGGGACGCCGATGCAGTTCACAAAGCTTTCGTGCTCTTCGTGGTCTTCCGCATAGCCCTGTGCGGCAACAAGTTCCAGCTCGGTCAGATAACGCTCCGGCGTGTGGATGGTGCGGTCGGTGAACTTGCGGTAGTCGATGCGATCGGCGATCGTCCGCCATTCCGCGCGCGGCTGTGCGGCGACAAGCACCTTCCCGACCGCCGTGCAGTGCAGTGGGGCGAGCCGGCCGATGCGGGAATACATCCGCACGCTCTGAATCGCGTCGAATTTGTCGATATAGATGGCATCCCCGGATTCATAGGTGGCCAGGTGAATCGTCTGTCCGGTAGCGGAATTCAGCGCGCTCAGATGCGGGCGGGCGAGGGTGCGGACGTCACGCTGTTCCAAAGCGCGGTTGGCGAGTTCGAAAAGTCGGGAGCCGAGGATGTATCGGTGCTGGCTGTCGTGGGTGACGAAGCGCTGCGATTCCATGGTCTGCAGCAGCCGCAGCACCGTCGACTTGTGTACGCCGAGTTCACCGGCCAGCTGATCGAGCGAGCGCGCATCCTCCCCGAGCGACAGCAGGATGGTCAACGCGCGCAACAGACTCTGGCTCATGACTGCGCCTCGCTGGCGCTCGGCTCCGTCATCGCCATGGGCGCTGTGTCTTCGATTCGCTCGCTGCGCTCACTCATGACTGCGCCTCGCTGGCACTCGGCTCCGTCATCGCCATGGGCGCTGTGTCTTCGATTCGCTCGCTCATGACGCCATATTCTCTGCCACGACATCGCGGCTGTAATGCACGCGCCTCCATGCGGATTCGTCGAGCACCGCCAGGCCCGCCAGCGCGGTGGGTGCGGGCAGTTCCGCGACATCACCGGTGCCGGTCAGCGCGGCGGCGGCGCACAGATGCCCGAAGCGCAGCCGCTGCCGCAGCGGGTGTCCGTGCAAGAGGGCGGCCAGGTATCCGCCCGCGAAGGCATCACCGGCACCGATTCGCTCGGTGATCGCGAGTTCCAGCGCGGGCACTTCGACGCGCTCGGTTCCGGAGAATCCGGTGACCGAATGCTCATTGTTCTTGACCACCAGGTGCTCTGGCTCCGGGAACAATGCGCGCAAACGGTCGGCGTCGCCGGTGCCGAAGACAGCTTCGGCTTCATCGGCACCGAGGAACACCACATCGCAGCCGCGCACATGGCGCGCCAGCACCTCGGTCGCCTGCTCGACACGTCCCGCCCACAGTGCCGGACGGTAATTCAGGTCGAAACTGACGAGCCGACCTCGACGGGGCACTGCGACAAGGGTTTCGGTGAGTCGGGTCGCGGATTCCGAGAGCGCGGTGGTTATTCCGGTGAAGTGCACGACGACGCAGCGGTCGAGCAGTCCGGCTGCCGCCGTCAGATCGGCGACGGACAGTGCGCTGGCGGCGGAACCGGTGCGGTAGTACAGCATGCGGCTGGCGCCATCAGCCAGGTCGGTCGCTTTACCCGAGCCGCTGCCGCGTTCCTTCACGTAGACGGCGGTGGGGCGCGCGGGATCGATGACAACCGCCGACACATCCACGCCGCGTGCCGCGAGATGTCCGGTCAGATACCGGCCGAATCCGTCATCGCCGACCCGGGAGATCCACGCGGCGTCCACCTCCAGCTGGGTGAGCACGGTGGCCACATTCGCCTCGGCGCCGCCCGCTGTTCGCTCGAAGTTGTCCGAGTCCTCGAGCGGACCGGGACGCGCCACCAGCACGGCGAGCCCTTCACCGATGGTCACCGCCCGCGGGCGGAGCGATGTAGTAGGCCACGTCACATCAATCTCTCTTCTACCCTTGCGGCCAGCGGTCATCCAGTGCAGAATAGCCACACGAAACACAATGCGCAACCATCGTTGCAAAATACGCAATGCATGCGAGATATGAATCGGCGGACGTGATTCCGCGGGAAGGGGCGACATGGCGATCGACGAGAAAGCTGTTGCCGCACTGGCGGATCGGACACTCGGGCCCGAGCACAAGGGTCTGCCGCCGGCGGCATGGGGCCGCACGGTTCGCGACTTCCTGGACTCCGCGCCGCACCTCGACGAGTTCGAAACCCCGATATTGACCGTCGACCGCGCGGCGGTCGCGGCCAATGTCGCGGTCATGGCCGATTGGGCGGCGGCCGTGGGTGTCCGCCTGGCTCCGCACGGCAAAACCACCATGGCCCCGCAGCTGTGGGCGCAGCAGTTGGCGGCCGGGAGCTGGGGGATCACCTTCGCGACCGTGTGGCAGGTACAGGTGGCGCGGTCGTTCGGTGTCGCACGGATCGTGCTGGCCAACTCGCTCGTCGACCCGGTCGGATTGCGCTGGGTCGCTATGGAATCGGCGCGGGATCCGGAGTTCGAATTCTGCTGCTGGGTCGACAGTGTCGAAACCGTCGCGCTGATGGATGCGCATCTGACCGGTGATGCGCGCATTCGGGTGATCGTCGAACTCGGCGGGCCGCACGGACGTACGGGCGCACGCACGGTCGAGCAGGCGCATGCGATCGCCGAGGCGGTCGGCCGCGCCGAGCGATTGACCTTGGCCGGTGTCGGTGGCTACGAAGGTGCCCTCGCCCACGATCGCGGTCCGGACGGGATTACCGCTGTCCGGCACTACTTGCACGAAATCGCCCGCCTACATCGCGAACTCGCCGCGGCCGGACGCTATCGGGCAGGCGCGATCGTCACCGCGGGTGGCAGCGCCTTCCCGGATCTGGTCGTCGAATGTCTGGCCGAACTCGCCGATGAGCCCGGTGCGCAAGGTGTTCCGACCACGGTGGTGTTGCGCTCGGGTGCGTACATCATTCACGACGACGGCTTCTATGCGGGCATCTCGCCGCTGGCCGCACCACGCAGCGAACGACCGCTGCGCTCGGCGATGCACGGGTGGGCGCGGACCGTTTCGCGACCCGAAGCGGAGCTCGCGCTGCTGGATGCGGGCAGGCGCGATCTGCCATTCGATGCGGGGCTTCCGGTCCCGCAATTCGTTGCTGGGCAGGAAGGTTCGTTGAATTCGGCAGCACATGTCAGTGCGCTCAATGATCAGCACGCGTTCCTACGACTGCCGGGTGCCGCGGTCGGTGACCTGCCGGTCGGCAGTGTGGTGCGGCTCGGTCTGTCGCATCCGTGCACGGCGTTCGACAAGTGGCGGTTGATCCCGGTGGTCGACAATGCCGATGCGGAACGGCCACGCGTGGTCGACCTCGTTCACACCTTCTTCTGACGAGCGGCCATGACGGACTTGGTGTTTCGCGATATCGACGTCATAGACGGCACCGCGGCGCCGCGCTTCCGCGCTGATGTCGGCATCGATCGGGGAAGGATCTGCGCGATCGCCGATCCGCGAACGATCGCCGAGGCGGACCGCTTCATCGACGCACCTGGTGCGGTGCTCGCCCCCGGCTTCATCGATATGCACGCGCACTCCGATCTGCATCTGCTCACCGAGCCCGGCCATTTTCCGAAGATCAGCCAGGGGGTCACCACCGAGGTCATCGGACAGGACGGACTCTCGTATGCCCCGATCGATGACGCCACCCTTGCGGTGTTGCGGCGTCAGATCGCCGGATGGAACGGCAATCCCGACCTGGACTTCTCCTGGCGTACGGTCGCGGAGTATCTGGACCGGCTCGATCGAGGCATAACGCCGAACGCCGCCTATCTCGTGCCGCAGGGCACCCTGCGGCTGCTGGTTGTCGGTAGCGAACAGCGGCCTGCGACCGTAGCGGAGATCCGGCGGATGCGGGAGCTGCTCGCACAAGGGTTGCGCGAGGGTGCGGTCGGTATGTCGAGCGGGCTCACCTATCCGCCCGGAATGTATGCGGACACCGGGGAATTGGCGGCATTGTGCGAGATCGTCGCCGAATACGGCGGGTTCTACGCGCCGCATACGCGCTCCTACGGTAAGGGTGCGTTGGCGGCATACGCCGAGATGATCGGCCTGGCTCGCAGCACCGGCTGCGCACTGCATCTCACCCACGCGACCATGAACTTCGGCGTGAACCGTGGGCGCGCACCGGAATTCCTGGCTTTGATCGATGCGGCCAGGGCCGAAGGCTGCGACATCACCCTCGACACCTATCCGTATCTGCCCGGCTCCACCACACTTTCGGCGCTGCTGCCGAGTTGGGCGATGTCCGGCGGGCCGGATGCGGCCTTGGCGCGCATCGATGATCCCGAGATGCGTGCGCGAATCACAGTGGACGTGAACGTACATGGTTCCGACGGCTGCCACGGCGTCACAGTCGAATGGGAGACCATTCAGATCAGCGGTGTGGCGAAGGCGGAGCTGGCAGAGTACGTCGGCAAGACCGTCGCGGAAATCGCGGCCGATACCGATCGCGCACCCGTTGCGGTGTTCTTCGACCTGCTGCGCCGAGATCAATTGGCCACCACCATCCTGCAGCATGTCGGGCACGAGGAGAACGTGCGCGCGATCATGGTGCATCCGGCGCATATGGGTGGCAGCGACGCACTGCTCGTCGGCGATCGGCCGCATCCGCGCGCCTGGGGCACCTTCCCACGCTATCTGGGCCATTATGTCCGCGAACTCGGCGTGCTCGGGCTCGAGGAGTGTGTGCACCACCTCACCGGCCGACCCGCCGAGCGGCTGCGGCTGAGCGATCGCGGACACGTATTCACCGGGTATGCAGCGGATCTCGTGTTGTTCGACCCATCGACGATCGCCGATACCGCGACCTTCGACAACCCGAAGCAGCAGGCGCGCGGCATTCGGCATGTGCTGGTCAACGGTGAATTCGCCATCGAGGACGGTGCGCCCACCGGCACGCTCGCCGGGCGCGCGCTGCGCATGGATACCACGCGGAAGGAGACATATTGAACGCCACGGGCTCCCTCGGCGCCATGGAAGTCATGCGCGCCGATCGCGTGCTGAGTATGGTGCGGGCGCCGGAGATTCCGGATCCGCTGGCGCTGGTGGATGCCTTGGCGCGCTCCGGAATTCGTACCTTGGAGCTGACCTTCACGACGCCCGGCGTGCTCGATTACCTGCGTATTGCCGCAACGGCTCCCGATGCGGTCGTCGGCGTCGGAACCGTACTGCACGCCGACCAAGCCAAGGCCGCGATCGATAACGGTGCACGGTTCCTCGTCACGCCGGGTGTGCGCGCGGAGGTCGCGGCCGTCGCGGCCGAGCACGACATTCCGGTCGTCATGGGTGCTTTCACGCCCACCGAGGTGCTCACCGCGCTCGACCTCGGCACCGCGGCGGTGAAGATCTTCCCCGCCAGGGCGCTCGGTCCCGGCTATCTGAAAGACCTGCGCGGCCCCTTTCCCGATGTGGCGCTCATTCCGTCCGGGGGCGTCAATGCGGGCAATGCCGCCGAATTCCTCGCCAACGGAGCCGTGGCCGTGACCGCGGGTACCGATGTCGTGGCCCCAACCGACGTCGCCACGGGCCGATGGTCCGAAATCGCCTCGCGTGCGGCGTCATTCGTTCGATCCATGAATTGAGAGGTACCCATATGGGCGCCACTGTCGACTGGCTGCGCACCACGACACCCGGATTGTTGGTGCTGTGCGGTCTCGCGATTGCCGTACTGCTGTTCGCCATCATCAAGGTCAAGCTGGAGCCGTTCATCGCGCTGCTGCTCACCGGACTCGGGCTGGCGCTCGCCGCCGGACTACCGGTGTCGAAGATCGTCGGTACGGCGATCAAGCCGGGGGATTCGCTGCTGGAGACCGGCTTCGGCGGCATCCTCGGGCATATCGCGGTTATCATCGGCCTCGGCACGGTGCTCGGTGCGATCCTCGAACGCTCCGGTGGTGCCGATGTTTTGACCGGCAAGCTGCTCGGCATCTTCGGCGAGAAGGGCGCACCGGTCGCCATGGGTCTGCTCGGGCTCATCTTCGGCATCCCGGTCTTCTTCGATATCGGCATATTCGTGCTCGCACCGCTGATCTATGTGGCCGCCAAGCGCGGTGGCCGTTCGCTGGTGCTCTACGCCATGCCGATGTTGGCCGGTCTGTCCATGACCCACGCCTTCCTGCCGCCGCATCCGGGTCCGGTGGCACTTGGCGGTCTGCTCGGGGTGAGCCTGGGCTGGCTGATCGTCATGGGATTCGTGTGCGGCATACCGGGTTTTGTTGCCGCTGGCATCGTGTGGGGCACCTACATCGGCAAGCGGGTGCGGGTCGAGGTGCCCGCCGAATTCCTGGTGCGGCCGGAAGTCGAGCCCGCGGCGAAGGGCGAAGGTCCCGGCGCCGCAATGGTTCCGGAGACGACCCGGATCGAGACGCGGCCGCCTGCGGTCGGCCTGATCGGCGGCATTATCGCGATTCCGCTGGTGCTCATTCTCGGTGCCACCTTCGGCAGCCAATGGCTGGCCAAGGATTCACAACTGCTGCAAGTGCTCACCTTCCTCGGCACACCGGCCGTGGCGTTGCTGATCGCGGTGCTCGTCGCCTTCTATCTGCTCGGTGTGCGGCGCGGTTCCAGTGTGCAGGAACTCGGTACGCTCACCGCGGAATCGCTGAAGCCGGTCGGCATGCTGTTGCTGGTGGTCGGTGCGGGTGCGTTCTTCGGAAAGATCATCTCCGCCACCGGAATCGGCACCGCACTCGCCGACACCATGTCGGCGGCCGGTCTGCCGGTGATCGTGCTCGCGTACATCATCAGCTGCGGCCTGCGCATTGCTCAGGGCTCGGCCACCGTCGCCATCGTGACCACCGGTGGCATTGTCGCGCCGCTGGTCACCGGGCAAGGCTATTCGCAGCTGGCCATCGCACTCATCGCCATGGCGATCGCGGCGGGTTCGATCATCCTCAGCCACGTGAACGACGGTGGCTTCTGGATCATTTCCAAGTACTTCAACCTGACGGTGAAGCAAACACTGCAGACCTGGACGGTGCTCGAAACCGTGCTGTCGGTGGTCAGTTTCGCGGTCGCGGCGGTCCTGTTCGCGATGGTGAGTTGAGCCGCGTCGCAGCCCGGCGTCGGTCCGAATCCCGACGCCGGGCTGGACGATTCGTGCAGATCAGTCGAAGTTCCGCACAGCGGCGACGCAGCGGTCGGCGTGGGCACGAATGGCCGCGACGAGTTCGGGCGGGCCACTGAGCAGTGTGAAGTCGATATCGACCGAGGTGATCATCCAGACCAGTGCCTCCGGTGTGTCCGCGCCGACGTGCAGTTGGCAACTGTGATCGTCGACGGCTTCGATGACGCCCATGCCGGGCCACACGTTCGCCGCAGCGTCCTCGGCGGACCTGTGCAGCAGGGCAATTGCTTGATGTGGCCAGGCGCGGGCGGACAGCCGTAACGAAAGGTGGGCCGCGACATCACCTTCCGGGAGTTCGCGTGGCGTGAAACGTGGGCCGGTGGGTGCTCGTGGTGCGATGCGGTCGGCTCGGAAAGTACGCCAGTCACCGCGATCGACATCCCAGGCGACGAGGTACCAGCGCCTGCTGAAGTGCACCAGGCTGTGCGGCTCCACCGTACGACGAGTGGTCGCACCGCTGTGCGCGCGATAGTCGAAACGCAGGCGCTCGTGCCGTTGACAGGCCTCGGCGACGGCCATCAACGTATCCGGCTGGACGGTTGCGTCCGGCGTGCCGACCCGGACGGTCGCGCCGCGCAATGTGCGGACCCGGTGGCGCAGGCGGGGCGGCAGCACCTGCTCGAGTTTGGTGAGCGCGCGCAGCGATGCCCCCTCGATGCCCGCGACGGTGCCGTCGGCGGCGCTGCGCAAGCCGACCGCCACCGCGACGGCTTCCTCGTCGTCGAGCAGCAGTGGCGGCAGCGCGGCCCCGGCGCCGAGCCGATAGCCCGCGGTGCCCCGGGTGGCGTGCACCGGGTAGCCGAGTTCACGCAGCCGATCCACATCGCGGCGCACCGTGCGGCCGGTGACGCCGAGTCGTTCGGCGAGTTCGGTGCCGGTCCAGTCGCGACGGGTTTGCAGCAGGGTGAGCAGTTTGAGCAGTCGTGCCGAGGTCTCCAACACGAATTCCAGCATGTCAGATGCTTAGGAACGATCCTGTCCTAAGGGGGTCATACCGTCGTCTTCGTGAGTACCGAACACGACATTCGACCCTTCCGTATCGACATCGCGCAGGACCGGATCGACGATCTGCACGCCCGGCTGGCGAATACTGTGTGGCCGGCTGAAATCCCCGGTGTTGGTTGGGATAGGGGCGCATCGATCTCGTACATGAAGGACCTCGCCGAGTACTGGCGGTCCGAATACGATTGGCGCGCAGTCGAAGCGCGACTGAACGAGCTGCCGCAGTTCGTTACCGATATCGATGGGCAGCAGCTGCATTTCCTGCATGTCCGCTCGCCCGAACCCGATGCCGTGCCGCTGGTATTGAGCCACGGCTGGCCCGGTTCGTTCATCGAATTCCTCGATGTGATCGGACCTTTGAGCGATCCGCGGGCGCACGGCGGCGATTCGGCCGACGCCTTCCATCTGGTCATCCCTTCGTTGCCCGGATTCGCCTTCTCGGCGGCCGGGCCGAAAGTCGGGGACGGTGCCACCGAGCAGTTCGCGCAGGTGGTGGCAAAGTTGATGGCACGGCTCGGCTACGACCGGTACGGCGCACAAGGCGGCGACGCGGGCTTCTTCGTCTCGACCGAGCTGGGTCGGATCGCCACCGACCATGTGCTCGGCATCCACGTGAACGGGCCGATCACGTTGCCGACCTGGACCGATGACGGAACGGAACCGGACTACAGCCCAGCGGATCGGGCGAAGCTGGACAAACTCACCGGAAGCGAGAGCTACACCCGGTACGGCTATGCGATGGTGCAGGCGGGGCGTCCGCAAACCCTGGCCATCGGCATGCACGATTCGCCTGCCGGGCTGCTGTCCTGGATCGTGGACATCTTTCAGCGCTGGACCAATCCCGCAGTCGAGTTGCCCGATGACGCGGTGGATCGCGACGCGCTGCTGACCAATGTCAGCCTCTATTGGTTCACCAGGACCTTCGTCTCCTCGATCCGGTTGTACGGGGAGGGGGATTCGTGGGGTATGCCGCAGCGGAACTCTGGCGTGCCGACTGCGGCAGCGGTGTTCGCCGGTGACAACTCCATTCGTGTGCTCGCCGAGCAGCAGCACAACATCGTGCGCTGGACCGAATACGACCGGGGTGGTCACTTCGCGGCCATGGAAGCACCGGACCTGCTGATCAGCGATGTGCGCGCATTCTTCCGCTTGCTGCGCTGAGTCGGCACCGGGTGTGCGGGCTCACGGCTTGCGGTAGCGCTCGGCCATCGCGAAGGCCGTCGTGGCGAGCCGGTCGCGGAATTCGGGCGGGTCCAGGACCTCGCAGAATTCGCCGAGCGGCAGGATCGCACTAGCCAGCACCTCGTAGGACTCCGAGGGAATGGTCACCTCGACCCAACCCTCGGCGTCCGGTTCGGTTGCCGATGCCATTGCCTCGGCGACCGCGGCGGGCTCGTTCATCAACCGGAGCAGCCGCAGCTGGGCGGACGCGATCCGGCAGCGAGCCCGCACGCGCAGCATCGATCGGGCGAAATCGTCGGCGGCTGCCGACCAATGCGCAGCGAGGTTGAAATCATCTGGGCGCGTGAAGGATTCGCCGTTCTGCTCCGCCGATGCGATCCGGCTGACGCGATAGGAGCGGATGGCCGATCCGTCACGTGCGACGAGATACCACGTTCCGGCCTTCAGTACGAGGCCGAGCGGATCTAGGCGGCGTTGGACGGTGCGATCCTTGCGCTGATAACGGATGTCCAGTCGCCGGTCGTGCCATAGTGCATCGGCAACCGTTGCCAGCGTTGGTGTTTCGTCAGGGCGATGGAACCAGCCTGGTGCATCCACGTGGACGCGCTCCGCGATTCGTGTTGCCCGGCCGCGCAATTCGGGTGGCAGCGCGGCCAGCACCTTGAGCTGTGCGGTCGCCAACACCGTGCCGAGTCCGAGATCGGCGGCGGCCGCGGGTTGTCCGGCGAGCAGCACCGCATCGGCTTCCTCGGTGGTGAGACCGGTCAACCGGGTGCGGTACCCGTCGACCAGCCGCACCCCGCCGGTCCGGCCCGGTTCGCTGTAGATCGGCACGCCCGCCGCGGACAGGGCCTCGATATCGCGATACACCGTCCGCACCGACACCTCCAACTCGCGCGCCAGCTCCGGTCCGGTGGTCCGGCCGCGGGTCTGTAGCAGCAACAACAGCTGCACCAGTCGACTCGCTCGCATGAATCCGAGATTAGCCATAAGACTTGACAGAAGATGTCAGGTTTGGCTCATACCGTCGTGCGCATGACCACATGGAGCCAGTTCACCGAAGAAGCGCCACGTATCGCCACCGTGTTCACGCGTCGGCACCAGGCCACCGGCAACCTCTGCATGCTCGGGACCCTGCGCTCCGACGGTTTCCCCCGCATCAGCCCCGTCGAACCGCGGATTTTCGAGGGCATGCTGGTGATCGTGGGCATGCCGAACACCACCAAGTTCAACGATCTCGCCCGTGACCCACGGTTCTGCCTGCACACCGCGACCGTCGACACACAGGTCGGCGACGGCGACGCGAAGCTCTTCGGCACCGTCGCCGACCTTTCGGACAAGCAAGTGCACGCCCGCTTCGCCCAGCAACTGTTCGACGAAACCGGGTTCGATATCCGCGACCAGGACTTCGACCACTTCTACACCGCCGAACTGACCGGCGCTTCCACCGTCGAGGTCATCGACGATCACCTCGATATCACCATTTGGAAGCCGGGACAGGGGGAGCGAGTGGTGCGCAAGCACTGAGCGATCGCGGTCGTCGGCGGTGATCATGTTTTCTTCAGGCCGGACACTTCGGTGCTTGCCGAAATAACCCGGCGCGATCATGGTGTGATGCAAACCCGAGGAGCCGAGCTGGCCGGACTGGCCACCCTGCTGGCCGACCGCACCCGCGCCGATATGTGCCTGGCCCTGGTCGACGGTCGGGCCTGGACCGCGGGTGAGCTCGCCCGCCACGCCGGGGTCGCGCCATCCACCGCGACCGAGCATCTGAACCGGCTGTTCGACGGCGGTCTGCTCATCGAACGTCGTCAGGGCAGGCATCGCTATGTGCAGTTGGCGAGTCCGCAGGTCGCCGAGTTGTTGGAGACCATGGTCGCCCACCTGGAACCGGCCCGCCCCGAATCCGCGACATTGCGCGCGTCCACCGCGACGGCGGCCCTGGCCCGCGGCCGGACCTGCTACGACCACCTCGCGGGCCGACTCGGCGTCGCGATCACCGACGCCATGACCGAGCACGAACTGCTCGATGTCGACGACGGCTTCGCCCTCACCGAGGCGGGCTTGGTCTGGCTGACGGGGCCGATGGGCATCGACGCGAACACACTGCGCACTCGCCGCCCGATTGTCCGCCCGTGCCTCGACTGGACCGAACGCCGCACTCACCTCGGCGGTGCTGCGGGCGCACAGTTGTGCCGCCGGCTACAGGCACTGGATTGGGTCCGACGCATCGGATCCGGCCGCGCCGTCCGCCTCACGCCGAAGGGGGAGATCGGTCTGCGTGCGGCGCTCGGTATCGATCCAGCGACGGTCGTCTGACAAAGCTTGCGCGGTACGCGGCGCGTCGGATCGGATCGAGTGTCGAATCTCATCGACGCGATTGCGGCGCGACCTTCCCGGGTATCACTGCCTGTGCGATCCGGAACGGCCTGGTGAGGTGGGGTGACAGCGATAGAGCGACCCCCGTTCATGAATGGGCTTGCATAATCGTGCATAATCATCACATGGTTGATTCGTCGGGCGGCCCGGTCTTGCGGGTTGCGGTGGCCGGTGCCAGTGGATACGCCGGCGGTGAGGTGCTGCGTCTATTGCTCGGTCATCCTGCCTACCGCGACGGACGCCTCGTCATCGGTGCGTTGACCGCGGGCTCGAATGCGGGCAGCGCGCTGGGGGAGCTCCAGCCGCATCTGCTGCCGCTCGCCGATCGCGTGCTCGCCCCGACCACGGTCGACCAGCTGGCCGGCCACGACATCGTCTTCCTCGGCCTGCCGCACGGGCAGTCCGCCGCCATCGCCCAGCAGCTGCCGGAGTCGACGGTGATCATCGACTGCGGCGCCGACTTCCGGCTGACCGATGCGGCGGCCTGGGAGAAGTACTACGGCACCACCCACGCCGGCAGCTGGCCCTACGGCCTGCCGGAACTGCCGGGCGGGCGTGAACGACTGCGCGGCGCCAACCGGATCGCTGTTCCCGGTTGCTATCCCACGGTCGCCAGCCTCGCGCTGGCACCGGCGATTGCGGCCGGAATCATCGAACCGACGGTGAATGTGGTTGCGGTGAGCGGTACTTCGGGCGCGGGCCGCAAACTCGACGTCGGCCTGCTCGGCTCCGAGGTCATGGGTTCGGTACGGGCCTACGGCATCGCTGGCGCGCACCGGCACACCCCGGAGATCGCGCAGAACCTGCGGGCCGCCGGTGGTACCGAGGTCGCCGTATCGTTCACCCCCGTGCTGGCGCCGATGCCGCGGGGCATCCTCGCGACCTGCACTGCCCCGACCCTGGTCGACGCCGCCCAGGCGCGCGCGGTCTATGAAAAGGCTTACGCCGACGAGCCATTCGTGCACCTGCTGCCGGAAGGCACACTGCCGCAGACAGGTTCGGTGCTCGGCTCCAATGTCGTCACCCTCCAGGTCGCGGTGGATGCCGATGCCGGACTGCTCGTGGTGATCGGTGCGATCGACAACCTGACCAAAGGCACCGCGGGCGCCGCGGTCCAATCCATGAATCTGGCGGTCGGATTCGACGAGGCCGCAGGACTTTCCACCGTAGGAGTGGCACCGTGACAACGATCGAAACCCCGGCGGGCAAGCTGGTCCGGAGCCAGGGCGTGACCGCACCGCTCGGTTTCCGGGCGGCGGGCATTGCCGCGGGCATCAAGGCCAGCGGAAAACCCGATCTGGCACTGGTATTCAACGAGGGGCCGGAGTACGCGGCCGCGGGCGTGTTCACCCGCAACCAGGTGAAGGCCGCGCCGGTGCTGTGGTCGCAGCAAGTGCTTACCGGTGGCCGGTTGCGCGCGGTGATCCTGAATTCCGGTGGGGCCAATGCCTGTACCGGTCCGGGCGGATTCCAGGACACCCACCGGACCGCCGAGGAATTGGCCAAGGCACTGAGTAATTGGGGCACCGAAACCGGCGCGGGCGAAATCGCAGTCTGCTCAACCGGTTTGATCGGTGACCGGCTGCCGATGGACAAGGTCGTCCCGGCGGTCACCGAGATCGTGCACGAAATGGCCGGCGGGCTGTCCGGCGGACTCGATGCCGCCCACGCGATCATGACCACCGACACTGTGCCCAAGGAAGCGGCCTTCCACCACCGCGACAAGTGGAACGTCGGCGGCATGGCCAAGGGTGCGGGCATGCTCGCACCGTCGCTGGCGACCATGCTGGTGGTACTGACCACCGATGCCGCCGCGAGCGCCGAACAATTGGATCGCGCACTGCGCAACGCGACTCGGCTCACCTTCGACCGGCTCGATGTCGACGGCTCCTGCTCCACCAATGACACGGTGCTGCTGCTCGCCAACGGGGCGAGCGAGGTCACGCCGGCACAGGAGGACCTCGATGCGGCCGTGCTCGCGGTCTGCGACGATCTGGCCGCCCAATTGATGGCCGACGCCGAGGGCGTGACCAAGCGGGTGCGGATCACCGTCGCCGGTGCGGTCTCCGAGGACGAGGCGCTGATCGCGGCCCGCGCCGTGGCCCGCGACAGTCTGGTCAAGACCGCGCTGTTCGGTTCCGACCCGAACTGGGGCCGGGTGCTCGCCGCCGTCGGCATCGCCCCGATCACCCTGGATCCGAACCGGATCTCGGTGTCGTTCAACGGGAATCCGGTCTGCGTCGACAGTGTCGGCGCGCCGGGCGCGCGCGAGGTCGATCTATCCGGCGCCGATATCGAGGTGCGGATCGAACTGAATGTCGGTGCCGGCACCGCCACCGTGCGGACCACCGACCTGTCGCACGCCTATGTCGAAGAGAATTCGGCTTACAGCTCATGACCAGCGAAGCGGTGCAGGAGCTTTCGGCATTGGACAAGGCACACGTCCTCGCCGACGCATTGCCGTGGCTGCAGAAGTTCCGCGACAAGATCGTGGTCGTCAAATACGGCGGCAACGCGATGATCGATGCGGAACTCAAACAGGCCTTCGCCGCCGATATGGCGTTCCTGCGCACCGTCGGCGTCCATCCGGTGGTGGTGCACGGCGGCGGACCGCAGATCAGCGCGATGCTGAAAAAGCTGGGTCTGCAAGGCGAATTCCGCGGCGGCTTCCGCGTCACCACACCCGAGGTGATGGATGTGGTGCGGATGGTGCTGTTCGGTCAGGTCGGCCGGGAACTGGTCGGGCTGATCAATGCGCACGGTCCGTACGCGGTGGGCATCTCCGGTGAGGACGCGCGGCTGTTCACCGCGACCCGGCGCACCGTCGATGTCGACGGAGAGGCCACCGATATCGGTCTGGTCGGCGATGTCACCGAGGTGAATGCCGACGCGGTGCTCGACCTCATCGGCGCGGGGCGCATTCCGGTGGTCTCCACCATCGCGCCGGACGCCGACGGCGTGGTGCACAACATCAATGCCGATACCGCCGCCGCCGCACTTGCCGAGGGCATCGGCGCGGAAAAACTGGTGATCCTGACCGACGTCGAGGGCCTGTACACCAACTGGCCGGACCGTTCGTCGCTCACCTCGCGCATCGATACGGCCGAACTGGCCGAGTTGCTCCCGCGACTGGATGCGGGCATGGTGCCCAAGATGGAAGCCTGCCTGCGCGCCGTGCAGGGTGGGGTGCCGACCGCGCATGTCATCGACGGTCGCGTCCCGCATTCGGTGCTGTTGGAACTGTTCACCGGAGAAGGAATCGGAACGATGGTGACGCCCGCCCCGCTCCCGACGAGCGCGGCGGACACGCTGAACGGAACGAGAATATGAGCGAGCGCAGCGAGCAAACAATCAACACAGCTGACCTGTCCGTCGTGACGGAGCCGAGCGCCGGCGAGGTGGAGTCATGAGCGACACGGCAGAGCTGCGGCAACGGTGGTCCGCCGCGTTGATGAAGAACTACGGCACCCCCAAGGTCGCGCTGGTGCGCGGTGCGGGTGCGGTGGTCTACGACGCGGACGGCAACCGCTACGTCGACTTCCTCGGCGGCATCGCGGTCAACAGCCTCGGCCACGCCCATCCTGCGATTCTGGCGGCGGTTACCGAGCAGCTCGGCACGCTGGGCCACACCTCGAATATCTACGTCAACGAACCGGTCATCGAACTGGCCGAACGGCTGCTCGCGCACTTCGGCGACGGGGAGTTCGGGGACGGCCATGGCCGCGCGTTCTTCTGCAACTCTGGTACCGAGGCCAATGAGGCGGCGTTCAAGATGGCGCGGCTGACCGGCCGCCCCAAGATCATCGCGGCCGATGAGGCCTTCCACGGCCGGACCATGGGCGCGCTCGCGCTCACCGGACAGCCGTCCAAGCGGGCGCCGTTCGAGCCGATGCCGCCCGGTGTCGTCCATGTGCCCTATGGCGATGCGGCGGCGCTCGAGGCGGTTGTCGACGCGGACACCGCGGCGGTATTCCTCGAGCCGATCATGGGGGAGAGCGGCGTTGTCGTGCCGCCCATCGACTATTTGGTCAAGGCGCGGGAGATCACCACGCGTCATGGTGCCCTGCTGGTCCTCGACGAGGTGCAGACCGGTATCGGCCGGTGCGGAAAGTTCTACGCGCACCAGGCATTCGGCATCGTGCCGGATGTGATCACGCTGGCCAAGGGGCTCGGTGGCGGGCTGCCGATCGGTGCGGTGCTGGCCACCGGACCGGCTGCCGACCTGCTGACGCCAGGGCTGCACGGCACCACATTCGGCGGCAATGCGGTATGCGCCGCGGCGGCTCTGGCGGTATTGCGGACCATCGATGAGACCGGTCTGCTCGCCCATGTCGAATCCGTCGGCAAGCGGCTCAGCGACGGCATCGAACAGCTCGAGCATCCGCTGATCGATCACGTGCGTGGCGCGGGTCTACTGCTCGGTGTCGTGCTGACCGACGATATCTCGGCCGAGGTCGAGAACCGGGCGCGGGAGGCGGGCTATCTGGTGAATGCGCCGAAGCCCGACATCATTCGGCTCGCGCCGCCGCTGGTGCTCACCGAGGCCCAGGCCGATAGTTTCGTCGGCGATCTGCCCGAGATCCTGGACGGTGCGATCGCGGACGCCAAGGGGGGCAAATGAGTACAGCATCGCGGAGCGATTCCGTGCGGGGTGGCGGCCGGGAGACCGTTGGGCCTCTTCGGCACTTCCTACGCGACGATGATGTGACGCCTGCCGAGCAGGCCGAAATCCTCGCGCTCGCAGCGGAATTGAAGAAGGATCCGTTCGCGCACCGGCCGCTGGAGGGGCCGCGCGGGGTAGGGGTGATCTTCGAGAAGAACTCCACCCGCACACGGTTCTCCTTCGAAATGGGTATCGCCCAGCTCGGCGGGCATGCGGTGGTGGTCGACGGTCGTGACACCCAGCTCGGGCGCGAGGAGACGCTCGGCGATACCGGCAAGGTGCTCTCGCGCTTCGTCGATGCGATCGTGTGGCGGACCTTCGAACAGTCGCGTCTGGACGAAATGGCCGTCACCGCAACGGTTCCGGTCGTCAATGCGTTGTCCAATGAGTTCCACCCCTGTCAGGTGCTCGCCGATCTGCAGACCCTGGTCGAGCGCAAGGGCACGCTGGCCGGGCGCAATCTCGCCTACTTCGGTGACGGCGCGAACAATATGGCGCACTCGCTGATGCTGGGTGGTGTGACCGCGGGATTGAACGTAACCATCGCCGCGCCAACGGGTTTCGAACCGCTGCCGTGGATTCTGGAGGCCGCGCGCAAGCGGGCCGCGGAGACCGGTGCGACCATCACTCTCACCGGCGATCCGGTTGCCGCGGCGGCCGGTGCCGATGCGCTGGTGACCGACACCTGGACCTCGATGGGGCAGGAGAATGACGGCCTCGACCGCGTCGGCCCATTCCGTCCGTTCCAGCTCAACGCGGATCTGCTCGCCAAGGCGCAGCCGGATGTCGTTGTGCTGCACTGCCTTCCAGCGCATCGCGGCGAGGAGATCACCGACGAGGTGCTCGACGGGCCGCATAGTGTGGTGTGGGACGAGGCGGAGAATCGGCTGCATGCGCAGAAGGCACTGCTGGTGTGGTTGTTGGCCAAGCGAGGTGCGGCGCAGTGAGTGCGAGACACGGCGGTGAGGCTCGGCCATGACCGCCCAACCCGATGTCAGCAAGTCCGCTCCCGCTATCGCCCGTACCCGCGCCGGTCGCCAGTCCCGCATCATCGAATTGCTGACGGCGCATGCGGTCCGCAGCCAAACCGAACTCGCCGCGCTGCTCGCCGCCGAAGGCATCGAAACCACTCAGGCCACCCTGTCGCGCGACCTCGATGAACTCGGCGCTGTGAAATTGCGCGCCGCCGACGGTGGTGCGGGCGTCTACGTGGTGCCCGAAGACGGCAGCCCCGTCCGCGGCGTCACCGGCGGCACCGACCGCCTCTCCAAACTCCTCGGCGATCTGCTGGTATCCACCGACGCCAGTGGCAATATCGCTGTTCTGCGCACTCCACCCGGCGCCGCCCACTACCTGGCCAGCGCCCTCGACCGCGCCGCCCTCCCCTTCATCGTCGGCACCATCGCGGGCGACGACACCATCGCCGTAATCGCCCGCGAACCCCTCACTGGCGCCGAACTCGCTGCGAGGATCGAAGAATTGGCCTGATACCTCGCGAGCGTCCGAGCCGCTGCCTCGACCAGCCAGCCGTTTTCTAGGGTCTGTAAGAACAACGGCTCTGTCGCACATTCGGTGGCCGCGGCATGGCGGCCGAACACTCAGCTTCTGAAGTGACATGAATGATCCTGTAGCAGTGCATGTTTCGGAGCTACCACCGAGGCGCGAACGACCGGACAAGTTCACAACCACCGGATGTGCGCGAGAGCCCGGATCTTTTTGCCTCGCATCAGTTCGTCGCCGGCGGTCTCGAGCTTCGTGCCGATGAACTCGTCCGGGTGACCGAACGTGCACGCGGCGATCTGGCCGGTGTCGGTCAGTGCAATCATCTGCAGCGACGTATCCTCGTCCAGCGCAGCCGAACCGACCCGCTCACCGTTGGTCGCTTGCGGCAGCGGATACCGCCAGTTCTCGATGAAGGACACCGGCCGCCTGCGCTGCCCAGTTCGATCAGCGCGGTATGCGGCTCCTTGGAAAATGGTGGGTAAGGTTGGGTCCCGGCCAGGATTCGGTCCAGATGCCCGGCGGGATGCTCTCCTGTGCGGCTGACATGCGAGCGGGCTACAAGTACGGCTGCTGTATATCACCCGAGGAACCGGGGCAGAGAATGAGGCGTAGCCGCTACTCGATCAGCCGCCGGACGGCCTCAACGACCGCGCGTCGCCCCTCGTCCGACTTCTCATGGAGCGGGTTCGCGGCAATATTCGGTGGAGCCCAGGCCGTGGCGATTGCAGTGACCAGGGTCAGCAGGTCGGGCACTGTGAATGTCTTTGCGACAACCCCGCCGCGCTGTGCCGCCCGCAAGGCCTTGGTCTTCGCGTCGTAGGCCGATCCGGAGCCGGCGATGGTGTGGTCTGCCTCCGTGCCGCGTTCGAGCCGATGCCACGTCGCAAGCCTGAGGACGTCGGGGTGCGTCCGGCAGTAGTCGTACAGTGCACCGGCGTAACCCGGCAGATCGTCAGCTGTGAATGGGACCGCGTTCAGACCGCGGGCCACATGCTGGTCGAAGACTGCATCGAACAGTCGTTCTTTGCTGCCGAAATAGACGTAAATGAGGTTCTTGTTGGCGGCTGCCGTCGCGGCAATACGATCGACCCGGGCTCCGGCGATGCCGTATGTTCCGAACTCGGCCGTGGCGGCCTGCAGGATCCGGGCCTTCGTAGCCTCCGCGCGTGACATGCCCCAACGATACTAACCGGTTATTTATGCGGTTTACCCCACTGGCCAGGAGATGAACTTCTCCTCGAGGAATTCGGCGATCCCATACGAGCCGCCCTCTCGACCCAGTCCACTCTGCTTGTAGCCCCCGAACGGAGCATCCGGGTTGAAACCGAAGGACGAGTTGATGTTCACGTTGCCGCTGCGGATTCGCCTCGCGACGGCGAGCGCACGACCGAAATCCGCGGTGAAGACACCGGCGTTCAGGCCGAAGTCGCTGTCGTTGGCGAGACTTACCGCCTCGTCCGCGCCGTGAAACGGAATGATCGCACCGACCGGTCCGAAGAACTCCTTCCGCGCTACGCTCATCGTGTTGTCCACCTCAACGAACAGCGTCGGCTCCAGGAAGAACCCCTGGTCGAGGCCTGCGGGACGTCTGCCACCCCAGGCGATCTTCGCGCCTTCCGCCTCGCCCTGTCGGATCATGTGCTCGACGCGTAGCCGTTCCGTGTCCCGGATCAGAGGACCCAGCGTCGAACTCGGATCAGCCGGATCCCCGATGGCAACCGAAGGCAGGAGCGTCAGCACCTTGTCGACCAATTCGTCGTGAACCCTATCCTCGACCAGCGTGCGGGTGAGCAGTAGGCAGCCTTGTCCACAGTTGCCGATCATGTTGCCCACTACCTCGACGGCGGCCAGATCGAGGTCGGCATCGGCGAATACGATGCCGGCCGACTTTCCGCCGAGCTCGAGGACGGTCTTCTTGAGCGTGCCCGACGCCTGGGCCATCACCTTACGGCCGACGATATCGGAGCCGGTGAAGCTGACGATATCGACCGCGGAATGTGTCGTCAGCTCGATGGCGACATCGTCTTTTCCGGTGACGATGTTGACCACTCCTGGCGGAAATCCGGCTTCGTCGATCAGCTCGCCGAGTGTCAGCACCTGCAGTGGCGTGTACGGCGACGGCTTGACGACCGTGGTGCAACCGGCCGCCAGTGCCCAGGCCAGCTTGTGTACAGCGAGCGCGAACGGCGCGTTGAACGGCACGATCAGAGATGCCACACCGATCGGCTCGCGGGCAACTATCCCCTGTGTGGCTTGGGTAGCGCCGGTCATCGCCATCCCGAAGTGTGGGTTCAGCGGCTGCTGAAAGGCGAATCCGGGCAGCACCCTTTCTGCTACATCCCGCAAGGTGTCGATCGACGTCTGCAGATGCACCCGGTCGGCGAACGCGATCGGAAAGCCGCCTTCTCGTACCACCAGGTCGGTCAACCGCTCACGCCGGGCCTCGATCGCCTCCGCCAGGCGCAGCAGATACGCCGCCCGATCGCGCGGAGTCGTCCGGCCCCAAGGGCCCTCATCGAAAGCCCGCCGGGCCGCCAGTACTGCCGCTGCGGCATCCGCTCGGGTCCCCATGGGTGCCGTTGCGAACGTCAGCCCGGTCGCAGGGTTGAGGACCTCGAGCGCTCCTCCGTCCGCGGTGCCAGCGCTGTCCCGTGCAGCGTCCGCGCTGCTGTCGCCGCGGCTGTCCACCCAGCGTCCGTCGATGAACAACTTGTCGAACGAGTACGGCATCGAGTGACTCCCTAACTAACTAGATGGTTAACTTCTATGCACACGTTATCTGTTAACCATCTGGTTAGTCAATTTGTGGAAGAGTAGCCACGCGGCCTATGGCCGCCGGGGTGGTGGCTGGCCGCTTCGCTGCCGCTGACCGGTGGGACCTTGCAACAGCGAGATCGCGGAACCTCACAGGGATCGGCGATTTCGCTCGTGCTCGCCAACCTGTTCATGCACTATGCGTTCGACCTGTGGCTGGTGCGGGAGTTCCCGCTGGTCGGTTCGAGCGTTATGCCGATGACGCGGTCATTCACTGCCGAAGCCTCCAGCTTGGCAGTCCTTTTCGCCCAGCGTGCGGTCACGACTGGTCACGAACACCTAGTGGCTACCTCGCATCGGGCACAACGAATGTGTAGTAGGCGCCGGATATGGAGCCGTTCGGGCAGTGTCAGCCGAAGGGGTAGCGGCCGCCGCCGCCGCTGCGTGGGGTGGTGCCCGAGGAGCCGACATTGATGATGCTTTGGATGAGGTCGACTATGGCGCGGCCGACGTCGAGGACGGCATTGCCGAGGGTGCTGAATTCTCCTGCCATGAGGTGCAGCATGGGTCCGTCCTTTGCCCGCTCCGATAGTTACCGGGTCAAGCGTGACATAGGTGGAATGGGTGGGAGCCGGGATGTGGAACTCGGACCCGGTTGTGAATGGGCTTGCATCATCGTGCATAATCATTTGCATGCCCGTGCGGGCTGCCTGACATGCGATTCGAGTGCGTCGGTGAGCGCCGCGCCCCGCCCGCCCGGGGATGCGGGCACGACCTACAGACAAGCACGAAACCGAGGAGCACATAGACATGTCCGAGCGCGTCGTACTCGCCTACTCCGGTGGGCTCGATACCTCCGTCGCGATCAGCTGGATCGGCAAGGAGACCGGCGCCGAGGTCGTGGCGGTCGCCATCGATCTGGGCCAGGGCGGCGAGGACATGAATGTGGTGCGCCAGCGTGCGCTGGACTGCGGCGCCGTCGAGGCGATCGTGGTCGACGCTCGTGACGAGTTCGCCAATGAGTACTGCCTGCCGACAATTCAGGCCAATGCCATGTACATGGGCCAGTACCCGCTGGTTTCGGCGATCAGCCGCCCGCTCATCGTCAAGCACCTGGTCGAGGCCGCCAAGTTCCACGGCGCGAGCACCGTCGCGCACGGCTGCACCGGTAAGGGCAACGACCAGGTCCGCTTCGAGGTCGGGATCGGCGCGCTCGCCCCCGACCTGAATGTGATCGCCCCGGTCCGTGACTACGCCTGGACCAGGGAGAAGGCCATCGCCTTCGCCGAGGAGAACCAGCTCCCGATCAATGTCACCAAGAAGTCGCCGTTCTCGATCGACCAGAACGTATGGGGTCGCGCGGTGGAGACCGGCTTCCTCGAGGATCTCTGGAACGCGCCGACCAAGGACGTCTACGACTACACCTCGGACCCGACGGTCAACTTCGAGGCGCCGGACGAACTCATCGTCACCTTCGACAAGGGTGTGCCGGTCGCCATCGACGGCCGCCAGGTCAGCGTGCTCGAGGCCATTGTCGAGCTGAACCATCGTGCGGGCCGCCAGGGTGTCGGCCGCCTCGATATGGTCGAGGACCGGCTCGTCGGCATCAAGAGCCGCGAGATCTACGAGGCCCCCGGCGCTATCGCGCTGATTACCGCGCACCAGGCCCTGGAAAACGTCACCATCGAGCGCGAACTGGGCCGCTACAAGCGGCAGGTCGAGCAGCGCTGGGGCGAGCTGGCCTACGACGGCCTCTGGTTCTCCCCGCTCAAGCGGGCGCTGGACGCATTCGTCGCCGAAACTCAGGAGCATGTCACCGGTGAGATCCGCATGGTGCTGCACGGCGGATCCGTCGTGGTCAACGGCCGTCGCTCCGAGCGGTCGCTCTACGACTTCAACCTGGCCACCTACGACGAGGGCGACACCTTCGACCAGTCGCTGGCCAAGGGCTTCGTGCAGATCCACGGCCTGTCCTCGAAGGTCGCGGCACGTCGCGACCTGAACCAGAAGTAGCGAGCGCGCGGGACCACGTCCAACGCTGGCCATTAGGCTCGCACGGGTCGGGCGCCACGGTGGCCGACCCGAAGGGAGCGCTATGCGGACCGATGACGACAGCTGGGATATCGAATCGAGCGTGGGCGCCACGGCGCTCGGCGTCGCGGCCATGCGGGCCGCCGAGAGCCGCCGCCCGGACGCACTGTTCCATGACCCGTACGCCGAAATGCTGGTGACCGCGGTCGGTTCGGAATCCTGGACGCGTATTGCGCGCGGCGAGATCCCGGATCTCGAGGAGGCCGCCATGGCGTCGATGGGTCCCATCATCTCCGCCTTGATCGCCCGCACCTGTTACCTCGACGCCTATGTGCGGGAGGCGGCCGCCGACGGCATCCGCCAGATCGTCATCCCCGCCGCAGGCCTGGACGCTCGGGCCTACCGGATCGAATGGCCGGTCGGCACAACGGTTCTCGAGCTGGATCTGCCGAAGGTGCTGGAGTTCAAGGAGGGCGCGCTGGCGGATTTCCCGCCCGCGGCCCAGCGCCGCGCGATCGCGGTGGATCTGCGCCAGGATTGGCCAGCGGCATTGCGGGACAATGGATTCGATCCGGCCCTGCCGACCGCATGGCTGGTCGAAGGACTGTTACGTTACCTCCCTGCGGACGCCCAGGACCGGCTGTTCGACAACATCGTGGCATCGAGTGCACCGGGCAGTAGCGTTGCGATCTACCGCTCGACCAGCTCCGCGCTGGACTCGAAGGAGTTGCAGGAGATGCGATCCGCCGGGGTCGATGTCGGCGAATTGTGGTACTCCGACGAGGGCCGCAGCGATCCGATCGACTGGTTCACCGAACACGGCTGGACGGTGTCGCGCGCGGATCCGGCCGCGGTCCTGCGCAGCCGGGGCCGGGAGGTATCCGACGCGGCTGCCGCCCGCCTGAAGACCGACTATTTGTTCACTGCCCGACGACCCGGAGGAGACAGCACACGATGACGCAGAGCGGCAGCACCAACGAAGGGGCGCTCTGGGGCGGACGTTTCGCATCCGGACCGGCTGCGGCGATGGCCGCGCTGAGCAAGTCGACCCAGTTCGACTGGGCGTTGGCTCCCTACGATATTCGCGCGTCGAAGGCGCATGCGCGGGTGCTGCACAAGGCCGGGCTGCTGTCGGAGAGCGACCTCGCCGGCATGCTGACCGGACTGGATCAGCTCGCGGCGGATGTGGATTCGGGTGCGTTCGTCCCGGCCGAGGCCGATGAGGACGTGCACGGCGCGCTGGAGCGCGGGCTCATCGATCGGGTCGGCGCCGAACTCGGCGGCCGACTGCGGGCTGGGCGCTCGCGGAATGACCAGGTGGCCACGCTGTTTCGGATGTGGCTGCGCGACGCGGCCCGCCGGATCGGCGCCGGACTCCTCGATGTCGTCGACGCACTGGTCGCCCAGGCCGCCGCGCATCCGGAGGCGGTGATGCCGGGCAAGACGCATCTGCAGGCCGCGCAACCGGTGCTGCTCGCGCACCATCTGCTCGCACATGCACATCCGCTGCTGCGTGACATCGATCGGCTGCGCGACTTCGACAAGCGCGCGGCGGTATCGCCCTACGGTTCCGGCGCGCTGGCCGGTTCCTCGCTCGGACTCGATCCGGAAGCCATTGCGGCCGAACTGGATTTCCATGCTGCTGCGGCGAATTCGATCGATGCCACCTCCGCGCGCGATTTCGCGGCCGAGGCGGCGTTCGTGCTCGCCATGATCGGTGTCGACCTCAGCCGGATGGCCGAAGAGGTGATCATCTGGAGCACACCGGAATTCGGGTACGTCACCCTCGCCGACGCCTGGTCCACCGGCTCGTCGATCATGCCGCAGAAGAAGAATCCGGACGTCTCCGAGCTCACCCGCGGCAAGGCGGGCCGCCTCATCGGCAACCTGACCGGACTGCTGGCCACTCTGAAAGCTCAACCGCTGGCCTACAACCGGGACCTGCAGGAGGACAAGGAGCCCCTGTTCGACTCGGTCGCCCAGCTCGAACTGCTGCTTCCCGCCATCGCGGGCTTGGTCTCGACGCTCACCTTCCACACCGACCGGATGGCCGAGCTTGCCCCGGCCGGTTTCACCCTCGCCACCGATATCGCCGAATGGCTTGTCCGGCAGGGTGTTCCGTTCCGCGTCGCGCACGAGGCCGCGGGTGCGTGCGTGCGCGCCGCCGAAGCGCGCGGTGTCGGCCTCGACGAGCTGACCGACGAGGAATTCGCCGCCATCGATCCGGGGTTGACTCCACAGGTCCGCGAAGTGCTCACCGTGCAAGGCTCGATCGCATCCCGCAATGCGCGCGGCGGAACCGCGGGCGTTCAGGTCGCGGCGCAACTCGACGAGATCCGCACCGCCGTCGCCGAACTGCGCGCCTGACCCGCCCGGATCGTGTTCCAGCGTCACGGAGTCGGCTTCGGCTGCGGTGCGCTGGGGTAGTCACTGTCGATCGTCCGCGTCGATGGTCGCTGGGCTAAGTCGCGGCCGAGCAGATCGGCCACATGTACGCGTGGTGCGGCGAGTGCAGGGACCGCGTCCGGGTGGTGCAGCTGGCCCGGGCGATAGCTCAGCAGCTCCTGACCGGCGAGTGCCGGACCTGTCACTGCCGCCAGGGCAACCCCGCGACCGGAGTCTGCGCCATCGACCTTGTCGTCGAGGCACCCGAAACCTTGCGGCCCCAACCGCATGTCGGCACCCACCCCGGTTTACGCTGCGCCGATGACCCTGCTGTTCCTGGCGCTGGCCATCGTCTCCGAAATCACCGCGACCGTATCGCTCAAAATCTCCGACGGTTTCAGCAAAGTTGTGCCCTCCATCATCGTGGTCATCGGCTACGGCGCCACTTTCTTCTTCCTGTCCCGGGCGCTGAAGCGCGGCATGCCGATCGGCGTTGCCTACGGCATCTGGTCGGCGGTCGGCGTCGCGGCCATCGCCGTCATCGGTGTCCTATTCCTCGACGAAAAACTGTCGTTGATCCAGGTCGGCGGTATCGGTTTGGTGACTATCGGCGTCCTGGCACTGGAACTCGGTGGCGCACACTGACATACGCGCGGAACTTGTCGGTGGGTGGTTGTTGAATGGGACTGATCGGTCTCGTTGCGCCCTGCGCATTTTGCCGAATTCGTCCCCTGGGAGGTGGCGGCGAACGTAGCATCGGCCGATGGATCGGACGTTTGCTCAACTGAGTCGACGCAGGTGACGGTATGGCATCGGATGCGGGCGATGTAGTACTCGAGGCCGAGGCGTTGGTGAAGCGCTACGGCGGGGTCGAGGCGTTGCGGGGAGCCAACTTTCAGGTCCGCGCCGGCGAGGTCGTCGCATTGATCGGCGATAACGGCGCGGGCAAATCCACATTGGTGAAATGCCTTTCCGGGGCGGAACAACCGGATTCGGGGACCATCCTGCTCGACGGTTCGGAAACGGTGTTCAGCACGCCGACGGCCGCGCGCAAGCTCGGCGTCGAAACCGTATACCAGGACTTGGCCGTCGCACCCGATCTGGACCCGGCGGCCAACCTCTTCCTGGGCCGGGAGTTGGTTCGCCGCGGGTTGGCGGGCAGACTCGGCATGCTCGACAAGCGGGCGATGCGGACCCAAGCCGTCGAACACTTTCGCCGCCTCGGGGTGACACTGCAGCGCACCGATGTTCCGATCGGGGCGCTGTCGGGCGGACAGCGCCAGAGTGTCGCCGTGGCGCGCGCGGTGCTGTGGGCGAGCAAGGTCGTCTTCATGGACGAACCGACCGCCGCCCTCGGCGTTGTGCAGCGCGGGCGGGTGCTCGAGGTGATCCGCAAGGTGCGCGACCAGGGCATTGCCGTCGTCCTGATCAGCCACAATATGCCCGAGGTGCTGACCGTGGCCGACCGGATCGAGGTGCTGCGCCTCGGCAAGCGGGTGGCTCGATTCGTCGCCGCCGACGCGACGCTGGAGCAGTTGGTCGGCGCGATGACCGGAGCGCTGTCGCATGAGGACGCCCAATGAATGCAGTATCGCGCAGTGATTCCGAGCGGGGTGGTGGTCAGGTGACAGGTGGGACCAACGCAGTCGTGGAGTCCAATGGCGGGTCCGGTCTGCCGGAACGTACTGTGCTGCAACGACTTCTCGGCGCGAGCACGCTGTGGATCGGTGTGGTGCTCGTCGTACTGTCTGTGGTCTTCAGCATCATCCGCCCCGACGCCTTCCCGACCCGCTTCACCCTGCAGACCCTGCTGATCGAAACCTCGGTGCTGCTGGTTCTTTCGGTCGGTATGACCTTCGTCATCATCACCTCCGGCATCGACCTGTCGGTCGGCATGGTGCTGATCTTCGCCGGCGTGCTCGGCGCGAAAACGATGGAATGGCTGAGCCCCGACGAGAACGCCACCGGAGCGGGGTGGGGGATCATCGGTGTCGGCTTCCTGATTTCCATTGCGGGCGGCGGTATCTGGGGACTACTCAATGGAATTCTGGTGGCAAAGGCCAAGATTCCACCGCTGATCGTCACCCTCGGTTCGTTCGGTGCGGCACTCGGTGCGGCACAACTGATCACCGGCGGCGTCGATACCAGGACTGTGCCCGATAAGCTGCGTAACTCCCTGGGTTTCGGCACATCACTGGGCGGCGTACCGAATCTGGTGCTGGTCGCGACGGCCGTGACGGTGCTTGCCGCCTGGGTGCTGCACACCACCCGATTCGGCCGCTACACCTACGCGATCGGTTCCAATGCGGAGGCCGCGCGGCGTTCGGGCATCGCGGTAGCCCGTCATCTCGTGCTGGTCTATCTGATGACCGGACTACTCGCCGGACTGGCCGGGTTCATGAATCTGGCCTACTTCGGGACCACAACCATCGGCGGACACGGTACCGACAATCTCGATGCCATCGCTGGCGTAGTCATCGGCGGGACCAGCCTTTTCGGTGGTATCGGCACCATTGTCGGCACGGTCATCGGCGTTTTCATACCGTCGGTGCTGCGCAAGGGTTTCGTCATCGCGGGGGTGCCGGTGTTCTGGCAGCCGATCGCGGTGAGCGCGGTTCTGGTCGGGGCGGTGTGGTTCGACCAACTGCGCCGCCGAGCCCGGGACCGCAAGTAGAGGTAAGCGGTGACAACACTGCGCGATAAGAGAATAAGGCGGAGGTAGCCAGATGAGGGTGGCGAAGCGGACCGCGGTGATGATCGGCGCGATGGCGGCGGTCGGCGCGTTGGTGGTGGGATGTGGTGGCTCGGTGAACACTTCCGGCGGCACCGACGCCAAGAAATTGGTGTTGATACCCGGTGTCGCCGACGAACCGTTCTACATCTCCATGCAGTGCGGCGCGCAGGACGAGGCGAGCAAACTCGGCTACAAGCTGGAAACCCAGGCGCCCACCACATTCGATGCCGGCACGCAGACTCCGGTGTTGACCGGTGTGGTGGCCAATAAGCCCGGCGGCATTCTGATCGCCCCGACACATGCACAGGCGATGGCGAATCCGATCAAACAGGCCAAGGATGCCGGAATCAAAATTATCGAGGTCGATACCGCACTCGATGACACCTCGATCGCGTTGTCGTCGATCGCATCCGATAACAAGAAGGGCGGCGAGCTCGCGGCACAGACGTTGGCCAAGCTCATCGGTGACAAGGGACCCGTGCTGGTGATCAATACCAAGGCCGGAACTTCCACTACCGACGCGCGTGCACAGGGCTTCGAAGATGGGGTGAAGGCCTATCCGGGCATCACCTCGCTCGGCGTGCAATACAACAATAACGAAGCGGCACAGGCGGCTTCGATCGTCACCGCGACCCTGGCGGCCCATCCCGACCTCGCCGGGATCTTCGCAACCAACCTCAGCTCGGCCGAGGGCGCGGCCACCGGATTGCGCAATGCCAATAAACTCGGCCAGGTCAAACTGGTCGGCTTCGATGCGAGTCCGAAACAGGTCGAGGATCTGAAAGCCGGTACCGTGCAGGCACTTATCGCGCAGGATCCGGCCGGGATCGGTGCCAAAGGCGTCGACGAGGCCGCGGCCGCACTCGAGGGTAAGCCGGTCACCCGCAGCATCCAGACCGATATGGTGGCCATCACCCAGGCCGATATGGATGCCAACTCGAAGTACTTCTACAAGCGGAAGTGCTGACAGGTCGGCAGGTCGGGGTCCGAGTGTGCACGTGTCCGCTGAATTCGAGCGAAAGTACACGTTCGGACCCATCGGCCCCTAATCCTGCACCCGCACCACGTATCCCGAATTCTCCAGCGCGGCAAGCACATCATCGCGATGCGACGGACCCCGGGTCTCCAACGTCAGCGAGACCTCGACCTCGTCGACCGCGAGCCGGCCACCGGTCCGCGAGTGCACCACATCCACCACACTCGAACCGGTCTTCCCGACCACCGTAAGTAATCCGCTCAACGCACCTGGCCGATCCGAAATCGTCACGCGCACAGCCAGATAGCGCCCCGCCGCACCCAGACCATGACCGATGATCCTGGTCAACATCATCGGATCGATATTTCCACCGGACAGGATCGCGCACACCGGCCCTTGCAACCCGAGTTCGGTTGGTTCGCAACTCATCAGGGCCGCCACCGCAGCGGCACCGGCGGGTTCGACGATCAGCTTCGCCCGTTCCAGACACAGCAGCAGCGCCTTGGCCAGCGCATCCTCATCCACCGTCACCAGCGCGGGTACATGCGCCGCGACGTGCGCGAACGGCACCTCCCCCGGCAGCCCGACCGCAATACCGTCGGCCATGGTCGACATCCGCGCCACCCGCACCGGCTTACCCGCCGCCAGCGAATCCGGCCATGCGGCCGCCTCCGCCGCCTGCACCCCGATCACCCGCACCTGCGGTGCGACATGGTGCAGCGCAATGGCGACCCCGGCGAGCAGCCCACCGCCGCCGGTCGGCACGATTACCGTCCCGACCTCGGGCATCTGCTCGATGATCTCCAGGGCCACCGTGGCCTGCCCGGCGACGATATCGGCGTGATCGAACGGATGGATCAGCGTCGCGCCGGTCCGCTCGGCGAAATCCACTGCGGCATCCAGCGAGTCGTCGACGGTCTCACCGACCTGCCACACCTCGGCGCCATACGCCTTGGTGGCCACCAACTTCGGCAGCGAGGCCCCCACCGGCATGAATACCGTCGAGCGAATCCCGAGCGAAGCCGCGGCCCATGCCACTCCCTGCGCGTGATTGCCCGCACTGGCCGCGACCACACCGCGCGCCCGGTCTTCCGACGGGAGGTTCGCGATCCGAAAGTATGCCCCGCGCGGTTTGAACGAGCCGGTCCGCTGCAGGTTCTCGCACTTCAGTCGCACCTCGGTGTCGGCACGCTCGGATAACACCCGTGACGCGACCACCGGCGTCCGCCGAATCACCGGCGCCAGCGCCGCCGTGGCCGCCTCGATTCGCTCCAGTCCCAGCAACTCCATGCGCCCATGCTGCCAGCCCACACCGCGAATGCGCTGCCACATGGCCAGGAATCATCCGATGACTTCTGGACTCGATTCCGCGACTCGAGTCGACCCGCCGAATCCGGCCCGCCTATCCGGCCTTGGCGAGATTGTGGGCAACGGCACCAAGTCGCGCCAGCCGGGCATCGCCCAACGGCGTCAGCTTCCCGCCGAGTCGATTGGTGACGAAGGCCAGCGACATCCCGGTGGCCGGATCGGCGAATGCCCCCGAGCCGCCGAGGCCGAAATGTCCGAAGGCGGAGACGGGTTCGGCTTTCGACGGCTTCATCGGTACACCGTGGTAACCCAGTGCCCATGGAATGCGGAATGCCAGCACGTAATCCGGAGTGAAGACCTGACGCTGGGTGATCTGCTCGATCGTCTCCGGTCGGAGCAACTGGAAGTCCCCGAACCGACCATCGGTCGCGAGCGCGCTGTACATCTTCGCCAGGGCACGCGCCGAGAAGACCCCGTTGACGCCCGGCATCACCGAATCATGCAGGCGCGGATCGGAAACCAGATCGGCGAACCCGCGCGGTGTGGTTTCGGCGGCTGCCGCCAAACGCGTCCGCCCCATGAGCCGCGCACCGTTCTCCCAACTCATGCCCGCGACGGTGAGCCGAGGAAAGTTGGTGGCAATGCGCCCGCGCTCGGATTCCGGCACCTGGAACCAGAGTTCTTCCGCCGCAAGCGGTTCCGCTATCTCCGTGCGTAACAACTTGGTGAAGTCCGAACCGGAGACCCGGCGGATCAACTCGGCGACCAAATGCCCGAAGGAGATTCCGTGATAGCCACTGGTGACCGCGTGACGCGGATCGGGGGAGCAGGCCGCGAGTGCGGCGGTGACCTCGGCATCGTCGAAGAACCGCGCGACCGGACCGGGTAGCAGATCGCGCAACCGATGCAGACCCGCCCGGTGGGTGAGCATCTCCCGCACCGTAATGCGCTGCTTGCCCGCCGCAGCGAATTCCGGCCAGTAGGTGGCGACCGGCTCGTCGTAATCGAACAGTCCACGCTCGGCCAACCGGTGTGCCAGCGTCGAGACCACACCCTTGCCGGTGGAATAGGCCATCGCCACGGTATCGGCGGCCCATGGCACACCGGGATGCGCGAATCCGGCCCACGCATCCACCACCGGTTCACCGTGCTGGTAGACCACCAGTGCGCCGCCGCCATCGCTCGGCCGGCGGAACAGCCTGTCGAATTCGGCGACCAGGCGCACATAGCGACGATCCACCGACTGCGTTGTCGTAAGTGCCATCGGAATACCCCTGTCTTCTCGACCGACCAACAGCATGTCATGACGGCGATGCGGCCCATCGGGGTGTCGAAATTCCGACCACCAGACCAGTCGGTTTGGTTCGGTGAGCATGTCCTGACCGTCACATCTGCGACCGCAACACTGCTCACCTGGCGTGGCCGCATGCCTGAGACGACGATCGGCGCTCCTAGCCAGGTTGGTTGTCGACGAACCTGGCCGACCGCAAGTGATCCTCGGCGAACTGCGTCAGGTGATCCTGGACGGGGCCGTGTCGCCCTGCACCGTGATCCCGCTGCGCGAGGTCGCCGAATTATTCGGCGTCAGCCATCTCCCGGTGCGGGAGGCGTCACAACACTGACTGAGCTGTCAGGCGGCGACGGTCAAGGTTTCCATGGCCGCATTGGGATCGTCGACATCGACGACGAGACGGGTGAAGCCGGGACCGGCGAGGTCGATGAGAATAGCTTGGCCGTCGAACCTGGTGTCCCAGAACTCTTTTCGCCCCTTGCCACGGTAGGTGCCCGCCGCGATCACGCCAGGAAAGAAGGTGCCGGGAGTGCGCAGCCACGGCGGACGCAGATCGACCGGGGCAGTGGTCACCTTTTTGATATCGGCCCGATCGAAGGTCACGTGCTCGCGTAGGGCCAGCAGTCGGTGCCCACCCAGCACATGAACGGTCACCTTATCGTCGGTGACTTCGACTTCGACCATGGTGCACCTCGCTGAACTCGAGACCTCGTACCTGATCCAGGATCCGAGTCGCTCCTGTTCACATGCTGTGCCATTCCTGTGATTTCCCGAAGGCTTTGTGCGGAGTCCCAAGTACCGAATTTCCTTGCGGAAACGTAGATATGCGCATTAATTCATGTTTTGGAAAAGACCCAAGACGACCAGCCGTGTGTATTGAACCGAAAAGCGGCAAAGAGGTGTGGGCCCTCTCCGTGCTACGGACTCGACCGGGGCCACCACACGCCGATCATCGTCGACTATGAGATGAGCGGTGGCTGCCTCGGCCCGGCCCACCGGCATCGGCGGGGCAGTGGAAGGACCTTCAGACGACCCGCACCGCTTCTTCCGCGATATCGAGCACACCGAGCAGCCACGGGGTGTAGTTCCCGGGATCGTCGGCGATCGCATCGCGCAGCGCCTCCGGTTGGATCCACGCGTAATCGGCGACCTCCGCAGGATCCGGCCGCGGCGCCGCGGTCCGTAGGAACTCGGCATCGAGCCGTCCGATGAGCACGTGATCCCATTCGTGCTCCACCCGACCGGACGCGGAATCCTCGGCGTGATAGTGGAAGATGCCGACCTCGGTCAGCGCGGTGGCCAACCCTAATTCCTCGGCCAACCGGACGGCGGCGGCCGCCGCCACTGGTTCACCCGGTGCCGGATGACCGCAGGCGGAGTTGGCCCACAGCAGCGGGAACCGCGTCTTCACCGCGGCACGCTGCTGCAACAGCACCCGGCCGGCATCGTCGTACAGCAGCACCGAGAACGCGCGGTGCAGCAGCCCAGGCGCGGTATGCGCCTGGGCTACCGGGCACGCGCCGACCGCGTGCCCGGCCGCATCGACGAGTTCGACGGGCAGGGCTTCGCGGTCGGTGCTGGGTTCGGCCAGCGTTTCGGTCACAGCCCCGCCTCGCTGGCGCTCGGCTCCGTTGTGACCGATGGTGCTGTGCCTATGGATGGCTCGCTCCGATCGCTCATCGCCCCACCTTATCGGCGGCGATCAGCAGGCATTGGAAGCTGCCCTCCTTGTAGGCGGTCGGGAACTGCTTCTCCATGCCTGTCGCCAGTTCGGATTGGGTGCGCAGCTCCCAGTAGGGGATCGTGGCGTCGGTCGGATCGATGACATCGACCGGCACCAGATTGTGGCCGGCCACAGCCCGGAAATACTCGCTGCGTGGCTGGACCATGCAGCGTAATGGGCGTCGATCCAGCTGACCGAGGCCGAGCAGCCGACCCATAATGGACACACGGTGTGGGAAGCTCGTCTGCGCACGCCGGGCGTGTGATGTGGATCACTTTGAGGGGTAGGGCCAGGAGCGATCGTGAAGTTCAATGTGGAAGGTCTGGTCGGGCCGGTGCGGCGGCTGATGGCAACGGCCCAGAACGGCCTCGAGGTCATCCGCTTCGGCGGGTTGACCCACGATGTCGAGTCGTCGCCGTTCGAGATCGTCGAACGGCGCAGGATGTATCGACTGCGTCATTACTTCCCCGACGACGCGACGCCTGGTCGGGGCCTGAGCGACGGGCCCGCAGGAGGCAGCGAGCGTAACCACGAAGGGCCACGGGAAGGCCGCCGAGGACACCGCCCGGTCGCGGTCCTGGTACCGCCGTTGATGGTGAATGCCGATATCTGGGATGTGAATGCCGACGACGGCGCGGTCGGCATTCTGCATCGCGGCGGAATCGACTGCTGGGTGGTCGATTTCGGTTCGCCCGCCAGTGAGGAGGGCGGCTGGGAACGGGATCTGGCCGATCACGTCCTCGCGGTCAACAGCGCGATCGATACGGTCTGCGACGCGACCGGCAGCAATGTGCACCTGATGGGGTACTCGCAGGGCGGCATGTTCGCCTATCAGACCACTGCCTACCGGTTCGGTAAGGGTGTCGAGAGCATCGTGACCTTCGGCAGCCCGGTGGATGTGGTCGCGGGTCTGCCGTTCGGGCTGCCGTACGGCATGGTCTCCGATGTCGCGGAGTTCCTGGCCGACCATGTGGTCACCCGGCTGCCGATCACCGATTCGATGGTCCGGCTCGGCTTCCAGCTGCTCGACCCGGTGAAGACCGCCAAATCGCGCATCGACTTCCTGCGCCAGCTGCACGACCGGGAAGCGTTGCTGCCCAAGGAACGTCAGCGTCGATTCCTCAGTAATGACGGCTGGGTCGGCTACGCCGGTCCGGCAGCGGCGGATCTGCTCAAGCAGTTCGTCGCGCACAACCGGATGATGCTCGGTGGCTTTGTGATCCGGGACCAGCCGATTTCGCTGGCCGAGCTGAAATGCCCGATCCTGGCCTTCGTCGGCGAGGTCGACGATGTCGGCCAGCCCGCCGCGGTGCGCGGCATCGTCCGGGCCGCACCCAATGCCGAGGTATACGAAGCCAGTCTGGTGGCCGGACATTTCGGTCTTGTCGCGGGCAGCATGGCGACCAGGCACACCTGGCCGCTGGTGCGTCAGTGGATCGATTGGATGGACCGCGATCAGCCGCTGCCGCCGGAGATCGTGCCGATGGCCGAACATGTGGCGACCAACCGGCCGAATTCGGCGGCCACCCGGGTCGTGCACACCGCGGCCACCCTGGCCGAGGCAGGGGCGGGCGTTGGCAGGGCACTGGAGGGTATTGCCGGTAATACCGTGCGCGGTTCGATCGAACTCGCCGGCGAGGCCGCACGCGCACTGCCCCGGCTGACCCGACTCGGCATGATCCAGCCGCATACCCGCATCTCCTTGAGCAGCCTGGTCGCCGAGCAGGCACGGCGGGCGCCGCTGCGTGATCTGTTCCTCTTCGACGATCGCGTGCACACCAACGCCGCCGTCGACGCGCGCATCGACAATGTGGTGCGCGGGCTCATCTCCGTCGGTGTCCGCCCGGCCATGCGCGTCGGCGTGGTGATGGAGACCCGGCCGAGCGCGCTGGCCACCGTCGCCGCGCTATCCCGTATCGGCGCGGTGTCGGTATTGCTCGCCCCGGGTAGCGAGTTGGATCGGGCCATCGAACTCACCGGCATCAAGGCACTGGTCTCGGATCCGGAGAATCTGCGCACGGCGGCGGCTACCGGCACTCGGGTATTGGTGCTCGGCGGCGGTAACGCGCGCACTCTCGATATTCCGTTGAGCGATCACGTGATCGACCTGGAACAGATCGATCCCACGCAGGTGCAGCTACCTGCCTGGTTCCGCCCGGATCCGGGGCTGGCTCGGGAACTGGCCTTCGTGCTGGTCTCCGGTACCGGCGACCGGCTGGAGACCAAGTACATCACCAACCACCGCTGGGCGCTGTCCGCCTTCGGCACCGCGACCACGGCCGATCTCGATCGCAAGGACACCGTCTACTGCCTTGCGCCGCTGCACCATTCATCCGGTCTGCTGGTGAGCCTGGGCGGTGCGATCGCCGGCGGCAGTCGGATCGCACTGGCCAGGTCGCTGGATCCGGCCCGGTTCGGCGAGGAGGTGCACCGTTACGGCGTCACGGTGGTCACCTATACCTGGACCATGTTGCGCGACATCCTCGACGCCGAGGTCTTCTCGCCCGGGCAGTATTCGCCCACCCCGTCGGCTTCGCCGACTACCAGCCCCGCTTGGCACCCGATCCGGCTGTTCATCGGCTCGGGCATGCCCGCGGGCCTGTGGCGGCGCACTACTGAACAGTTCGCGCCCGCACGGGTGCTGGAGTTCTATGCCTCCATCGAGGGCGATGTGGTGCTGGCCAATGTGACCGGTGTGAAGGTGGGCTGCAAGGGTCGCCCCGTGCCCGGCACCGCCAAGGTTGAGTTGGTCGCGTACGACCCGACCACCGAACAGATCCGGACCGACGCGTCCGGCTTCGCGCGTCGGTGCGCGGAGAACGAGGTCGGTCTGCTGATCGGCAAGGCGACCGAGGGCATCGACCTCTCCGACGGCGGGCTCCGCGGCGTATTTGCGGCGGGCGATGCGTGGATGCCGACGGAAAATCTCTTCCGCCGCGACAGCGACGGCGACTACTGGCTGGTCGATCGCGCGGATACGGTGATCCACACCGACCGTGGTCCGGTCTTCACCCAGCCCATCATCGACGTGCTCAACGACGTCACCGCGGTCGACATGGAGGTCGCCTACGCACTGCCCGTCGGCGAATCTGCGCTGGCGGTGGCGGCGGTCAGTGTTCGCGACGACTTCCGACTGGAACCCAAGGATGTGACCGAGACGATGCGCGCCCTCGATCCGGACCAGCGGCCCGACATCGTGTACGTCGTCGATGAGATTCCGCGCAGCTCCTCCTACCGCCCGTCGACGCGGGCCGTGCAGGCGGCGGGCCAGCCGCGGCCGGGACCCGATACCTGGTGGTACAACCGGGAATCCGACGCCTACGAGATCCTCACCGAGGACCCGGCCGGAAGCGTCTTCGGCACCGAATGAGTCCGCGCCCCGCGGTCCCGGTATCGGCCGGAACGGCGGGGTAGCGTGGATGCCAGGTCCGCGGCCACAACGGAGGTTTCGAGATGTCGTGGAAGGTCAAACTGGGTGTCGGCATATTGGCGCTGCTGGGCGCGCTGATGCTGATCGGATTCGTGAAGAGTCTGGTGTTGTCCCTGGTGCCGTTGGCGATCCTGCTGTTGGCCGGTTACGGCGTGTACCGGCTCTATGTCGGCAGTCGCGGCAAAGCCACCGAGGCGAAAACCCAGGCCCCACAGCTGCCTACCACCACACCGCCCGCGATTCCGACCCGCCCGACCAAGGATGCGGCGACCCGACTCCGCGAGATCCGTGAGGAAGCCGCCCGCCAGCAGGGTCAGCAGCCGTAGGCAGAAATGGCCTCGACCACGCGCTCTAGCTGGGCCTGCGTGAGCATCGGCCACAGCGGCAGCCGCAGAATCGTCGCGGAGAAGCGTGCGCTGCGCGTGCACGGCACCGGCGTGCGCCCGTACTTCAACCCGGCCGGGCTGGAATCCAGTGGGATGTAATGGAACGGCGCGACGATGCCCTGCTGCGCGAGATGCCGGATCAGCCCGTCCCGGCTCTCCTCGGTCGGCAGCTGGATGAAGAACATATGCGCGGTGTGCTCGCGATCCTCGGGCACCGCCATCAGGCGCGCGCCGGTGCGTTCGGCCCACTCCGGCAGCTGCGCGGCGTAGGTGTTCCACACCCGGAAGCGCTGTTCTTGGATCGCGTCGAACTCGTCGAGCTGCGCGTCGAGTACGGCCGCGTTCAGCTCACTGGGCAGGTAGCTGGAGCCGATGTCCTGCCAGGAGTACTTGTCGACCTGACCACGCAGGAACCGGGCCCGGTTGGTGCCCTTCTCCCGCATGATCTCCGCGCGGCCCATCAGGATTTCGTCGGAGAGCAGCAGTGCGCCGCCCTCACCGCAGTGCACATTCTTGGTGTCGTGGAAGCTCTGCGTGCCGAGGGTGCCGATGGTGCCGAGTTTGCGACCGCGCCAGCTACCGCCCAGGCCGTGCGCATTGTCCTCGATGAGCGCGATGCCGTGCTGTTCGGTGAGCGCGAGCAGCTGTTCCATATCGGCGGCGACACCGCCGTAGTGCATGACAACGACCGCCTTGGTTCGGTCGGTGATCGCCGCGGCTACCGATTCCGGATCGATATTGCCGCTCGCCTCATCGATATCGACGAAGACACACGTCGCACCGCGCAGCGCCATCGAGGTCGCCGCCGAGGTGAAGGCGAAGCTCGGCACGATCACTTCGTCGTCGGGGCCGAGTTCGAGCAGCAGCGCGGCCAATTCCAGGGCGTGTGTGCACGAGGTGGTCAGCAGGGCGTGCGGCGCGCCGGTGATGTCCTTCAGCTTGGCCGTCGCGGATGCGGTGAACGCGCCGTCGCCGTGACTGTGGTCGGAGCCGAGGACGGTCTCGAGGTTCGCCAGCTCGCGACTCGCGCGAAACGGCCTGCTGAAGATAATGCGCTCGGTACTCACTCCCCATTGCCCTTCTCACCCGCGGCTGCCGGTACCGCGGTGTCGACTCGTCGGGTGGTGTCCGGCGCCTCGATGGTAGCCGGGCGCGGAGTGGGGGAGTCTACGGTCAGATAGAGCGGTTTACCGACCAGAACGTGCAGGGCCACACCGAGATATTCGGCGATCAGCCCGAGCGAGAACAGAATCGCCCCCGAGCAGAGCAGCATCACGACGATCATCGAGGTCCAACCCTCCGGATCGTGGTTATCGCCGATCAGCTTCTTGAAGATGATCACCGCGGCCATGATCCCGCCGACGAGCGCCAGCGTGCCGCCGAGCAGACTCACCAGTCGCAGGCCGCGAGTTCCGCTGCACAGCACCATCTTCCAGAACAGCGAGAACAGCCGCCGGTAGTTGTAGCCGGACTCCTCGCGCCCCTCGGCGCGCAGCACCACCGGCACCGAGATCGCATTGCCGACCACCCAGGTCAGTGCCACATCGAGGTAGACGCCATTGGCCGCGACCTCGGCGAGCTGACGGCCGATATCGCCGCGGATCAGCCGGAAGCTTTCGAATCGTGTGGAATCCGGGAAGGCGAAGACGGTGGCGAGCACGATCTTCGCGCCGCGGGAGGTGAGATTGCGCAGGAAGCCGTGGGGGCGGGTATTGGTCGGCTTGGAGTAGACCAGATCGGCACGCTGGGCCAGCGCCGCGTCCAGGAAGGCGGCGATGAATGCGGGATCGTGCTGACCGTCCTCGTCCATCGTGACGATCCATTCGCCGCGCGCGGCCGCCATCCCGGCGATGGTCGCGGCGTCCTGGCCGAAGTTCCGGCTCAGCCACACCGCCCTGACCTGGCCGTAGGCAGTCTCGAGTTGCTGCATCACGACATCCGAGCGGTCCGGGCCGTTGTCGTGGACCAGGATAATCTCGTCGACGACGAAGGTGGTGCCACCGGGGGTCGTGGTCGGCTCGGCGAATTTGTCGAGTTCGGCGATGAGCGCGGAGATGGTGTCCTCGCCCCGATAGACGGGTACGACGACGGAGACCGAGCGCCGCTGGTCGCGCTCGGACCGGGCGTATGGACGTTCGCTCGACGTCCCCGGAACCGGCCGGGGCGTACGTGCGTTGGGAATCGGCATTGGCGAGATCGACTTTCGATGACGGTGCGTGCCGGTACTCGTCGCTGGTGGCTGAGCCCGAGCCGTCGTGAACTCTAACACGGTGTCCGACACCCGCTGCCGGTCCCGTTGATCATGTTCGCCAGGCGTCGGATTCGAGCCCGCGGCCAACGGGCGATGCGAGCGGACGGTGTTGCCCTGTAGGGTCTGGATCTCGTGGTGGAAAGTAGCGTCCGCGCCCCGCGGGACGTGTACAAATGGGGCATCATTACCGCGCTCGGGGTGATCGCGGGATATGTTGCGGTACTGCTGGCCAATGTCCGGCATTTCTACACCGACGACACGGAATCCCAGTACGCCCCGTTATGGGTGATGCTCGGGCGACAGTTGCGCGACGGACATTTCCCCGCGCTGGTCCCCGAGCATTGGATGGCGGGCAATTACACGATCGAAGAGGCGGGTCTGCTCAATCCGCCGCAGCTGCTGATCGATCTGATCGCGCCTTCGGTCGACAATCTCGCGCTCTACGCCACCGTGGTCAAGTTGATCTTCGCGATCATCCTCGGCCTCGGCGTGTTCCGGATCTGCGTGGTGTACGGCGCGAAACCGGCCTGGGCCGCGGTGGCGGGCGTGTCGATTCCGTTCAGCGGATGGCTGCTGTTCTTCGACGAGGCCAGTTGGTTCACCGCATTCACCGGTACCGCGTGGATGGTGCACGCCTGGGCCTCCGGCGTCCGGTACGCGCGTGGACACAGCGGGCCGATTCCGACTTTCATCTTTCTGTATCTGGCGATTTCGGTGCAGTACATCTTCCCGGCTGTCGAAGCCGGGCTGATGATCGGTGCGGTCGTCATCGGTGAACTCGTCTATCAGAAGACGTGGCGACCCGCGGTCCGGTTGCTGACCGTGGCCGGGTTCGCGGCTCTGGCCGGACTGGCCACTTACCTGCCGAGCATGCTCTCGGCGAAGGTGACCTGGCGCGGCACGTCCCAGATCAATAACGACCAGTTCCTGACCGTGCCGTGGTCGGAATCGCTCAATGCCAGCCTGCCCACCGCGATGCCCGCCTTCACCTCCTGGTGGGGCTACATCCAACCGCTGCCGGTGGTCTACATCGCCTGGTTCCTGATTCCCGCGCTGGCCTTCATCGATTGGCATAAGGCGCGCGATGGCGTCCGCGAGCTCACCGCACCCGCGCTCTTCGCGATCATGGCCTTGATGTGGACTGCGGGGCCGGGCACCATCGGCCCGCTGCGCTGGCCCGCCCGGGTGCTGCCGATGGTGGCGCTCGGCCTGCTGGTGCTGGTGTGTGTGCTGCTCGGGCGCTACGCCACCTTCGCGGATTGGCGGCGGCGCGGTATCGCCGGTGCGCTGCTGATCGGCTTGCTGCTCGCGCGGACCTTCTCGGCCGATCCACACCGCATCGGCTGGCATCTGGTCTCGGCGGCCGCCGTGGCCGCGCTCGGTGCCGCGGTAGTGTGGCTTGGACGGAACCGGGGCACGGGCGTGGCCTGCGCGCTGGCGATTGTCGCGGTGTTCCCGATCGCGTTCCTACAGGTGAATATGGTGCAGCCGACGCCGATGAGCTGGAACCTGCCGGAGAACCGGGCGGAGATGAAGGGCGCGTTTCCGAAGTTCCCCGGCACCACACTGCAACTCGCCGATCGCGGATTGATCCAGCCCAACGAGCGCACGCTGCAGGGTGCGTATGGATCACTTGTCTTCGGTAACTACGCCAAGGACCTCGAGCTGACCTACGTCAGCGGCTACACCCCGAACGGGCACTACTGGTTCGGCGACATGCTCTGCATGCGCTGGGATACCAGCGTTTGCCCGGATGCCTATCGCCGTGCGTTCGCGACCGAACCGACGACCGGTCGGACCATTGTCGACCTGATGAAGGTCGACCGGGTGGTGCTGCAGCGCGCGCTGTATCCAGACGCGCGCAACCAACCCGCGCCGCCCGGCTGGCAGTGGGTCGACTACCCGGGCCACGAACGCTACATTTCGGTGCTCGAGCGCGAGAACGGGCTGTTGTCCACGCAGAACGGCCGAGTCGCCGACACCAACGGCGTGACCGCCACGTCGGTTTCGGAATCGGATATGACCAGCCGGGTGCGGGTGAATTCGGAGAGCGGTGGCCAGATCGTCTTCGCGCGACTCGGCTGGCCGGGCTACCGGGCGACCTTGAACGGCAAGAACATCCCGATCAAGGTGGTCGCGAAGCTCTTCGTGACGGTTGATATTCCGGCCGGGACGAAGAACGGTGACCTGGTGTTGAGCTGGCGTCCGCCGGGCTGGAAGATCGGCGGTGCGACCGCGGTGCTCGGACTGGCCGGATTGGGTGTGCTGCAGTGGCTGTATTTGCGCGCTCGGCGGCGCGAGGACGAACCCGCCGAGCTGGGAACCGGGGATGCGGTGACGGAGGAACCGGCGACGGCCGAACCCGACCTGGCAGACGCGGTCCGGTGACCGCGGGGCCGGCGAATTCGGTGAATGCGGATGATCCGGCGCGCGTGGAGTCGGTCGCGCCGCGCGCCGATGATCCGCCCGGCGCCCCGGCAACTGCGGCGCAGCCCGCCGAGTCCGAGAACCCGGGACCGCTGCTGCGCATTGTCAAGCGCCAGGAGTTGGCATTCGCGGTGGTCGGCGGGGTGAATACCGCGCTGGGCATGGGCTTGACCGTCATGTGGTTGGCGATCCTCGGCGCGAGCATGCCGCCCGCGGTCGCGGTGGTACTGGCCTACGCCATCAGCATCGTGATCGCCTTCGTCCTGCACCGGACACTGGTATTCCGGGTGCGGGGCCACCTGGTGCGCGATTTCATCCGGTTCGTCGGGGTGAATTCCGGTGGGCTGCTGATGAATATGGCGCTGCTGTCGCTGGCCGTCTCGGTGCTGCATCTGCCGAGCAAGCCGTCGGCGGTCGTGGTGATGGGATTGGTCGCGGTCGCCAGCTATTTCGGCCATCGCTACATCTCGTTCCGGCGGGAACCGGTGGCACAGCCGCGGTCCGGTTCGGGTGCGCAACGGCTCTAGGCGCCGGGTAAGTTATCCATCATGCCGGAAGAAACCGCCTTGGACGCCACACTGTTGAGCCTGCTCGCCTGCCCGCAGGACAAGGGTCCGTTGCTGTTGGTCCGCGACGACAAGGGCGCCACCGTGCTCTACAACCCGCGCCTGCGCCGCGCCTACCCGATCGAAAACGGCATTCCGGTGCTGTTGATCGACGAGGCCCGCGATATCACCGACGCCGAGCACGCCGCGTTCACCGGTCAGCACGCCGACGCCTGAGCAGTCATCCGCTCGGTGGCGCACAATAGCCTGCGCTACCGCGAATTACGGTGCGGGAGTATCGATTTCACCGGTGAGATAACGCTGGAGCGTGGGGGCGACGGCCGCGACGATTTCGGGAATCGGCATCGAGGCCAGTGGTTCGATCTCCAGGATTTTGCGCGCGACCAGCACGCCGATCATCTGGGTACCCACCAACGCGACCCGGGCGCGGCCGTCATCCTCGGGTTTCGCGATCCGCATCCGTACCCGCTCCAGCACGACATCCAGGACAAACGTCCTGGCCAGCGCGGTATCGCCGCCCGCGATAATGCTGCGCACCACCGCGACCACCCCGGGACCTGCGGGGGAGTCCCACACCGCGAGCACCGCGCCGAGGATGGTTTCGCCGAGCCGATCCAGCGGCGCCGCCTCGATCCGGCGCAGCGTGACCTCCGGATCGACCGGAAGTTCGACCACCGCGGCGAACAGCTGCTGTTTGGTCCCGAAGTAGTGGTGGACCAGCGCAGGATCGACCCCGGCATCGGCGGCGACCGCGCGAATCGAGGTCTTGTCGAATCCGATCTCAGCGAAGCGGGCGCGGGCCGCCGCGAGGATCTCCTCGCGGGCGCCGGATCGACCCGGTCGGCGACCGGAGCGGATGCCCCGGTCGCCGTTGGTCGTCGGGTCCTGCGCGATCGGGTCCTCGGTCGTCATGCGGTCCGCCGTCGTAGCGTGGCCGCGCCAAGGCAGAGCGCGACAATCGCGAATCCGGCAACAATCGCCAGGTCACGCAGCATCTGACCGGTGACGTTCGCATTCGTCGAAACCTGTTGCAGCGCATCGACCGCGTAGCTCAACGGCATCACATTGCTGATCGCCTCCAGCCAGCCGGGCAACTGTCCGCGCGGAACAAGTAAGCCGCACAGGAAGATCTGCGGTGCGACCACCACCGGCATGAACTGCACAGCTTGGAATTCGGTGCGCGCGAAGGCACTTGCCAAGAGTCCGAGTGCGACGCCGCAGATCGCGTCGACCATGGCGATCACCACCACCCAGACCGGACTGCCCGCCGAATGGAGGCCGAGCAGACCGAAGGAGACCACACAGGCCACCGCCGCCTGCGCCGCCGCGGCCAACGAGAAGGCGGTGCCGTATCCGGCGAGCAGATCGAGCTTCGACAGTGGAGTGGTCAGCAGCCGCTCCAAGGTGCCGGAGGTGCGTTCCCGCTGCATGGCGATCGCGGTGATCAGGAACATCACGATGAACGGCAGGATGCCGAGCATGCTGATGCCGACGCGATCGAAGATCGGCACCGGGTTGAACGGATTGGGCGGGGCGTCCTTGTAGATGAAGTAGAGCAGCGCCATCAGGACTGCGGGAACCACGAGAATCATTGCGACAGTGCGGTGGTCGTTGCGCAGTTGACGCAGGATGCGTCCGGTCGTCGCGGCGTAGGGGCGCAGTGTCGGCGTCCGGCGGCGGGGTACGAGGGTGGTAGTCATGCCGCACGTCCCATCGTGATCAGCGCGAGGAAGGCTTGTTCGAGGTTCTGCTCACCGGTCTCGGTGCGCAGTTCGTCCGGGCTGAGTTGGGCGAGTAGGTCGCCCTCGCGCAGCAGGAGCAGTTTGTCGCAGTGCTCGGCCTCGTCCATCACATGGCTGGAGACCAGCAATGTCGTTCCGTTCGCGGCCAATTCGTGGAACTGCTTCCACAGGTCGACCCGCAGTACCGGATCCAGGCCGACCGTCGGCTCGTCCAGGATCAGCACCTCCGGCTGTGCGACCAAGGCGCAGGCCAGCGAGGCGCGGGTCTCCTGGCCGCCCGAGAGTTCATCGCCGCGCTGATGCGCCTGATCCAACAGGCCGACCGCGGCGATGGCCTCATCGGTGTCGTCGCGATCGCGGCCATAGAGCGCGGCGTAATAGGCGACGTTCTCGCGCACGCTGATATCGCGGTAGATGCTCGGTGTCTGGGTCACGTAGCCGATTCGATGCCGCAATTCCGGCGAGCCCGCGGGCAATCCGAGCGCGGAGATCTCGCCGGACGCCACGATCTGGGTGCCGACGATGCTGCGCATGAGCGTGGTCTTGCCGCATCCGGACGGTCCGAGTAGTCCGGTAAGGGATCCGCGCGGGATGGTCACCGAGATGTTGTGTAGGACTTCGCGGCCGCCGCGACGCACGGTGAGGTTGCGAACCTCGACGGCGTGGGATGAGTGCAGGTCCGTCATGGGACGCCTCAATTCATCGAGTGTTGAATTCACTATGTGATGAATTTAGTGCGCTCGGGTCCTCGGGACAAGACCCCTCAGTGGTGATGTGCCGGTGTTCCCGCCGACTGACCGGGCTCGACGACGACAAACTGGCCCATCATGCCCAGGTCCTCATGCCAGAGCAGGTGGCAGTGATACATGTACGGCGAGTTCGGATCGGCCGGTCCGTCGAACCGCATGGCGAGCTTCGCGGTGGTATTCGGCGGCAGGAATATGGTGTCCTTCGGTCCGGTCAGCGCATCGGCCGGTGGTGCGCCATTCAGTTCGAGGACTCGGAACTGCACATCATGAATGTGGAAGTTGTGCGGCATGCCGTCGTTGTTGTGCACCACCCAGGTTTCGGCGGTGCCCCGGGTGACCGTCAGATCTATCCGATCCATCGCCATCGGACTGCCGTTTATGCCACTCAGATCCAGTTCGAAGCTCCGCTCGCGCACCGAATCGGAGCCATCCGGCGTGGATGGATGTGCCAGTGCCGCGGGCAATTCCGGCGATGGCCGCAATGTCGCTGCTGCCCGCAGTTCGAGAATGTCGAAGCTGTCGTCACCGCCCGCGAATCGCTGCGTCCAGAAGTCCAGTCCCGCATCGAGTTTCGTGCTGCGCAGCACGGTGCGTTCGCCAGGGCGCACGCGAACCACGATCTCGGCGCGTTCGCCCGGCGACAACCGCACCCGATCCAGCGCGACCGGATGTGCCAGCAGTCCGCCGTCGGTGCCGACCAGCGCGAAGTGGCGATCGTCGGCGAATCCGAAGGTGTAGACCCGCGCCGTCGAAGCATTGAGCAACCGCAATCGCACCAGTTCATCGCCGACATCCCGATACGGCGTGAGGGTTCCGTTCACCATGGTCCGGTCGCCGAGGAACCCGACGTCACGGAAGATGCCGTGCGACGAATCGAGCTGATCACCACGGAATTTCACATCCTGGACGATGACCGGCAGATCATCGACGCCATAGTTCTTCGGCAGTGAAAGTCCTTCGGACACTTCGTCATCGACGAGGAACAGCCCCGCGAGCCCACGTCGGACGTGTTGTTCGGTCGCACCGTGCGGATGCGGGTGGTACCAGAGCGTGGCGGCCGGCTGGTCCACGGTCCAATGCGGTGTCCAGATGCTACCGGCCTGCACCATCTGGTGTGGCCCGCCGTCCATCGCCGCGGGTAAATGCATTCCGTGCCAGTGCACGGTCGACTGCTCCGAAAGCTTGTTCCGGACTTCGACTTCTACCTTTTCCCCACGCCGCGCCCGCAGTGTCGGTCCGAGATAGTCCCCGTTGAAGCCCCAGGTCTGCGTCGCCTGCCCGGCCCGGAATTCCCTTTGCCCCGACCGCATTTCGAGATCGAAGACGCGCGTGCCATCCGCTCGCACCCGGGACTGCGCCAGCGGCGGAATCGCGAGCTCGTTACCGAATTCGCCACTGCCGACCGTGGATACGGTCGCACTGCGATACACCCATGTGACGCATCCGCCAACCGATATCGACAACACCGTCGCGACTGCCGCGACAACCAAGAGCAACCGCCGCAACCATCGTGGCCGGGAAACCGAAGACATGCCTCAGACGGTAGGGACGACCGGGCCACGACCACATCCGGGAGCGTCCCCATTTCACCCCTGATCCGGCGTGTGCCTCACGTCACATCGTGCGACTGTCACGTCCGATGGGGGTGCTTTGTCGGATGGTCGTCACCAACCAAAAAACCAGCCCGGGTGACACCGACCATGGGAGCAATCATGAGTACAGCATCGTGTAGCGATTCGATGAGGAGTGGTGGGCCGACCGCGCATCGGATCGTCGTACTCGGCGCGGGCTACACCGGCATGTTGGCCGCCGTCCGACTGGCCCGGCGGACCCGCAAACTCGATGTCGAGATCACCCTCGTCAACCCGTCGGCCCGCTTCACCGAGCGGCTGCGCATGCACCAGATCGCCACGGGACAGGAGTTGGCCGATAACCGGATCCCGGAGATCCTGGCTGGTTCGGGCGTCGAATTCATCCAGGGCTGGGCGACTTCCATCGATCCCGATGCCCAGCGGGTCTACGTCGACGGCACCGGCACACTGCACTACGACGAGCTGATCTACGCGCTCGGCAGCGGCACCGACACCAGCATCGTGCCCGGCGCCGCCGATCACGCCTGGACCCTGAACGATCCGCGCACCGCGCACCGCTTCTCCGAACACCTCGCGGTGGTCGCGGCCGATGCCGGCACCGTCGCGGTCTGCGGCGCCGGTCTGACCGGTATCGAGGCGGCCGCTGAAATCGCCGAGAGTTACCCGGGCGCGCGCGTCACGCTGATCAGCAGCACCGAACCAGGCGCGATGATGGGCGATAAAGCCCGTGCCTACCTGAACAGGGCGCTCGATCGGCTCGGCGTCGTCCGCGCGGTCGGCCAGGCGGTCACCAAGGTGCTGCCGGATGCGGTCGAACTCGCCGACGGCGAACTGGTTTCGGCCGATCTGACCCTGTGGACCACCGGCGTCCGCGTCTCACCGCTGGCCGCGCAGTCGGGCATCGAAACCGATGCGCGCGGGCTCATCGTGGTCGATCCGACCTTGCGGTCGGTTTCGCATCCGAACATCCACGCCATCGGCGATGCCGCCGCGGTGCGCCAGGCTTGGGGCCAGATCCACGGCACCTGCCAGTCCGGCATGCCGACCGCTGCGTACACCGCCGACACCATCGCGCGACGGCTGAAGGGCAAGACCGTCAAGCCGTTTCGGTTCGGCTACGTCCACCAGCCGGTCAGCCTGGGCCGCAAGGATGCGGTTATCCAGTTCACCAAGGCCGACGACGCGCCGGGCCGGCTCTACCTGACCGGACGCGCCGCCGTGCTGTACAAGGAGGGCGTGAGCAGCAGCCCGGTGCCGATCTTCGAGCTCAGCAAGAAGATGACGGTTTCGGTCCAGCTGTCCAAGGGCGGCAAGGCTACGCGTGTTACCGCATGAGCGCACAAAATCTGCCGCTTGCCGAGAAAATCATCGACGGGCGGTAGATTCGCTTTCGCAACGTAGGTGCACACCTGACTTGTATCGCCCGAAAATTCGGGGAGGCGGATGAGCATGGTCGACGCTACGCCCGCGCAGGACCCATTCATCGAACACCGGCGGCTGCTCTTTGCCACCGCCTACCGGATGCTGGGCACCGTCACCGATGCCGAGGACATGCTCCAGGACACCTGGCTGAAATGGAATGAAACCGATCAGTCGACAGTCCAGCATCCCAAGTCCTATCTGGTGCGCACGGTCACCAATCTGTCGTTGAACCGGCTCACCTCAGCCAAGGCCAAGCGCGAAACCTATATCGGCCCGTGGCTGCCCGAACCTCTGTTGACTTCACCGAATATCGCCGAGGAGACCGAGTTGGCCGACACCGTCTCCACCGCCATGCTGGTGGTCCTGGAGACCTTGAGTCCGGTGGAGCGCGCGGTCTTCCTGCTGCGCGAGGTCTTCGGCTTCAGCCACGCCGAAATCGCCGACACCCTCGATAGGCCGGAAGCCACCGTGCGACAGATCGCGCATCGAGCCCGCTCTCATGTGCAGTCCCGCCGTCCGCGCTTCGATACCGATAAGGCCGAGCGCGCCCACATCACCGAACAGTTCATGGCTGCGTGCGCCGGTGGCGATCTCAATGCGCTGATGGATCTGCTTGCTCCCGATGTCACCTCGTGGTCCGATGGCGGCGGTGTGGTCACCGCGGCCCGCCGTCCGCTGTACGGACCGGATCATGTGGCCCGCTGGGTTCTCGGTGTCCTGGCCAAGCCGTCGGTCGCGGGCATCGTCCTCGAGCCCGCGCATATCAATGGGGAACTCGGTGCGCTGGCGCGCATCGATGGAAATCCGGTGGCGACGTTCACCTACGACATCATCGATGGCCATATCCACAACCTGCGCTTCCAGGTGAACCCGAGCAAGCTCGCGGGGCTCTATATGGGGACCGACGTGCTCGGGTAACCACCCGTGACCAGACCGCGGAACGAACGTCGACAGCGGACAGGTACTTCGGGATCGATGACGACCGCGGTGCGCAAGCGCTTGCGGCGGTCCCGGATCGGGAACGCTCATGTCCTGCGGTGCTCGCCTACGGCTACGCGCTCTACCCCGCTGCTGATCGGCATCACCGTCGCCACGGCGGGCAGCACTATGACCATCGCGCACGCCGCCCCCTTCGCCGCTGCCTCCACGTTCTCGGCTGGCGTCGCACGGTATCTCTTCGGCCAATTCTGTTTCCGGCTCGCCCCTGCTCTGCAACGCCCGTGGTCGCGACAGCTCGCCGCCGTGGCGGTGGCCGCGACGATCCCGATCGGTATCGCGTGGGTCGCCTGGGCACAGCTGGCGGTGTTGCTCGCGGTCGACTATGCCGCGGTGATCATCGACGACCTGGTCACGCTGCACTCGGACCAGCACAGTCACTACGTCTGACTTTCGGGAACAATGGTGAGTTGTGCGTAATGAGGAACTCGCGGTCGAACCGCCCGCCGCGGCTTGCCGATTGCTCGGCTCGACGCTGTGGTCCGGACCGGTGGGCGTGCGAATCGTCGAGGTCGAGGCCTATGGCGGCGATCCCGCCGGACCATGGCCGGATCCGGCATCGCATTCCGGACGCGGGCGGACCAAGCGCAATGCGGTGATGTTCGGGCCCGCCGGAGTGCTCTACGTCTACCTCAGCTACGGCACGCATAGGTGTGTGAACGTGACCAGCGGTCCGGACGGCACAGCGAGTGCCGTACTCATCCGGTCGGGCGAGGTGATCGCCGGGTTGGCGACGGCGAGGGAGCGGCGGTCAGCGGTCCACACCGATGCCGATTTGGCAAGGGGCCCTGGGAATCTCGGCAGCGCGCTCGGAATCACGCTGAGCGACTACGGAACGCCGCTGTTCGATCCGGCCTCGCCGATCCAGTTGCAGCTGAACGGCGCGATCGACCCCGCCGAGATTTCCAGCGGACCGCGCGTCGGGGTCAGCAGTGCGGCGGATGTGCCGTGGCGATTCTGGCTCGCATCGCCGGCTGTCTCGGTCTACCGGCGCAGCCCGCGTGCCCCGATCGAGGCGGTATAACTCCAGGCCACAAAAGTTCGGGGTCAGCGATGAGTTTTTCCGGCGGCGTCCGTCCTATCTGTTGAACGCGCTCCACCCGGCGCAACCGACCCGAAGGAAAGACAGATGGCTGCCATCGTCCCCACCGCTCCGTTCAACGCCGCCCACCGCCCCGGCAAGAAGACGAATATCGCGCTCTGGACCGTGCAGATCGTGCTCACGCTGTTCTTCATCATCGCCTCCAGCGCCCCGAAGTTGCTCGGCGCGCATGCCGCAGTCGAATCCTTCGACACGATCGGTTGGGGCCAGTGGTTCCGCTACTTCACCGGAGTGGTCGAACTCGCCGGCGGCATCGGCCTGCTGGTGCCGCGCCTGACCGGGCCCGCGGCCGTCGGCCTGGCCATCACCACGGTCTGCGCCGCGCTGACCCAGATCTTCCTGCTCGGCGCCCCCGCGCTCGCGCCCTTCCCGCTGGTACTCGCCGTGGTGTTCGTTTGGATCGCCTGGCAGCGTCGCGACAGCATCATCGCGGCGCGGGAGCTGCTGGCTCGCTGAACATCTGTATAACGCACACGATCGGCAGACCGCGGTCTGCCGATCGTTGTCGCGTTCACCGAAAATGGTTCGCCCTGCGTGGCGACACTGAGGGGCATGCTGGTCGCGGGGACCGGTGCGGAAAGATGGGACAGCGTGAGCGGCGACATCATCGACGAACTGACCTGGCGCGGACTGATCGCGCAGTCCACCGACCTGGACGCCCTGCGCGCGGCGGCAGCCGCCGGGCCGCTGACCCTCTATGCCGGTTTCGATCCCACCGCGGCCAGCCTGCACGCCGGCCATCTGGTCCCGCTGCTAGCGCTGAAGCGGTTCCAGCGCGCGGGCCATCGCCCGATCGTGCTGGCCGGCGGAGCCACCGGACTCATCGGCGACCCGCGCGACGTGGGCGAGCGCACCATGAATTCGACCGATACCGTCGCCGAATGGTCGGTCCGGATCCGCTCGCAGCTCGAGCGCTTCGTCGACCTCGACGACTCACCCACCGGCGCCATCATCGCCAACAACATGGACTGGACCGGCCAGCTGTCGACCGTCGACTTCCTGCGCGATATCGGCAAGCACTTCTCGGTCAACGTCATGCTGGCCCGCGACACCATCAAGCGCCGCTTGGATGGCGAGGGCATCTCCTACACCGAATTCAGCTACATGCTGCTGCAGGCCAATGACTACCTGCAGCTGCGCCGCAACTACGGCTGCACACTGCAGGTCGGTGGTTCGGATCAGTGGGGCAACATCATCGCGGGTGTCGAGCTGAACCGGCGCGTCGATGGTGCTTCGGTACACGCGTTGACCGTACCGCTCGTCACCTCGGCCGACGGCAAGAAATTCGGCAAGTCGACCGGCGGCGGCAGCCTGTGGCTCGATCCGGAAATGACCAGCCCGTACGCCTGGTACCAGTACTTCGTGAATACCGCCGACGCCGATGTTGTTCGGTACCTGCGCTGGTTCACCTTCCTGTCCCGCGAGGAGTTGGCCGAGCTGGAGACGGCCACCGCCGAGCGTCCGCACGCACGGGAAGCCCAGCGCAAGCTGGCCGAGGAAATGACGAATCTGGTGCACGGCGAGGCGAACACCCGGGCCGTGCAGTTGGCAAGTCAAGCCTTGTTCGGCCGTGCGGATCTGCGCGAACTCGATGAGCCGACGCTCGCGGCAGCCCTGCGCGAAGCCGCGGTCGATGGCACAGTCGCCGAGGTCGGTGTGGGTGAATCGAGCACGATCGTCGATCTGCTGGTCGCCGCCGGACTGTCGGAGAGCCGCGGTGCCGCACGTCGCGCGGTGAACGAAGGTGGGGCGTCGGTGAACAACGAGCGGATCTCGGATCTGGAATGGACGCCCGCCGATGCCGACTACCTGCACGGACGGTGGTTGGTGCTGCGCCGCGGTAAGCGGAACTTCGCGGGTGTTCTGCGGGCGGGCGCATAAAGATCACGTGGCTCGGGTCACATTCGGGTGGCCCGAGCCCGTTTTCGGGGGTCTCGAATGGCCTCTGACCTGCGAAATCACATGTGTGTAGTGCGGATTTGACTCGACGTTCTCCGCCGCGTAACTTTATCCAAGTCAGAGCGACACGGACACCGACCCGGAGCCGAACGGCCTGGGAAACGAGGTAGGACGAGGAGCGCCTGACGATCAGCATTGCCGGATCGAACGAGCAGACTTGACTCTGCCCGGTCGGTTGGCTAAGATAGCACAGTTGCCTCAACAAGCCCCCTGAGAGAATCTGGGGTCAAGTTGTGTGCGTGTGTTCTTTGAGAACTCAATAGTGTGTCGATGAATGTCAGTGCCAAATATTTTTGGTTCCGGCCTCTCATACCCCCCGTGTGTTGG